>NZ_JAPNNW010000019.1:0-57942 GCF_027853465.1 Allofournierella sp. CML151 | reverse complement strand
ATTTTTTTAGGAAACCTGTTGCTTGACGGAGCAGCCGGTTTCTCTATATAATATCTCTATTCGATATATTTGGAGTGAGCCTATGGAATATCTGATCCTTGGGCTGCTGATGCTCGCGCCCATGACCGGCTACGAGCTGCAGCAGTTCATCAAGCAAAATCTGGCCCTGATCTGCTCCCACAGTGCGGGCAGCGTGCAGACTGCTCTGGCAAAGCTGGAGCGGGAGGGACGCATCAGCGCCCGGGAGGCAAACGAGGGCAAGCGGCGCAAACGGATCTTCTCCATCACAGAGAGCGGCCGCGCTGCCTTTGCAGGCTGGGTGAGCCAGCCCATGCAGGCGGATAAGGTCAAGAACATGGAACTGGCCCGACTGTTTTTCCTGGGACTGGCAGACCCGGCGGAGCGGGTAGAGGCCATTCGGGGCTATCTGCACCAGATGGAGGAGATGGAAGCCACGCTGCAGGCCATCCGCGCCCGGTTCGATGCCATCTGCCAAGGTGAGGTGCCCGGCGGGCGGGATTGGGATTCCATCTTTCGTTTTCAAGGCTACACCATCGACTACGGCATCGCTGCCGCCCGTTTTGAGCGGGATTGGTATGCCCGGCTGCTTTGCGAATTGGAGGAACAAGCATGAAGATATTGGTTTTGAACGCAAGTCCCAAGGGGAAAAACTCCGCCACTGTTCACACAGCGCTCTATCTGCAGGCGCTGCATCCGGAGCATGAATTTACCTTCCTGCCGGTGGGCCAGCGAATCAAGGCATACGAAAAGGATTTTTCGCCGGTGCGCGCTGCTCTGGAGCAGGCCGAGCTGGTGCTGTTCTGCTACCCGGTCTACACCTTCATCGCGCCCTATCAGCTTCACCGGCTGATCGAGCTGATCAAGGCGGACGGGGTGGACCTGACCGGCAAATTCGCCAGTCAGATTACCACCTCCAAGCATTTTTACGACGTGACCGCCCACCGCTATGTGGAGGAAAACTGCTGTGATCTGGGCATGAAGGTGATTCGCGGAATTTCTGCCGATATGGAGGATTTGCTCACCGAACAGGGCCAGAAGGATGCCCGGAACTTCTTTGACCAGCTGATGTTTTCCTGTGAGCATGGGCCCTTTGTAGTGCCGCCGGTGAAGGCCCCGGCCCGGCAGAAATCGGTTTACCAGCCGGTGCTGCCCCAGGTGGACAAGGACTGCAGCGGGGATGTGGTCATCGTGACCAACTGTGCTGAAAATGACGAAAATCTGGCTAATATGATCGCGGATTTTCGCGCTGCGCTGCCCTGTGAAAGCCGGGTGGTGAATCTGCGTCAGTTCCCCTTCGACGGCGGCTGCCTGGGCTGCTTCGGCTGCGCGGTTACCGGAAAATGTGTGTATAAGGACGGTTTTGACGACTTTCTGCGGAACACCATCCAGACCGCGGACGGCTTTGTGTATGCCTTTACCATCGCGGACCATTACACCCAGTCCAGATTCAAGTGCTTTGATGACCGGCAGTTCTGCAACGGGCACCGCACCGTGACCCACGGTACGCCCATTGCCTATCTGGTCAGTGGCGACTACCAATATGAACCCAACCTGCGCATGATCCTGGAGGGCCGGGCCGAGGTGGGCGGCAACTATCTGTGCGGCGTGGCCACCGACGAGGGAGACACCGCCCGAGAGATCCGGCAGCTGGCAGAAAATCTGATTTTTGCCATGGACAAAAAGCTCACCCGTCCAGCCAATTTCTACAGTGTGGGTGGTATGAAGATTTTCCGGGATCTGATCTATGTGATGCAGGGCCTGATGAAGGCGGACCACAAGTTCTATAAACAGCAGGGCATCTACGACTTCCCCCAGAAGCAGAAAAAGCGAATTCTGCAGATGAAGTTGGTGGGCGCGCTGCTGGCGGTGCCCTCCATCCAGAAACAGGCCAAGGGCAAGATGACCGAGGCCATCGTGGGCCCCTATCGAAAGGTGATTGAGCAGGTACAGGGAGGAAAGAAATAATGAACTTTACAAAAATCGAACGTTCCGCCTGGCCACGGGAGGAATATTTTAACCACTATTTCAGTCAGGTGCCCTGCACCTACAGCGGGACCTTCAAGCTGGACATCACCCGTCTGAGGCAGAGCGGGCAGAAGCTTTACCCGGCCATGCTGTATGATCTGTCCACAGTGGTGAACCGGCACCAGGAGTTCCGCATGGCGTTGAACGAGGCGGGGGAGCCGGGCTATTACGATGTGGTTCACCCCTGCTACACCATCTTCCACAAGGAGACTGAGACCTTATCCAACCTGTGGACGGCCTATACACCGGATTATGCGGCTTTTTGTGAAGCCTATGAGCAGGACATGGCGAACTACGGGAACAATCCGGGCATGATGGCCCGGCCGGACACCCCGGCAAACACCTTCCCGGTATCCATGATTCCCTGGGCCAGCTTCGAGGGCTTCAATCTGAACCTGCAAAACGGCTACGATTATCTGCCGCCTATCTTCACCATGGGCCGATTTTATGAGGAGAATGGCCGGGTATTGCTGCCGCTGGCGGTGCAGGTACACCACGCGGTGTGCGACGGCTTCCATCTGTGCCGCCTGGTGAACGAGCTGCAGGAGCTCTTGAACGGGTGAGAAAATGGAACGCGTAATCGTGATCG
The DNA here is from genome assembly GCF_027853465.1 of Allofournierella sp. CML151. NCBI lineage: Bacteria > Bacillati > Bacillota > Clostridia > Eubacteriales > Oscillospiraceae > Allofournierella > Allofournierella sp. CML151. The sequence goes on along the minus strand of NZ_JAPNNW010000019.1, from coordinate 55,307 downwards.
GCTGCCCCGGTGCGGGAAAGAGTACCTTTGCCCGGGCGCTGCACCAGGTGACCGGGCTGCCGCTTTGTTATCTGGACCGAATCTGGCACAAGCCCGACCGGACCGAGATTTCCCCGGAGGAATTCGACGCGGCGCTGGCGAATATCTTAAAGCAGCCCCGCTGGATCATCGACGGCAATTACCTGCGCACCATGGAGATGCGCCTGGAACGGTGTGATACCGTGTTTTTGTTGGACTATCCGCTGGAGCTGTGCCTGGAGAGCGCGGCCGCCCGCATCGGGACTGCCCGGGAGGATATGCCCTGGGTGGAGACCGAGTTTGACCCGGAATTCCGCAGCTGGATCGAGGATTTCCCCAAGACCCAACTGCCCCGGATGAACGAGCTGCTCGCCGCTTTTCGGGAGAAAACAACCATCATCCGTTTTCATTCCCGTCAGGAGGCAGCCGCCTGGCTGGCGGAATGGGAGAAGGCAAGAAAAGGAGAACATGAATGAGCAAACACAAGATGCCCCTGCGCAAAAAGCTGCTGATGGCCGGGGCTGTGGTCCTGGTGGTACTGATTCTGCTGATGGGGGCCTTTTTCTGGTATGTATCCGACTATTACCGGGCCGAGGATGTGGCTCTGGCGGTGCTTTCCGGGGAGAATGGCATCACCTTGCAGGATGATTTGACCATTCTGTCGCCCTCTGCGCCCACCGATACCGCCATCATCTTTTATCCCGGGGCGAAGGTGTAGGCGCAGGCCTATCTGCCGCTGCTGGACCAGATCCGCCGGACCGGTATCACCTGCATTCTGGTGGAAATGCCCTTCAACATGGCAATTTTTGACTCCAACGCCGCCGAAGGAGTAATGGAGCAGTTCCCGGAGGTGGAGCACTGGTACATCGCCGGGCATTCCATGGGCGGGGCCATGGCCTCCCAGTTTGCCTCGAACCACCCGGATGAGGTGGATGGCCTGATTCTGTTGGGGGCTTATATCTATGGGGACTACTCCCCGGCAGATACCCTCACCGTATACGGTTCTTTGAACCAGAGTGTGGAGGATAAGCTGGACTATACCGAGAACGTGGTGGAGATTGCGGGCGGCAACCATGCCCAGTTCGGCAACTACGGCCCCCAGAAGGGGGATGCCCCGGCGACCATCTCTGCGGAGGAGCAGCAGAAGCAGACCGTGGAGGTCATCGAGGAATTTCTCAGCAGCCGAAACGCCGCCTGATTGATGAAAAAAGAAGAACGCATCAAACGCAAAGGACCGGCCGCCCAGTGGGCGAGCCGGTCCTTTGCCGCAAAATGCAGATTGGAGGATGTTATGAAAAGAGGGGGAAATCAGAGAAAAAGCAGTCCTTACTCCTCGTCGTGGCCGTGACCATGGTCATGGCTGTGACAGCCGCCGCAGCAGCCGTTGCAGGAGGGGATATCGTCGGTGGGCAGGCCGTTGCGGGTGCGATAGTCGGCAATGGCCGCCTGCACCGCCTCCTCGGCCAGTACCGAGCAGTGGATCTTGTGGGGCGGCAGACCGTCCAGCGCTTCGGTGACCGCCTTGTTGGTCAGCTTTAGCGCTTCGTCCACCGGCTTGCCCTTGATCATCTCAGTGGCCATGCTGCTGGAAGCGATGGCGCTGCCGCAGCCGAAGGTGTTGAACTTTACGTCGGTAATGATATCGTTGTCGATCTTCAGATAGATCTTCATGATATCGCCGCACTTGGCGTTGCCCACCTCGCCCACGCCGTCGGCGTCGTCGATAGTGCCCAGGTTGCGGGGGTTGAGAAAATGGTCCATGACCTTATCACTGTATAACATAGTTCTTGATTCCTTTCTGAAGATCGTTCCAAACGGGGGAGATCGAGCGCAGGTAGGCCACCACATCGGTCACGGCCTGGATGATGTGCTCCATCTCCTCGGGGGTGTTTTCCGGGCTCAGGGTCAGGCGCAGCGAGCCGTGGGCCACCTCATGGGGCAGGCCGATGGCCAGCAGCACGTGACTGGGGTCCAGCGAACCGGAGGTGCAGGCCGAGCCGGAAGAAGCGCCGATGCCCTTCTGGTCCAGCAGCAACAGCAGCGACTCGCCCTCAATGCCCTCAAAGCAGAAGCTGGCACAGCCGGGCAGCCGGTGCTCCCGGTCGCCGGTGAGGGTGGAATGGGGAATTGCGGAAAGGCCCTCGATCAGCCGGTCCCGCAGCGCGGAAACCTTGGCGGTGTTGGCGTCCATCTCCCGCACGGCGTCCTGCAGAGCAGCCGCCATGCCGGCGATGGCAGGCAGGTCCTCGGTGCCGGCCCGCTTGCCCCGCTCCTGTGCGCCGCCCTCAATCAGGCTGGTGAGCGCCACACCCTTGCGGGCATACAGCGCGCCCACGCCCTTGGGTCCGTGGAACTTGTGGGCGGAAAGGCTGAGCATGTCGATGTTGTCTGCTTGTACGTCGATGGGCAGATGGCCCACCGCCTGCACCGCGTCGGTGTGGAACAGCACACCCTGCTCGCGGCAGATGGCGCCGATGGCCCGAATGGGCTGGATGGTGCCGATCTCATTGTTGGCGTACATCACACTCACCAGTACCGTATCCGGCCGGATGGCGGCCTTCACGTCCTCGGGGCGGACGATGCCGTTTTCGTGAACGTCCAGATAGGTTACCTCAAAGCCCTGCTTTTCCAGCTTCTGCAGGGTGTGCAGCACCGCATGGTGCTCAAATTTGGTGGAGATGATATGCTTTTTGCCCTTGCGCTGGCCAATGGCCGCGGCGGAGAGCAGAGCCTGGTTGTCGGCCTCGCTGCCGCCGCCGGTGAAGATGATCTCCCGGGGCTCGCAGTTCAGAATCTCCGCGATGGTCTGACGGCTCTCGGCCAGCTGCACGGCGGCCAGCTGGCCGGGGGTGTGCAGGCTGGAGGGGTTTGCATAGTTGTTTTCAATCACGCCAAGCATGACCTCGGCGGCGTGGCGGCTCATCTTTGTGGTGGCCGCATTATCGGCGTAGATATAGCCCATTTGTATTCCTCCTGAATCAAACTGCCGGATATCCGGCAGGAAACGCTGTAGCAGGGTGAGAAGTTAATTCCCATCGTTGCAATAGGATAATAACACACAAAACCAAGGAAGTCAATAGGAAAAAGAAAAATAAAAAATTCTGCACAGCCTTTTGCAGCTGTGCAGATGTTCTCCGAAAGCTCAAACGGGAGGGAGCGTGCCGTCCAGCATATCCTGCAGGGTCACGCTCTGCAAAAAGTTTTCCACCAGCTGGTCCAGCCGCTGCCACAGGGGCAGGGTGGCACACTGGTCGGCACGAGGGCAGTCGCCGTCAGAGCATTCCCGGCAGTTCACCGGTGCAAGCCCGCCCTCGGCAGCCTTCAGAATTTCGCCCACGGTGTACTCCGCGGGGGAAAGGACCAGGCGGTAGCCGCCGGCCTTGCCGCGCCGGCTCTCCAGAAAACCGGCCTTGTTCAACAGCGCTACAATGGCTTCCAGGTACTTCATCGAGATGCCCTGCCGTTCGGCCACGCCGCCCAGAGCGACATATTCTTCCGGCGGGTTTTGCGCCAGATCCATCATAACGCGCAGAGCATAGCGCCCCTTGGTGGAGATCATCATAAACACAACACCTCATCACAGATCGGTACGGCCCGTCCGCAGGCCGCGCACACACTTCAACATGGATATTGTCTGATATTTTCCCACAAAAATCAAGGGGTTACAAACAAAACGGTGAATCGTATGAATTGCGCGCCCGCTTCGGATAAAATTTGTGCAAATATCTCAGGAAAGACCGACTTTTTCTGCATGCAAAAGCAAGTTTATGCAGCGGGCTGGGCGCCAGACGGCCGAAAAATAAATTTTGGTTCCGGTCTTGTTTGGTATGAACCGTGGGTGTATACTGGTTTGGTGGACCGACCGACCGGTCGGTCGGTTTTGCGCTGCTGTGTATTTTTGCATGGCGGCTTCATTTTGCAAGATTCATTAAGGAGTAAGCAGCTATGTCCAAATATTGTGTGAAAAAGCCGTTTACTGTGGTGGTGGCGGTGATCATGGTGATCGTGCTGGGCGTGATCAGTTTTACCAGCATGACCACGGATCTTCTTCCCGCCATGGAACTGCCCTATGTGATGGTGGTCACCAGCTACCCCGGTGCCAGTCCGGAACGGGTGGAGGCGGCAGTGACTGCGCCGCTGGAGGCGGGCCTGGGCACCGTGAGCGGCGTGAAAAACGTGACCAGTACCTCCAGCGAGAACGTGAGCATGGTGGCCCTGGAGTTCGAGCAGGACACCAATATGGACAGCGCCATGGTGGCTCTGTCCACCGCGCTGGACCAGATCAAGGGCGCACTGCCGGACACCGCCCAGAACCCCATGCTCATGCAGCTTTCGCCGGATATGCTCCCGGTGATGATCGCCAGCGTGGACATGGAGGATATGGGTATCTACGAACTCACCGATTTTGTGGATTCCGACGTGATCCCCGGCTTTGAGCGGCTGGACGGTGTGGCCAGTGTGAGCGGTACCGGCATGGTGGAAAAGACCCTGCAGGTGACCCTGAATCAGGACAAGATCGATGAGGTGAACACCCAGGTTCTGGCCAGCGTGGACGACAAGCTGGCGGATGCAAAGCAGGAGCTGGACGATGCCCGTCAGAAGGTGGAAGACGGCCGCGCCGAGCTGGAAAACGGCAAGACTGCCCTGGAGGATAAGCAGGGCGAGATCGCCAGCCAGCTGGCGGAGGGCAGTGCCCAGCTGGATTCCGCCATTGCACAGGCCCAGGCTCTGGCCAGTCAGGAGGCTGCGCTCACCGCCAGCAAAACTGCGCTGGAAACGGAGAAGAAGGGCTATGAGGACGGCGCAAAGCAGATTGCCGACGGCCTGGCCCAGATGGATGCAGGTCTGGCCCAGATGGATGACGGCATTGCAAAGATTGATGTTGCGGCGGCGGGGATTGACCAGCTGCTGGCCATGGGTCTGCCGGAGGATACCGCACTGAGTGATCTTGCAGCCATGCTGCCCACCCAGGAGTTGAAGGATGCGGTGCAGGCGCTGATTGACCAGGGCATGACCACGCTGGCGGATCTGACGGCGGGCAAGGAGCAGCTGCTGGCGCAGAAGGATCAATTAACGGCTCAGCAGGATGAGCTGGCCGCCCAGCGGGAAGCGCTGGCAGCGCAGCAGACCCAGCTGCAGCAGAAGATGGACGAGCGGCTGCCCCAGATTGAGACTGAGCTGGCCAACCTGGAAACCGAACTGATGGCGGCAAAAATGATGAAGGAGGCCGCCCAGGAGGGCCTGGAAAAGGCCCAGGAGGCCTACAAGCAGCTGGAGAGCGGCAAGATCAGCGCTGCGGCAGGCTTCGGCAGCGGTCAGGCCCAGCTGGCGGCGGCAGAACAGTCGCTGGCCCAGGCTGAGGAGCAGATGGAGCAGGCACAGGAGCAGTTTGAGGACGCCCGCCAGCAGGCGCTGGAGCAGGCAGACCTCTCCACCCTGCTTACCAAGGATATGGTGAGTGGTCTGGTGATGGCCCAGAACTTCTCCATGCCCGCGGGTTATATCAAGGAGGGAGACGACTCCTACATTCTGCGCGTGGGCGATGCCTTCTCGGACCAGGAGAGCGTGGAGAACGCTCTGCTGATGCACATCGACGGCGTGGGCGACATCCGTCTGAAGGATGTGGCGGACATCGCCATGACCGACAACAGCGCTGAGAGCTACGCCCGGGTGAACGGCAACAGCGCAGTGGTGCTGACCATTCAGAAGGGCTCCACCGCCTCCACCAGCGAGGTGTCCAAGGAGGCCAACCGGGCCATTGAGCAGCTGCAGGAAAAATATCCCGGTCTGCGCATCACTCCGCTGATGGACCAGGGCGATTATATTCAGATGACGGTGAGCAGCGTGCTGTCCAACCTGGCGTGGGGCGGTGTGCTGGCGGTCATCGTGCTGGCCATCTTCCTGAAGGACTTCAAACCCACCCTGGTGGTGGCGCTGAGCATTCCCATCAGCCTGATGTTCGCGGTGGTGCTCATGTATTTCTCCGGCGTTACCCTGAACATGATCTCCCTGAGCGGTCTGGCTCTGGGCGTGGGCATGCTGGTGGATAACTCCATCGTTGTGATCGAAAATATCTACCGGATGCGCAGCGAGGGAGTCCCGGCAGCCAAAGCGGCGGTGCGGGGCGCCAAGGAGGTGGCGGGCGCCATTGCAGCCTCCACCCTCACCACCATTTGTGTGTTCCTGCCCATCGTGTTTACCGAGGGCATCACCCGCCAGCTGTTCACCGATATGGGCCTGACCATTGCCTATTCTCTGGTGGCCAGCCTGCTGGTGGCCCTTACCCTGGTGCCTGCCCTCAGCAGCACCCTGCTGAAAACCGCCAGCGAGAAGCGTCATCCCTGGTTCGAGAGCATGGTGAACGGCTATGCCCGGGCGCTGCGGTTCTGCTTGCGGCACAAGGCGCTGCCGCTGGGCCTGGCAGCGGTGCTGCTGGGTGTAGCTGTGTGGCAGACTGCCCGCATGGGCATGGAGTTTATGCCCTCCATGGGCGGCAACCAGGTAAGCGCCACGCTCACCCTGCCCCAGGATACCAAGCGCCAGGATGCCTACGAAATGGCCGATCAGGCTATGGAGACCATGCTGCAGGTTCCCGGTGTGGAAACCGTGGGCGCCATGGACGGCGGCAGCACCGCCAGTCTGCTGGGTATGGGCGGCACCAGTTCCAGCACAGTGGACAGCATGAGCTTCTATCTGCTGCTCAGCGAGGAAGGCGCGAAAAACAGCCAGGCGCTGGCGGACCAGATGACACAGAACGTACAGGAGCAGCTGCCCGGCTGTGAGCTGTCGGTGTCCACCTCCAATATGGACATGTCGGTTCTGGGCGGCAGCGGCATGGAGATCGTCATTCAGGGCCGTGATCTGGATACTCTGCAGTCCATCAGTCAGGATATGATGGACCTGCTGGGCCAGGTGGAGGGCTTCACTGAGATCAGCAACGGCCAGGAGGACGGCGCACCGCAGATCCGGGTGACCGTGGACAAGGACAAGGCCATGCAGTACGGTCTGACCGTAGCTCAGATTTACAGCGAGCTTTCCGCTGCACTCACCACCGAGACCACCTCCACCACCCTCACCGTGGGGCAGGATGACTACGACGTGGTGATCGTGGACGAGCGGGACGCGTTGACCCGGGAGAATCTGCTGGATTATCCCTTCACCGTGCAGGTGCAGGGTGAAAACGGCGAGACCGAGGAGGAAACCCATACCCTGGGTGAGTTTGCCACAGTGCAGACCGATGCCAGCCTGGCCTCCATCAGCCGTGACAATCAGCAGCGCTATATGACCGTAACCGCTGTTACCGAAGAGGGCTATAACACCACCCTGCTCAGCCGCCAGGTGGAGCAGCTGCTGGCGGACTACCAGGCCCCGGAGGGCTATACCATTCAGATCAGCGGTGAGGTGGAAACCATCCAGAACGCCATGGTGGACCTGGTGAAGATGATCGCCCTGGCGCTGGTGTTCATTTATCTGATCATGGTGGCTCAGTTCCAGAGCCTGCTCAGTCCCTTTATTGTTATGTTTACCATCCCGCTGGCCTTTACCGGCGGCCTGCTGGCACTGTGGATCAGCGGCCAGCAGCTCTCGGTGATTGCAATGCTGGGCTTTTTGATCCTGGCGGGCGTTGTGGTGAACAACGGCATCGTGTTCGTGGACTATGCCAACCAGCTGCGTCTGGCCGGTATGGAAAAGCGGGACGCGCTGGTGCTCACCGGCCGCCGCCGTATCCGTCCCATCCTGATGACCGCCCTGACCACCATCCTGGCCATGAGCACCATGGTGTTCTCCCAGGACATGGGCGCAGAAATGAGCCGTGCTATGGCCATCGTGACCATCGGCGGTCTGGCCTATGCCACCCTGCTTACGCTGTTTGTGGTGCCGGTGCTGTATGACCTGCTGTTCCGCAAGGAGCTGAAAAAGGTGGACCTGGGAGAGGAGGATGAGGAATGAGCGAGCAAACGAGGGAAAAAATCTTCCAGGGTGTGCTGAGCCTTGCTCAGCAGGGCGTGCCCATGTATGAGGTAAAGGTGCAGGCCATTGCCACCGCGGCAGGCCTGGGCAAGGGAACGCTGTATGAATACTTCTCCTCCAAGGAAGAGATCCTGGCGGCGACCATGCTCTGGTGTATGGAGCGGGAGCTGAATGCTCTGGAGGAGCAGCTGGCCGCCAGCGCTTCCTTTGAGGAACAGCTGGAAAGCGCCCAGCGTTTTGTGGTGAAGATGCTGCTGGAGCGGGGCAGCAGCTACCGGGTGATTGCAGCCGCGCTCACCGCGCCTCAGGCTGAGCAGGAACTGCCCGTTCAGGCACGCCAGCCCATGGAGCAATGCAAGGAACGGCTGACTGCGCTGATTCAGCAGGCAATCGACACCGGCCGCCGGGAAGGCCGGATCTCGCCCTCCAGCAGCGATGAATACTGCCGCTATGTACTCAAGGCGGCACTGCTCAGTGTCTGTGCGGCTCAGAGCTGCGAGGGAGAGGCGGGCCTGAACCGGAGCGGAGCACATGTGCGCGCCATGATCTGCAAGGCGCTCGCGTGAAGAAAAAGCCGCCGGGTTGAAACGACCTGGCGGCTTTTTGCAGCAATTTGAAACAGAGAACGGGGATGTCCTTGACACAGCAGGGAGGAACTCGTATCATGAGAATCGGTTCGTGTCGTTCTGGCACAATTCATTTCGGCTTTGTGGAGAATACAAAGAGAAAGAGGAAACAAGATGTTAGTGAATATTGTGATCCTGCTGGTGGGCTTTGCCCTGCTGGTCAAAGGCGCAGATGCGTTTGTGGATGGCTCCTCCGGCATTGCCCGCCTGCTGCGGGTTCCGTCGGTGGTGATCGGCCTGACCATCGTGGCCATGGGTACCAGTCTGCCGGAGGCTTCGGTGAGCATTACCGCCGGCCTGGCGGGCAGCAACGGCCTGAGCCTGGGCAACGTAATCGGTTCCAATCTGTTCAATCTGCTGGTGGTAGCTGGTGGCTGCGCTCTGATTTTGGCCTTCGGCATCGAGCGGCAGCTCATCGTGCGGGACTTCCCGGTCTGCGTGGGTGCGTCCGCTTTGCTGGTGCTCTTCCTGCTGGACGGTGTGCTTCAGCGCTGGGAGGGCCTGATTCTGCTGGCCTGCATGGTGCTGTATATGGTCTGGACCGTGCGTGCAGCCATGAACGACCGCACCGAGGAGGACGCAGGGGAGAAGCCCTCTGTGGTCAAATGCCTCCTGTTTGTGGTGGTTGGCATCGTGGCCATCATCTGGGGCGGTGATCTGGTGGTGGACAGCGCCAGCGCCATCGCTGCAGCCCTGGGCCTGAGCGAGACTCTGATCGGCCTGACCATTGTGGCGGTGGGCACCAGCCTGCCGGAGCTGGCCACCAGCATCGTGGCTGCCCGCAAGGGTGAAAGCGGCCTGGCACTGGGCAACGCCATCGGGTCCAGCACCTTCAATATCCTGTTTATCCTGGGCGCTTCCAGTGCGCTGACCGCCATCGAAAGCTCCGCCGAGGTGTTCACCGATGCGGTGGTGCTGCTGGTGGTTACGGCAGTCATGTGCCTGTGGTGCTGGCTGCAGGGCCGGATGAGCCGGCTGATGGGCGGCATCGGCATTCTGGTTTATGTGGGCTACATCGTGTATGTGGTTCTGCGCTGAACAGCCGGGAACAAAGCAAACGGTCAAGGTGCGGCGGGCAAAGCAGGCCTGCCGCACCTTTTTTGCGCAAAAACAGACGATATCCCGGTGGATTTGGGCATACTTGCCAAACTCCGGGGGCTTCCTTATAATAAGTAATGAAAAGCAATCGGTAAAGCTTGCGGAATCTGAAAACGGAAAGGACGGCACAATGAATGATGATCAGCGTTGCGATCGTGGAGGATGAGGCGGCCTATGCGGCACAGCTGCGGGAGTTCCTGGTGCGCTATTCTCAGGAGAGCGGGCAGGAGTTCGAGATCAGCATCTTTTCCGACGGAGACGAGATTGTGGAGGGCTACAAGGCCCAGTATGATCTGATCCTGCTGGATGTGGAAATGAAATTCATGGACGGCATGACCGCTGCCGAGGAAATCCGCCGGGTGGACCCGGAGGTGGTGATCATCTTCATCACCAACATGGCCCAGTATGCCATTCGGGGGTATGCGGTGGACGCCATGGACTATGTGCTCAAGCCGGTGAGTTATTTTGCCTTCTCCCAGCGGCTGAGCCGGGCCATTCAGCGGATGAAAAAACGCGCCCGCCGTTACATGACCATCAGCATCAAGGGCGGGGCACAGAAGCTGGACATCGACAAGATCTATTATGTGGAGAGCCAGGGTCATAACCTGATCTTCCACACCGAGCAGGGTGACCATGTGACCAGCGGAACCATGAAGGACGTGGAAGGCAAGCTGGAGCCGTTGAACTTCTTCCGCTGCAACAAGGGCTATCTGGTGAATCTGGAGCATGTGGATGGCGTGCAGGGTGGCTGTGCTCTGGTGGGCGGCAAGGAGCTGCTGATCAGCCGGGGCCGCAAGAATGATTTCATGGAAGCGCTGGCCAATTACGTGGGTGAGGTGATTAAGTGAACACCATGCCCTTTCCTGATATTCCGCGGCTTTACACCGCCATCGCGGAGTGGCTGGCCTGTATGGTCTATATTACCCAACTGCCGCTGCGCGTCCGGGGCTGGCGGCTGGCGGGAATCAGCGGCGGTATGCTGGTGGCGCAATGCCTGTTTCTGGAGCTCACCGGCAATGCGCCGCTGTTTTTGTGGATTCCCTGCATGATCGTGGCCGTTGGCCTGATGCTGGCCCTGTTTTGTGCCTGCTGTAATCTTCCGGTGCTGGATGCCTGTTACCATTGCATGCGGGCCTTCCTGCTGGCGGAGTTTGCAGCGGCGCTGGAATGGCAGCTGTATTTTTACACCCTGTTCCGGCTGGGCTGGCGCAGCAAGCTCTGGGAGCTGCTTTGCCTGGCGGTGATCTATGCGGCGGTGTTCGGCTTCATCTGGCTTTTGGAGCGGCGCCGGATGGAAGCGACCCGGCATTTCAAGGTTACCCCGCGTGAGACCATCAGCGCCGTGGCTATCGGTCTGGCCGCGTTCCTGATGAGCAATCTCAGCTATGCCTACAGCAACACCCCCTTCAGCAGCGGTTTTGTGACCGATATTTTCAATACCCGCACCCTGGTGGACCTGGGCGGTCTGGCAATTTTGTATGCTTATCATGTGCAGCGGGGTGAGCTTCACATGCGCTATGAGCTGGAGTCCATCCAGAATGTGCTGCAGAATCAGTATGCGCAGTACCGTCAGTCCCGCGAGAGCATTGATGTGATCAACCGCAAGTACCACGACCTGAAGCACCAGATCGCGGCCCTGCGGGCAGAGAGTGACCCGGAACGCCGCGCCGCCTGGCTGGACGAGATGGAAGAGGACATCAAAACCTACGAGGCCCAGAACAAGACCGGAAACGCGGTGCTGGATACCGTGCTCACCAGCAAAAGCCTTTACTGCCAGAAGCATGGCATCACCCTCACCTGTGTGGCGGACGGTACCCGTCTGGGCTTTATGAGCGTGATGGACATTTGTACCATCTTCGGCAACGCGCTGGACAACGCCATTGAGTGTGAACTGCGCATCCCGGACAAATCCAAACGGTTGATCCATGTGACCGTTGCGGTGCAGAAAAGCTTTTTGCTGCTGCGCTTTGAAAACTATTGTGAAGGCACGCTGGAGTTTGAAGGTGGTCTGCCGGTGACCACCAAGAAGGAGAAGGCCTACCACGGCTTTGGCATCAAGAGCATCCGCTACACTGCGGAAAAATACGGCGGCAGTGTGACCGTGGCTGCCAAGGACAACTGGTTTGAAATGAAGGTTCTGCTTCCGTTGCCCAAAGAGGGGCAGCCCAAAGCGAAACCGGAATAAACAGAACATGGCCCACGCAGTTTTCACAGTTCAGTGAAGCTGCGCGGGCTGTTTTTGTGTGATCTAACAAAATTGAAATGTTTTTGTAACTTGTCAAAGGTTATTGGTGAATGTGACGAAAACAGGCGGCGGACATTTGTGCGGAATCAATAAAGCCAAAATCCGTTTGTGCGCAAAAGCTGCGATTTGTGAAGAAGCCATGAAACTTGTAAAAAGAATGTGTTAAAATGCATCCAGAAAAACGGGCAGGCCCAAGAGATGGGGGCAGGCTTGTGAAATAACATCGGCGTGATGAGCCCATGTGGTGCAAACAGGGAATGTACCGCGGCCGGCGCGCCGGAAAGGAAGGTGGCTGCGCGCACAGGGAACAGCCTCTTGCGGAGGCGAGTACGCAAGCATTTACATTTTAAGGAGGAAACGAAATGCTGTCTATCAATATCGATGACGTCTTCAAAGTTCTGGATTCGATGAAATATCATCTGATCGGATTTGGCGTCGTTCTGGTGCTGGCGATCCTGATGATGATCGCCTGCATGAAACTGCCCAAGGCCAAAAAGGCCATGATCCGTTGCCAGGCCGGCCTGGCTATCCTGCTGGCCCTGGTAATTACCGTTAACCTGATCTGCTTTGGCCCCATGTTCACCGTGATCAACCTGGCCATGGGCGGCGGTTCCATCACCGAAGAAAGCATGGCGGAGGCCTATGAGGTCAACACCGAGCTGGTCGGCGAGGGTGTTACCCTGCTGGAGAACAACGGCACTCTGCCCCTGGCCAGCGGTTCCAACCTGAACGTATTCGGCTGGGCTTCCACTGCTCCCGTTTACGGCGGCGTTGGTTCCGGCGCTCTGAACGATCAGTACGAGGTGACCGATCTGATCACCGGTCTGAAGAATGCCGGCCTGAATGTGAACGAGGATCTGGTGAACTTCTACGAGACCTACCAGGCCGAGCGTCCCAGCGTGAGCATGTGGGCACAGGATTGGACTCTGCCCGAGCCCAACGTGAATGCCTACACCGATGAGCTGATGAGCAGCGCCAAGGAGTTCTCTGACACCGCTCTGGTCGTGATCTCCCGTCCCGGCGGCGAGAACGCCGATATGCCCACCGACATGATGTCTGTGGTGGACGGCAGCTGGCTGGAGCGGGATGCCACCACCGGCAACTCCTACTTCAACGGCGTCTACGACGACAGCCTGAACGAGGGCAACGACTGGGATGAAGGCGACCACTACCTGCAGCTGAGCAACCGTGAGGAAGAGATGCTGCAGATGGTCTGCGACAACTTTGATAAGGTGATCGTGCTGATCAACACCAACAACGCCATGGAGCTGGGCTTCCTGAAGGAGTACGGTGTTGATGCTGCAGTGTACGCTCCCTGTCCCGGCCAGAACGGCTTCAATGCAGTGGGTCAGGTATTCACCGGTGAGGTGAACCCCTCCGGTAAGACCGTGGACACCTTCGTTTACGATCTGTTCAACACTCCCACCTTCAACAACTTCGGCCAGTTTACTTATGATAACATGGACGAGCATGCGGTGGTGACCACCAACTTCTCCACCGGCGAGCAGAGCACCGCTCTGCCCAGCTTCGTGAACTATGTGGAAGGCATCTATGTGGGCTACAAGTTCTACGAGACCGCTGCGGTGGAAGGTCTGATCGACTACGACTCCACCGTTGTATATCCCTTCGGCTACGGCTTGTCCTACACCACCTTCTCTCAGGAGATGGGCCCCATCACTGAGAGCGACGGTACCCTGAGCTTCGACGTGACCGTGACCAACACCGGCAGCGTGGCCGGCAAGACCGTTGTGGAGGTTTACTACAATCCTCCCTACACCAACGGCGGCATCGAGAAAGCCTCCGCCAACCTGGTTGCCTTCGATAAGACCGATATCCTGGAGCCCGGCGCTTCCGAGACCGTGACCATCAGCTTTAAGGCTGAGGATATGGCTTCCTACGACACCTACGGCGCTGCTGCCTACGTGCTGGAGGCCGGTGATTACATCATCAGCATCAACAGCGATTCCCACACTGTTCTGGACAGCGAAGTTTACAACGTGCCCAGCACCATCGTGTACAGCGACGGCCGCAGCACCGATAAGACTGCTCCCACCAATCAGTTTGAGAACGTGGAAGGCGACGTGACCTATCTGTCCCGCGCTGACGGCTTTGCCAACTACGCCGAAGCCACTGCTGCTCCGGCCAGCATGTCCATGTCCGACGAGGCCAAGGCTACCTTCCTGAACAACGCGAATTACGATCCCAATAACTACAACAATCCCGACGATCAGATGCCCACCACCGGCGCCAAGAACGGCCTGCAGCTGGTTGATATGCGCGGCGTGGCTTACGACGACGCCCAGTGGGATACCTTCCTGGATCAGCTGACCGTATCGGATATGAGCGAACTGATCGCCATGGGCGGCTTCCAGACCGCTCCGCTGACCAGCATTGGCAAGGTTCAGACCTACGACTGTGACGGCCCTGCCTCCATCAACAACAACTTCACCGGCCAGGGCTCCATCGGCTTTGCTGGCACCGTTCTGATGGCTTCCACCTGGAACACCGACACCGTTTACAAGTTCGGTTCCTCCATCGGCCGTATGGCGGATGATCTGGATGTTTCCGGCTGGTACGCTCCTGCCATGAACATTCACCGTTCCGCCTTCAGCGGCCGTAACTTCGAGTACTACTCTGAGGACGGTGTGCTGAGCGGCAAGCTGGCCTCCTACGCCATCCAGGGCGCCGAGGAGCACGGCGTATACGCCTACATCAAGCACTACGCTCTGAACGACCAGGAGACCAGCCGTAACAGCATGCTGTGCACCTGGGCCAACGAGCAGTCCATCCGTGAGATCTATCTGAAGCCCTTCGAGATTTCCGTGAAGGAAGGCGGCGCGGATGCCGTGATGTCCTCCTTCAACTATGTGGGCACCGAATGGGCCGGCGCTTCCAACGCTCTGTGCAACATCGTTCTGCGTGACGAGTGGGGCTTTGTGGGCATGGTTCTGACCGACTACTTCGGCGTGTATGGCTACATGAACGCCGACCAGGCCATCCGCAACGGCACCGACTTCTGCCTGGTGAACTACCCCACCGCGACCAACTACCTGAGCGATACCACCAGCGCCACCGGCGTTCTGGCGGCCCGTCAGGCGTGCAAGAACATCCTGTACACCGTGGTGAACAGCCGCGCTTACATGGAGGAGAACCTGAATCCCGGTATGCCCGGCTGGCAGATCGCTGCCATCGCCATCGACGTTGTCCTGGCTGCGGTGCTGATCGTGCTGGAAGTGCGCACCATCAAGGGCTACAATCGCCGCAAGGCGCTGGAAGTCCAGGCTCAGGCCAACACCGAAGCGTAATGCTTCCATTGCTTGTGCTGAAGCACAATAACCGGTAACTGTCCGGCCGAAATGCCGGGGCCCCGTGTGAACCATGCGGGGCCCCGGCCATGGCCGGCTCCCAGAGAGCGGTTTTTGCCTGAAACCGTTTTGTGGGAACCAGCCAATGGATCAACCGCGCCCGAGGCGGGCGCTAGAGAGAGCAAAGGAGTTAAGCCCATGAAGTACAAAGATTTGATCAATCAGATGACTCTGGAGGAAAAGTGCAGCCTGCTGTCCGGCCGGGATGTGTGGACCACCCGTCCCATCGAGCGGCTGGGCATCCCCAGCATCTTTCTGTCCGACGGCCCCACCGGCGTTCGCAAGCAGATGGGGGCAGGCGATCACCTGGGCCTGAATGCCAGCGTGCCCGCCACCTGCCTGCCCACCGCCGCCACCATGGCCAACAGCTGGAACCCGGAGCTGAGCCAGGAAGTGGGCCGTCTGGTGGGCGAAGAGGCCGCCAGCCTGGACGTGAACGTGCTGCTGGGCCCCGGCCTGAACATCAAGCGCAGCCCGCTGTGCGGCCGTAACTTCGAGTATTTCTCCGAAGATCCCTACCTGAGCGGCAAGATGGCTGCGGCCTTCGTGCGCGGCGTACAGGAGAACGGCATCTCCGCCTGCCCCAAGCACTTTGCCGCCAACAGCCAGGAGCTGCGCCGTATGGCCAACGACAGCGTGATGGACGAGCGTACCTTCCGTGAGATCTACCTCACCGGCTTTGAGATTGCCGTAAAGGAAGGCCAGCCCAAGACCATCATGAGCGCCTACAACAAGATCAACGGCGTTTATGCCAACGAAAGCAAGCACCTCTTGCAGGACGTTCTGGTCAACGACTGGGGCTACCAGGGTGCCGTTGTCACCGACTGGGGCGGCTCCAACGATCACGTGGAGGGCGTCCGCGTGGGCAGCCATCTGGAAATGCCCGGCACCGGCGGCGACAGCGACCGCGAGCTGCTGGCCGCGGTCAAGGAAGGCCGCCTGAGCATGGAAATTCTGGACCAGCGCGTGGACGAGTTCCTGCGCCTGGTGTTCTCCACCATCAACGCACCTGCTGCCGGCAAAGAGTTTGACAAGGAAGGCCATCATCAGCTGGCTGCCCATGCCGCCGAGGAGACTGTGGTGCTGCTGAAGAATGAGGACGATATTCTGCCTCTGGCCGAGGGCACCAAGGTGGCCGTGATCGGCGAATTTGCCCAGAAGCCCCGTTACCAGGGCGCAGGCTCCAGCCTGGTGAACCCCACCAAGCTGGACACCGCCAATGAGCTGCTGGCGGGCATGCCGCTGCAGTCTGTGGGCTATGCCCAGGGCTACCAGCGCAACAACAAGCACGACGATGCCCTCAAGATGGAGGCCGTGGAGCTGGCCAAGAAGGCAGACGTGGTTCTGCTGTATGTGGGCCTGCCTGAGATCAGCGAGACCGAGGGTCTGGACCGGGATCACATGCGGATGCCGGAAAACCAGGTGGAGCTGCTGGAGGCCGTGGCCGAGGTGAACCCCAATCTGGTTGTGGTTATGGCTGCGGGCAGCCCGGTGGAGATGCCCTGGCTGGATCGCTGCAAGGCTCTGGTCCATGGTTACCTGGGCGGCCAGGCGGGCGCGGGCGCTGTGCTGCGTGTGATCACCGGCCAGGTGAACCCCAGCGCCAAGCTGGCCGAGAGCTACCCCATGACCTGTGAGGAAAACCCCTCCAGCCCCTACTACCCGGGCCTGGAGCGCACCAGTGAATACCGCGAGGGCCTGTATGTGGGCTATCGCTACTACGAGACCGCCGGTGTGCCGGTGCGGTTCCCCTTCGGCTTCGGCCTGTCCTACACCACCTTCGAATACAGTGATCTGAAGGTGAGTGAGAAGGAGGTAACCTTCACCCTGACCAATACCGGCAAGCGGGATGGCGCCGAGGTGGCCCAGCTGTATGTGGGCTGCAAGGATGGCAAGGTGTTCCGCCCCGCCAAGGAGCTGAAGGGCTTCGCCAAGGTCTTCCTGAAGGCAGGCGAGAGCAAAACCGTTACCATCCAGCTGGACGACAAGGCCTTCCGCTACTTTGATGTGAAGACCGACTCCTGGCAGGTGGAGGGCGGCGTATACCAGCTGATGGTGGGCGCCAGCGTGGCCGACATCCGCCTGGAGGGTGAGGTCACCGTACAGGGCACCGGCGCTGCCTGCCCCTACGATCCCGCTCAGCTGGAGTGCTACTACACCGGCAAGATCAACCAGGTGTCCGACGCACAGTTCGAGGCTCTGCTGGGTCATCCCATTCCGGAATCCGGCTGGGACGCCAGCGGCCTGCTGGGCATGAACGATGCCATCTGCCAGATGTACTACGCCAAGAGCCCGCTGGCCCGTCTGGTCTACAAGATCCTGACCCATCTGAAGGACAAGAGCATTGCCAAGGGTGAGCCGGATCTGAACATCCTGTTCATCTACAACATGCCTTTCCGCGGCATTGCCAAGATGACCGGCGGCGCGGTGACCATGGATATGGCCCGCTGCATGGTGACCATGGTGAACGGCCACTTCTTCAAGGGCCTGGGCGGTTTGATCAAGGCTTTCTTTGCCGGCCGCAAGGCACAGAAGTAAAACGGAGCAGACCAGTGACGTCTGATAAAATTGAGGGGGATATAGATAAATGAATTTCTGGAACAACTTTGCCGCCAAGCATCCGGCGGCAGCCAAGTGGGTCCGCGAGGGCGGTCTGTTCGTGATCGTCAGCAACCTGATCACCGTGTTCAAGTACCTGATGCTGCAGTTCCTGCCTGCCGCGTTCGCAGGTCTGGGCGATGCAAGCTTCGGCTGGCCCGGCATTCCGCTGACTTTGTTCGGCGAGACCTTCGAGTGGAACATTCTGGGCTATGACCAGGCGCACGGCGGCCTTGCCTACTTCTGCGCTTACATGGTTGCCATGGTGATCGGCGAGTGCATCAACTTCCCTATCCAGCGCAACGTTGTGTTCCGTTCTCACGGCAAGCTGGGCCCGCAGATTGCCTGGTATCTGGTGGCGTTCTGCATCATCACCTGCATCGTGAACTCCATCAACTGCATCTGGGTGGCTGTGGCCGGTCTGCTGGTGCCGGACTTCATCTACAACATCGGCACCACCGTGCTGAACGGCGGCATCTCCATGGTTGTCTTCTTCTTCGTCAACAAGATTATCTT
The DNA here is from genome assembly GCF_027853465.1 of Allofournierella sp. CML151. Taxonomy (NCBI): domain Bacteria; kingdom Bacillati; phylum Bacillota; class Clostridia; order Eubacteriales; family Oscillospiraceae; genus Allofournierella; species Allofournierella sp. CML151. Next base: position 36,870 of record NZ_JAPNNW010000019.1, on the reverse strand, counting down.
CCCCTCTGCGGAAACCGAGGCCAAGAAGGCTGCCTGATCGGTTGTTGACGGGGATCATCCCGAAACAGCAAAACGGCCTGCTCTGTGTACAAAGCGCGGAGCAGGCCGTTTTTTCGTTTGAAATACTGAGTTCGGCCGCGGCAGGGAAGGGCAGCCGAAAAAAATAAGCGGCGCATTTCTGGCAAATTATTGACATGGACCCGCCGGGATGGTAAAATTTTAAAGTGAATAAAGACGTTCACAAAGCGCTGCAAAGGCAGATTGTGGGCGTCTTTGTTTGTGTGAAAGGCTCGTCTGACCGCGCAGCTGCAAAGCGGTCAGGCTTTGAGGCAATCAGCCAAGGAACAAAGGAGCAAGGGATTTATGTTAACTGCAATCACCGGAATCAACTGGGGCGACGAAGGCAAGGGCCGTATGGTGGACCTGCTCAGCCAGGAATACAACATCGTGGTGCGCTATCAGGGCGGCAACAACGCCGGCCACACCGTGGTGACCCCTGAAGGCAAGTTCGTGCTGAATCTGCTGCCCAGCGGCATTTTGCGGCCGGATGTGGTGTGCGTTATGGGCAACGGCATGGTCATTGACCCCGCCCATCTGGAGAAGGAGATCGCCGCGCTGCGGGCACAGGGCATCCAGATCGATCCCAGCCATCTGAAGATCAGCGACCGGGCCACCATCTGCATGCCTTACCATGTGGCGGAGGACGGCCTGGAGGAGGACCGCCTGTCCAAGAGCGGCAACCAGTTCGGCTCCACCCGCCGGGGCATCGCCTACTCCTACGGCGACAAATATATGAAGAAGACTCTGCGCATGGGCGACCTGCTCAACCTGGACCAGTCCGTGAAGGACCGTCTGGCCACCATCGTGGAGTGGAAGAACCTGACCATGGAAAAGGTCTACGGTCAGAAGCCCATTGATCTGGAAGAGATGTGGGCCTGGTGCCAGAAATACGCCGAGCTGTTCAAGGATTACATCTGCGACGCGGGCGCTTTCCTGGACAAGGCTGACCGTGAGGGCCAGAAGATCCTGTTCGAGGCTCAGCTGGGCGCGCTGCGTGACATCGACTTCGGTATCTATCCCTTCACCAGCTCCTCCAATGTGATCGGCAGCTACGCGCCCATCGGCGCGGGCATCCCCGGCCACAAGCTGCACAAGAGCATCGGCATCATGAAGGCCTACTCCAGCTGCGTGGGTGAGGGTCCCTTCACCGCCGAGCTGGCCATGACTGAGGAAGAGAAGAACGCTCTGCGTGAGGCGGGCCATGAGTTCGGTGCGGCCACCGGCCGTCCCCGCCGTGTGGGTCCCTTTGACGTGGTGGCAAGCCGCTACGGCGTATTCTGCCAGGGCGCGGACGAGCTGGCTCTGACCCTGCTGGATGTGCTGGACTACATGGAAGAGATTCCTGTGGTGGAGAAGTATCTGGTAAACGGGGAAGAGGTTGACCGCTTCCCCATGGGCGAGGCGCTGGACAACGCCAAGCCGGTGGTGAAATTCCTGCCCGGCTGGCACTGCGACATCACCGCCTGCCGTACCTGGGAGAGTCTGCCCCAGGCTGCCAAGGACTATGTGGAGTATCTGGAAAAGGCCGTTGGCTGCAAGATCAAGTATGTTTCCGTGGGCGCTGCCCGCGACGCATACCTGGTGCGTGAGTAACTGTTTATAAATGCGCCGGCCCGGTAATCATTACCGGGCCGGTTTATCTGTTTCAAGGGGGTAAAAGTAACACTATGGGAGAGTATTTGGATAAGGGTCTGCACGAGGAATGCGGTGTGTTCGGCGTATACCGCCAGAGCGACGCGGCACATCTGACCTATTTCGGCCTGCATGCATTGCAGCACCGGGGCCAGGAGGGCGCGGGTATCGCCGTGGCAGACGGCAAGACCGTCCGCTGCCGGAAGGGCAAGGGCCTGCTGAGTGATGTGTTCGGCCGCAACGATCTGGACGGCATGACAGGCAAGAATGCCATCGGCCATGTGCGTTACGGCACCGCAGGCGGCGGTGAGGTGGAAAACGTGCAGCCCATCGTATCCCGCCTGGCCAACGGCGGCGCGCTGGCGGTGGCCCACAACGGCCAGATCGCCAATGCTGCCGAGCTGCGCAAGGAGCTGGAGGATAAGGGCAGCATCTTCTGGGGCTCGTCGGACAGCGAGATCATCCTGCATCTGCTGCAGGGCACCAAGGGCCCGCTCATCGAGAAGATCAAGCAGGCCTGCAACCGTCTGGATGGCGCCTTCGCCTTCCTGATTCTCACCGAAAAGAATCTCTACGCCGTGCGGGACAAGAACGGCCTGCGGCCCCTGTCGCTGGCCAAGCAGGGCGACGGCTGGTGTGTTTCCAGCGAGAGCTGCGCCTTCGATATCGTGGGCGCGCACCTGGTGCGGGACGTGCGCCCCGGCGAGATTGTAAAAATCTCCGCCGCCGGTCTGGAAAGCTGCTTCTATACCGAGGAGACCAGCTGCAACCTGTGCGCCATGGAATACATCTACTTCTCCCGCCCGGATTCGGTGCTGGAGAGGCAGAACGTGCACGGCGTGCGCCGTGAGTGCGGCCGCCTGCTGGCCCAGGAAGACCTGGACAACTTCTTCAAGGCCGACATCGTGGTGGGTGTGCCGGATTCCTCTCTGTCCGCTGCCGCAGGCTACAGTGAAGCCATCGGTCTGCCCAACGAGATGGGCCTGATCAAGAACCGTTATGTGGGCCGTACCTTCATCCAGCCCACCCAGGCCCAGCGCGATCTGGGCGTGCGGCTCAAGCTGTCTGCCAACGTGCCGGTGGTGCGGGGCAAGCGGGTGGTTCTGGTGGACGACTCCATCGTGCGCGGCACCACCTCCAAGCGGATCGTGGCTCTGCTGCGTCAGGCGGGCGCCACCGAGGTGCATCTGCGTATCGCCGCTCCGGCCATCAAGTACCCCTGCTTCTATGGCGTGGATATGTCCACCCGGGCCGAGCTGGCCAGCGCCAGCCTGGAGCCGGATGTGCTGGCCAAGGTGCTGGGTGCGGATTCGCTGCGCTTTTTGAGCGTGGATGATCTGAAGCAGGCCTGCGGCTGCCAGGGTCTGTGCACTGCCTGCTTCGATGGCAGCTATGTGACCCCGCTCTACAGCAACAAAATCTGAGAAAATTTTCACAAACACATGGCGTAAACCATTGCAAAACAGGGCTTTTTCCTCTTCATTTTAGAGGAAAAAGCCCTGCTTTTTTATAAAAATGCAGAAAAGACCTAAAAAATTGCACAGAAAACCAAAACGTTGATTGTTCGCTTTGCACGAAAAGTTTTCAAAAACTTGTTTTAAAATTATCATTTATTGCCCGGTGTACTTTGCTGTGGTAAAATCAAACCAGAAAATAAAAGTATTACTTTTGCGGAGGATGGTATGAGCAGATTGGAAATGCCGACCCCTAGCAGGTCGCAATTGGTGATCGAACAGTTGTACAAGGAATTGGAACGCCGCATTGAGGCCAGCCCCCCGGGCCTTTGCCCGGTGGACCTCACCCGCGCGTTCCTGGAGCTGTGCCACGCGCAAACCTGCGGTAAGTGTGCACCCTGCCGCATCGGCCTTTTGCAGCTCAAGCACCTGATTACAGATGTGCTGAACGGCAAGGCCACCATGGAGACCCTGACCCTGATGGAGAACACGGCCCTTTCCATTATGGAATCCGCCGACTGTGCCATCGGCCACGAGGCAGCCCGCATGGTTTACCAGAGCCTGATCGGCTGCCGCGATGACTACGAGCAGCACATTCGGGTGGGCCGTTGTACCTGTACTTACAGCCAGCCGGTGCCCTGTGTCACCCTGTGCCCGGCCCATGTGGACATCCCCGGCTACATTGCCCTGGTCCGCGAGGGCCGTCATGCGGATGCAATCCGCCTGATCCGTAAGGATAACCCGTTCCCCACTACCTGCGGCTTCATCTGCGAGCACCCCTGCGAAGCCCGATGTCGCCGCAACATGGTGGACGACGCCATTAACATCCGCGGCCTGAAGAGAGTCGCGGCTGACCGGGCGGGCCATGTGCCTCCGCCGAAGAATGCACCCTCCACCGGCAAGACCGTCGCCGTGGTGGGCGGCGGCCCCGGCGGTCTGTCCGCTGCCTACTACCTGCAGCTGATGGGCCATCAGGTGACCGTGTTTGAGATGCTGCCCCAGCTGGGCGGCATGCTGCGCTACGGTATTCCCAACTACCGCCTGCCCAAGGACCGTCTGGACGACGACATCCAGGCCATTCTGGAAACCGGCGTAAAGGTGGAGATGGGCAAGCGTATCGGCCGGGACATCACCATTGAGGAGCTGCGCAAAACCTACGACGCCGTGCTGGTGAGCATCGGCGCCAGCACCGATAAGAAGCTGGGCATGGAGCATGAGGACGCCCCCGGCGTGGTCTCTGCTGTGGAGTTCCTGCGCACTGTGGGCCAGGGCGAGCCCATGGATCTGAACGGCCAGGAAGTGGCTGTAGTGGGCGGCGGCAACGTGTCCATGGACGCGGTTCGCACTGCCGTGCGTCTGGGCTCAAAGAAGGTGAGCATTGTCTACCGCCGCCGTGTGGCGGATATGACCGCCCTGCCTGCCGAGATCGAGGGCGCCATGGCGGAAGGTGTGGAAATCCGCACTCTGCAGGCTCCCTCCCGCATCGAAACCGATGAAAATGGCCATGTGAAGGGCCTGTGGACCACCCCCCAGATGATCAGTGCCATCCGCGACGGCCGCGCCAGCGTGAAGGCCAGCGGGGAAGAGGAGCAGTTCATTCCCTGTACCACCCTCATTGTGGCGGTAGGTCAGAGCATCGAAACCAAGCACTTCCAGGAAGCCGGTCTGCCGGTGGAGCGAGGCAAGATCCTCACCGAGACCTCCGGCGGCTTCTCCGATATTCCCGGCGTGTTCGCCGGCGGCGACTGCGCCACCGGTCCCGCCACCGTAATCAAGGCCATTGCGGCGGCCAAGGTTGTGGCAGCCAACATCGACGAATACCTGGGTTATAACCACAAGATCACCTGTGACGTGGAGATTCCCGAGCCCGATCTGGCCGACAAGAGCCCCTGCGGCCGTGTGGAACTCACCGAGCGCCAGGCCTGCGAGCGTGTTCATGACTTCGAGGGCGTGGAAAATTGCATGACCGATAAGGAAGCCTGCCAGGAGGCCGGGCGTTGCCTGCGGTGCGATCACTTCGGCTTCGGCCTGTTCAAAGGAGGAAGAGAAAAGGTATGGTAAACCTGACAATTGACGGGCTGGCCATCCGCGCGCCCAAGGGCACGACCATCATGGAGGCGGCCGCGCAGAATAATATTGCAATCCCCAAGCTGTGCTTTTTGAAAGAAATCAACGAGATCGCTGCCTGCCGCGTGTGTGTGGTGGAGCTGGAAGGCAAGGAGCGGCTGATCACCGCCTGCAATAACGTGGTGGAAGAGGGCATGGTCATCTACACCAATAGCCCCAAGGTTCGCCGCGACCGGCGTAACACCGTGCAGCTGATCCTTTCCCAGCACGACTGCAAGTGCGCCACCTGTTTCCGCAACGGCAACTGCGCGCTGCAGAACATTGCCAGCGATCTGAACATCCACGAGCTGCCCTTTGAGGAGCGGCTGGAGCGTCAGCCCTGGGACCAGAATTTCCCCCTGATCCGGGATTCCGCCAAGTGCATCAAGTGCATGCGCTGCGTGCAGATCTGCGATAAGGTCCAGAGCCTGAACATCTGGGATCTGGAAGGCACCGGCTCCCGTTCCACCATCAACGTCACCGGTCACCGCACCATCGGCGAGGCGGATTGCTCGCTGTGCGGCCAGTGCATCACCCACTGCCCGGTGGGCGCGCTGCATGAGCGCGACGACACGGAGCAGGTCTGGCAGGCCATTGCCGACCCGAAGAAGGTCGTGGTGGCCCAGGTTGCTCCCGCCGTTCGCGCGGCCTGGGGCGAGCAGCTGGGCCTTTCCCGGGACGAGGCCACCGTGGGCAAGATCATGGACAGCCTCAAGCGGATGGGTGTGGACTATGTGTTCGACACCACCTTCTCCGCCGACCTGACCATCATGGAAGAGGGCACCGAGTTCCTGGGCCGCTTCACCCGCGGCGAAACCAAGGAAAAGCCCATGTTCACCTCCTGCTGCCCGGGCTGGATTCGGTTCATCAAGTCCCAGTATCCCCACCTGGTACCGCAGCTGTCCACCGCGAAGAGCCCTCAGCAGATGTTCGGTGCGGTGATGAAATCCTACTTTGCACAGGCCATCGGCCGCTCCCCCGAGGACATCTACACCCTGTCCATCATGCCCTGTGTGGCCAAGAAGGGTGAACGGAACATGGAACTGTTCGATGGCGAGTACGCGGGCCACGATGTGGACGCAGTGCTTACCACCCGTGAGCTGGTGCGCATGATGCGCTCGGCCCACATCCGGCCGGACACCCTGGTGGACCGCCCCTGCGATGCTCTGATGCAGGCGGGCAGCGGTGCGGGCGTGATCTTCGGCGCCACCGGCGGCGTAATGGAAGCCGCCCTGCGTACCGCCTACTATGTGGTGATGGGCGAGAACCCGCCTGCGGATGCCTTCAAGCAGGTGCGCAGCCAGGGCCAGGGCACCGGCGTGACCACTGCCGAGTTCCATCTGGGCGACGCCGTGGTGCGCACCGCTGTGGTAAGTGGCCTGGGCAATACCCGCAAACTGCTGGAGCAGATCGAAAAGGGCGAAGTGTCCTACGACTTTGTGGAGGTCATGGCCTGCCCCGGCGGCTGTGTGGGCGGCGGCGGTCAGCCCATCCACGACGGCGAGGAGCTTGCCTTTGAACGCGGCAAGAACCTCTATGCACTGGACAGCAGCGCCGCGCTGCGCTTCTCTCACGAGAATCCGGACGTGCAGCGGTTGTATGCCGAGTATCTGGGCGAGCCCATGAGCCATCGCGCTCATCAGCTGCTCCATACCGACCACAATGCCTGGACTATGCCTCGCAGACAACGTTAACAGCCATTCCAACCTCCAATAAAAGCAGCACCCGCCCCCGGAAGATCCGGAGGCGGGTGCTGCTTTTTCTGCGTTTTATAGAATGAGAAAGGGAAGGGAACCTGGCTTACAGGCCCCGTTCCTTCTTCCAGGCCAGGAATTCCTCAAAGCTGCCGGTGCGGTCCAGGCAGCCCTCCTGCCCCAGAGGAATCTCGATGATCCGGTTGGCGATCTCGTCGATAAACTGATGGTCATGAGAGGAGAAGAGCAGGTTGCCCTTGAAGGAGGCCAGACCGTTGGACAGCGCCTGGATGCTTTCCAGATCCAGGTGGTTGGTGGGCTGGTCCAGAACCAGAACGTTGGAGTGGGACATCATCATGCGGGAGAGCATGCAGCGCACCTTCTCACCGCCGCTCAGCACCGACGCGGGCTTGTAGACCTCGTCGCCGGAGAAGAGCATTCGGCCCAGGAAGCCGCGAAGGAAGGTCTCGGTGGGGTCCGGGCTGTACTGGCGCAGCCACTCGATCAGGTTGCCCTCGAAGCCGTCGAAGAAGGCGGAGTTATCCTGGGGGAAGTAGCTCTGGCTGGTGGAAACGCCCCACTTGAAGCTGCCGGAATCCGGCTCCATCTCGCCCATCAGGATCTTGAACAGGGTGGTCATGCCCACCTCGTTGTCACCCACCAGGGCGATCTTGTCGTTCTTGTTCATGGTGAAGGTCACGTTGTCCAGCACCTTCACGCCGTCCACGGTCTTGGTCAGACCCTGCACGAACAGAATATCCTTGCCGGCCTCACGCTCCGGGTCAAAGCCCACGAAGGGATAACGGCGGGAGGAAGCGGGCATCTCCTCCAGCTGGATGGAGTCCAGAATCTTTTTGCGGCTGGTGGCCTGCTTGGACTTGGACTTGTTGGCGGAGAAGCGCTGAATGAAGGACTGCAGCTCCTTGATCTTCTCTTCCTTCTTCTTGTTCTGGTTGCGGATCAGCTGCTGCATCAGCTGGCTGGACTCGTACCAGAAGTCGTAGTTGCCCGCGTACATCTGCACCTTATTGTAGTCGATGTCCACGGTGTGGGTGCACACGGCGTTCAGGAAGTGGCGGTCGTGGCTGACCACGATGATGGTGCCGTAGTAATCCATCAGAAACTCTTCCAGCCAGTCGATGGACTCAATGTCCAGGCCGTTGGTGGGCTCGTCCAGCAGGATGATAGAGGGCTGGCCGAACAGGGCCTGTGCCAGCAACACCTTCACCTTCTGGCGGCCGTCCAGCGCGTCCATCTGGGCGTAGTGCAGGTCGGTGGGCAGGCCCAGACCACTCAGCAGCTGGTTGACCTCGGTCTCGGCATCCCAGCCGCCCATCTCGGCGAATTCCGCCTCCAGCTCACCGGCGCGCTCGCCGTCCGCCTCGGAGAAATCCTCCTTGGCATACAGCTCGTCCTTTTCCTTCATGATGTCGTACAGGCGGCGGTTGCCCATGATGACGGTCTCCATCACCGAGAACTCGTCGTACTTGTAGTGGTCCTGCTCCAGCACGCTCATCCGGTCATCCGGTCCGATGGACACGCTGCCGCTGGTGGGCTCGATCACGCCGGAGATGATCTTCAGCAGGGTGGACTTGCCGGCACCGTTGGCACCAATGATGCCGTAGCAGTTGCCCGGCACAAAATTCAGGTTCACATTCTTGTACAGATAGTTGCCCTGGAACTGCAGGCTTACGTCATTTACAGAAAGCATAATAACCTCGCTTATCCTTCGTTGTTTTTATAATAGAACAGTATGCTCGAAACAAATTTTGAAAAGTCGACATAGACCAATTTATTATACATGAAAACAAGCAAAAAAAGAAGCCCTAATTCCGAAAGAGTTGCACAGAGGGATAAAAAAACGCAGTGCCGTTGCATGAGCGCTGCGTGTGAATATGCAATGTTGAATCGTTAGATGACCAGCTCATACAGGCTGGCCCCTGCAATGCCCTCCCGGGCCAGCAGGGCACTTGCGGCGTCTCGGCTGGCGGGGTCATCCCGCCAGGCAAGGCCGCAGCCCGCCGTGATGGCAGTGGGCACCGGAATCAATCGTCCGGCCAGCCCCGCCGCAGGGGCGGCCGCCTCAAAGGCGAGGGCCGCTGCGGTGGTATCAAAGGCAATCACAAGCTGTAAGCTTCTGGGTCTCATGCTTCCTCCCTGCACAGGGTGTCCACAGCGCGGATGGCCGCGTCCACCTCTTCTTTCGTGTTGAAATAGCCGAAGCTGAACCGCACCGCGCCTTGGGCCACCGTGCCCAGGGCTTCATGGATCAGCGGTGCACAGTGGGCACCCGGGCGGGTCAGGATGCCGAACCGCTGGGCCAGCTCGTCGCTCACCAGCGAGGAATCCCAGTCGCCCAGGTTCAGTGCCACGATGGGGGAGCGCTCAGCAGTGGAAAAGTCGCCATAGCATTTCACCCCGGGCAGATCCTTTACGCCCTGATAAAACCGGCCTGCCAGCGCCTGCTCCCGGCGGCGAATGGTATCAAGGCCGGTCTCCTCCAGCCATTCCAGCGCTGCCGCCAGCCCGGCGATGCCGTGACCGTTCAGGGTGCCTGCCTCCAGTGCGGTGGGCATCTGGGCGGGATGCTGACGGTCAAAGCTGTGCACGCCGCTGCCGCCCACGCAAAGAGGGGAGAGCCGCAACCGGGGCGAAACGCACAGCCCGCCGGTGCCCTGGGGGCCCAGCAGGCCTTTGTGGCCGGTGAAGCAGAGCACATCAATGCCCATGGCCTGCATGTCGATGGCAAAGCAGCCAGCGGTCTGGGATGCGTCCAGAACGAAGGGCACTCCATGGGCAGCACAGGCCGCACCGATGCGGCCAATATCCACCAGATCGCCGGTCACGTTGGAGGCGTGGGTGCAGACCACCAGTTTGGTGTCCGGCCGGAAGGCGGTCTCCAACCCATCCAGCGAGAGACGGCCCTTTTCATCCGCAGGCAGAATGGTCAGGTCCGCACCGCTGCGGTAGAGCGGGCGCAACACGCTGTTGTGGTCCAGTGCGGTGGCAATGGCGTGCCCGCCCTCTGCCAGCAGGCTGGAAATAGTAATGTTCAGTGCCGCGGTGGAATTGGCAGTGAAGGCCACCTGCTGGGCACCGTAGCCGTGGAACAGCCGGTCGGTGCGGCTGCGGGCCTCGTGAATGGTGCGTCCGGCAGCCAGGCTGGCCGCATGCGCGCCTCGGCCACAGTTGCCCATTCCGTTCATGGCTTCGGCCACCGCCTGCACCACGCAGTCGGGCCGGTGCAGACTGGTGGCGGCGTTGTCCAGATAGATCACGGCCGGACCACCCGGGCCGCGCCCATCAGCTTCTCCGCAATGGCGTACATGTTGGTCACGCTGCCCACCGCCAGCTGCTCGGTAAGGCCGTAGTGGTTCAGGCAGGTGCCGCAGGTCATGATCTCCACGCCCTGGCTTTCCAGCAGCTTCAGATCCGCCAGCGTAGGCGCACCCTCAACAGAAAGCTTTGCCCCGCCGTTGTACAGCAGAATGGTGTCCGGCAGAACGTCCTGCTCGGTGAGGGCGTAGACGAAGGCCTTCATCAGAGCCTTGCCCAGAACCGGGTCACCGCTGCCCATTTCATCGCTGGACAGTACCACCACGGTGCCCTTGGCACGGGCGTCCGGGATGCAGGCGGGGGCCTCTTCTTCTGCGGGAGTCTGCACGGCGGACAGGCTCTCTTCGGTGAGGGCCAGCACCACCTCATAATGATCGGATGCCAGAGTGTGGCTTTCGGCCGCCAGCTTTTTCTGACCGGCCATCTTCAGAAGATTCTGCACCGCGATGGCGTTATCCACCGACACGGTCACGGTGTCGCCCGCGGTCATCTGGGCCAGGACCTTTTTGGTTTCCACAACGGGGATGGGGCAAGGCTTGCCCATGGCGTTTACCTGATATTGCATGTTTAAAACCTCGATTTCTGTGAAGAGTGAAAAGGAAAGAGGGGGTCATTCCGTGACGCGAATCACGCCGGGATGTTCATCGGTCACATGGCCGATGATGCCACAGCCAAGGCCCAGCGCCAGCACAGCGGCCAGGGCTTCCTCGGCCTGCTCTGCGGGAACGCTGACCAGCAGTCCGCCGGAGGTCTGGGGATCAAAGAGCAGTTCCTCCAATGCGAAGGGAGTGGCTTCAAACGCCACCTTGCCTTCCAGATGGTTCCGGTTGCGCTGGGCGGCTGCGGTGAGCAGGAACTCATCCGCGTATTCCAAAGCCTGAGGAATGTGGGGCAGCGCCTTCCAGTGCAGCTGTGCGCCGCAGCGCCCGGCCAGCATCTCGTTCAGATGGCCCAGCAGGCCGAAGCCGGTCACGTCGGTGCAGGCGTGAGGCTCGAAGGGCGCCAGTGCCTCAGAGGCGTATTTGTTCAGGGTGGTCATGCTGGCGATGGCTGCCGCCATGGCCTCCTCGCTGGCCTGCCCCACCCGGCTGGCAGTGCACACAATGCCCACGCCCAGAGGTTTGGTGAGAATCAGCGCGTCGCCGGGCTGGCAGGCGTTGTTTTCCAGCACCTTGTCCGGGTGGATGATGCCGGTGACAGACAGACCGTATTTCACATCACTGTCCGCGATGGAATGGCCGCCCGCCAGGATACCGCCGGCCTCCCGCACCTTCTCTGCGCCGCCCTGTAAAATACGGCCCAGAATGTTCAGATCCATCTTTTCGGGAAAGCATACGATGTTCAGCGCGGTTTTTACCGTGCCGCCCATGGCATAGATGTCGCTGAGGGCATTGGCTGCGGCAATCTGGCCGAAGATGTAGGGGTCCTCCACCATGGGCGGGAAGAAGTCCAGCGTCTGCACCATGGCGATGTCGTCGGTGAGCTTGTAAACAGCGGCATCGTCCGAGTGGTCGAAGCCCACCAGCAGGTTGGGGTCGGTGAAAGGGGGCAGCTTTTCCAGCACATGGGCCAGCGCACCGGGGCCCAGCTTGGCGGTACAGCCGCCGCCTTTACAGAATACGATCGGTTGTTCATTCATAACAATAACGCTCCCTGAAAAATCGGCCCCGCCGCGGCAGGGCCGTTTCTTGCTTTGTTATTATAAGAATAAAGCGAAACCGACCAAAAGTAAAGCCCCGACCAGGGGCAAATTCCCGCAGAAGAAACAAAAAATGCCCCGGTTTTGGAAAATTCCAAAATCGGGGCTGATATGTCAGTTCTTGGAGGCGTTCTGTTCCGCCTGAGCCCGCAGCAGGTCGCGGATCTCGGTCAGCAGCTGTTCACTGGTGGGAGCGGGAGGTGCGGCAGGAGTCTTGGCATCCTCCTTCTTTTTCTCGATCCGCAGCTTAGTCATCAGCTTCACCGCGCAGAACACGCAGAAGGCCAGAATGATGAACTCCACCACCGTCTGGATGAAGTTGCCGTAGGCCAGCACCACCTCGTTACCGCCTGCACGGAACACGTAGGAAAGAACGGTGAAGTTCACCTGCCCGGTGGCCAGGCTGATCAGGGGCATTACCACATCGTTCACCAGGCTGGTCACGATCTTGCTGAATGCGCCGCCAACCACAACGCCGACGGCCATGTCGATCACATTGCCACGCATGGCGAATTCCTTGAATTCTTTCAAAAACTGTTTCATAAGGATTCTCCTTTGAGGATTGATTCTGTAACTGCCCGGCGGCTGGGCCGGGCAGACTTATCATATCATATTTGTAAAGGAGGGAAAAGGGGATGAACAGGCAGAATATGTGTTCATTTGCGTTGGTTTGCACCATCCGTCTGGTGGCTGCATAGGCTGGAGCATCCAGATCAGAGCAATGGGGGAATAATGTAATGCGATGCAATCAACCACAGCGCAGCAGCCGGGAAAGGGAACAGCGGTGTCCGCGCCCCCATCCGGGCTGCTGCTGCCGGGGGCCGCAGGGGGAACCCGGCCCGAAAGGGGAAAACAGCGTGCTTGCCGCCGCCTCCTTCTTTGCCTTTGAGCGGCGGTTTGAAAACGGGAAGCCGGTTCCGTTGGTTACGGGTACGGAAGACGAGACCGGCCAGATCCGGCTGGCGGATGAAACCGCAATCCGGCTGGAGCCGGGGCGGTATGCGGTGTGGTATCATCTGTCCGCCGTGCTGGAAAAGGCAGGCTATCTGCAGGTGACCCCGTCGCAGAATGGCAGCCCGCAGCTTGCCTACGGGCTGTATGCCAGAACTGCCAGTCCGATGGTCACCGCGGGCGGTACCGATTTTCTGCTGGTGCAGGCGGGGGAGGCGACTGTCTTTCAGCTGAACTACAACAGCGACGTGGCCAACCGGTCCGGTGCGGCATCGGTGATGGTGTGGAAGCTGGCGGAGTTCGGTTGAATCTTATATAAGAACAGGGGAAAACATGAAAAAGCCCAGCTCATTGAGCCGGGCTTTTGTGTTATTGAGTTGAAAGGGGAGTTCGATTCACTTTCCAAAATCCCGAGCGGGCGGCAAAAGTTTGTGAATAGTGAAAAAAGAAAAATCCCGAACGCTTTCGCATTCGGGATTTTTGGTGCCGGTGAGCATTCCAAATCCGAACCAGAAGCATCCCTTTTAGAGGCTTCCTGTATCTCGCTGAAAGTGATTTTCTTCGTTCCATCCTTGTAGTTAAAGGTGATCAGCATTTTATCATCGTAAAGATAAATCGCATTGATAAAGGTGTCTATCAGCATTTTCCGGTGGCTCTGCTTGGTGACATCCAACTTGCGGAAACGGTGGAGCCAGAAGGTTATAAATTCGGCGCTGATCTTGGGAGGTTTGGACAACTGCTCATTGGCAAGACGGGTTTCCAATTCTTCTTTTGCCGCCTCCAATTCTTCAAGGCTCTCTTTCGTGGATTTGGTCAAAACACCCTGTTGGATCGCATTTATCAAGTTGCGAATCTTGGTATTCGTTTCCTGTAACTGTCGTTCGTACAGGGGAATATTGGTGTTGTCCTGTTCCTGCAGCTCCATGAGCATCGAAACGATAGCTTCGATTGCATCGTCATCCATGATCATCTTCATGGTCTCGGAGACAACCAAATCCTCAATCCAACCCTTCTTAACCGGCTTTTTGTGGCATTCCTTGCGCTTCTTTTTTACCGAAACGCACTTGTAATAGTGGTGGACAACTCCGGTGCGGCTGGTGCCGCTTTCGCCACAGAGATAGGCTCCACAGTACCCGCAGAACAATTTGGTTGTCAGCAGATAATCGTCCTCAGCCTTGTGACGAGCCGGGGCTTTCTTGTTTTTCTCCATTTTGGCCTGTACCTGGTCAAAAAGGTCTTTCGGTACGATAGCAGGTATGCCATCAGGAATGAGAATATCCCTGTACTGATATTCGCCAATGTAGCGGCGGTTTTTCAATAGGTGCTGTACGCTGTTGTAGGTCAGGGGATTTCCACGGGTATTTTTCATGCCCTGCTCGTTGAGCCAGTCCCGAATCTGCGTCATAGTCGCGCCTTCGTCATACTGTTTGAAAGCGTCCAGAATATACGGTGCCGTGACCGGGTCGATCTGGAAATGCTGTTCCGCGTCAATCACATACCCCATCGGCAGCGTCCCGCCGTTAAACATACATTTCAGAGCATTGTCGGTCATGCCGCGCACGACTTTTTCGGAGAGGTCAACCGAATAGTACTCGGCAAAACCTTCCAGCATGGATTCCAGAATGATCCCCTCCGCGCCGTCTGAAATGACCTCCGTAGCGGAAACCACTTTCACACCATTTTTCTTGAGCTGCGCTTTATACCGGGTGCTGTCGTAGCGGTTCCGGGCAAACCGGTCAAGTTTCCAGACAATGATCATATCAAACAGCTTTTTATTGCTGTCTTTAATCATATTCTGAAATTCAGACCGGTTATCCGTCTTAGCGGAAATAGCTCGGTCGATATAGTGCCGCAGGACTGTGATCCCGTTCTTTTCGGCAAAGGCGGTACACTCCCGGATTTGTCCTTCAATACTTGCTTCTCTCTGATTATCGGAAGAATATCGGGCGTAAATCACAGCTTTCATTGTTTACCCTCCATCATGCGGAACAGGGCCTCTTTCAACCGCCCGTTCATCGGAGAATGTGGGTCAAAGCACATCTCGATAAACTTCCCCAATTCCGGATTGTCGGAGATCGGCGGTCGTGCCTGATACAGCTTGCCCTGTGGCTCATCACAGCGGCAGGTGATATAGTCCATCGAGACATCAAAATAGTCCGCATACCCGATTAGGACCTCAATAGGAACCGCTTTCCCGTGTTCATACCGGTTGATGCTCGGCTGGGTCACATCCAGCAGCTCAGCCATCTTCTTTTGCGAAAGTCCCATCCCTTCGCGCAGGGTTTTCAAACGCTCACCAACTGTATTCACCAAAGCACCTCCAATTCATCTTGAATATAGTATAATACAAATCAGAGATAATTGCAATACCTATTACGAATCTTTAAGAGAAATCGAGAATTGCTCTCTGCCAAAGGGGGTGTGGCATATATCAGCGCTTTTGTGTGTGATTTCGGGTCAATTTTGAGGCATTTCTGCCGCTGTATCTGGCGTTTTTCATTCTGTTAGGAAAAGATGCTTCTCAGCCTTGTTGTTTGCGATATCGTCTATTTTTTGCGGTGTCGTCAAGTTCAGCATCTTTGTTTTATTCTATGCCCTCCATCCACATACTGCTCCAAATATACATATCTTTTACCTTGCTGAGGTAGCAGATTTTACACGACGCATTGTAAAATATAATGGGTTGTTGTAATTGTAAAAAATATTTACTTTGCAATATACGAATGTTGGCAAAGGAAGGGGTCTCACTATGAAAATGAAAAGGAGCTTTATTGGTTGTCTGCTGTCTATTTTCGTGATACTGACAATGTTCAGCGGCTGCAATGTAGGAAGCACGGACGGAGGTGAAGCCGACACGGTTTTGGGTGGTGGTAGCTCGGTGCTGCGTATTGTTTCCGGATCGGAAAATTCCGAACTGGAACCGATCTTGGAGGAGTTTTCCGACAGGGAGCATGTGCGCATTGAGATGACCTATATGGGCTCGCTGGATATCATGCGTCTACTGGGAGAGGAAGACATCCCCTATGACGCCGTGTGGCCGGCCAGCAGCCTGTGGCTGACGGTGGGGGATACGGAACACCGGATCAAGCACGCGGAATCTATCTCCATTTCGCCGGTGGTGTTCGGTATCCGCAAAAGCCTGGCGGAGGAGCTGGGATTTGTGGGGCGGGAGGTGTCGGTAAACGACCTTCTTGAGGCGATCAGGAACGGAAAACTCCGCTTCTGCATGACCAGCGCCACTCAGTCCAATTCCGGCGCCAGCGCGTATATCGGATTTTTGTACGCGCTCCTGGGCAACCCGGAAGTCATCACATCGGAGGATCTGCAGAGTGACGAACTGAGGGCGCAAATGCAGGAGCTTCTCTCCGGCGTGGACCGCTCCTCCGGCAGCTCGGACTGGCTGAAGGACATGTTCTTGCAGGGCGATTATGACGCTATGGTGAACTACGAGTGCCTGGTCATCCAGGCCAACCGGGAACTGGAAGAGCGTGGCGAGGAGCCGCTGTATGTAGTGTACCCCTATGACGGTCTTTCGCTGGCGGATTCGCCCCTGGGCTATGTGGACAAAGGGGACGATGGCCAGGAGGAACTGTTTTTAAAATTGCAGGAATACCTGCTGTCGGAGGATGTGCAGGACGAGATCCAGCGCACCGGCCGCCGTTCTGGCTACACCGGGGTTTCGGAGAAAAACAAGGATGTATTCCGGGCCGACTGGGGCCTGCAGCCCGACCGGGTGCTCTCCCCCATCAAAATGCCAGCTGCCGATGTTCTGTTTGAATGCCTAAATCTATACCAAACCGATTTCCGCAAGCCTTCCCTTACCGTGTACTGCCTGGACTACTCCGGCAGCATGAGCGGCGAGGGAAATGAACAGCTGGTTCAGGCCATGGAGCAGCTGCTCATCCAGGAGAACGCCCGGAAAAACTTCTTGCAGGCATCAGAAAACGAGGTGAATATCCTTATTCCCTTTAACGGGGGCGTGATCGACACTTATACGGCCACAGGCAACGGCAGCGAGCTGGAAGCGCTTTATGACAAAGTGGAAAACCAGGAAGTAGGCGGCGGTACCGATATGTACGCGGCCGCCGTGCGGGGGATTGAGCTGCTGGGAGAATATGATCTGTCGCAGTATACGCCGGCGATCATCCTGCTCACCGACGGGCAGTCCAGCGGGTCCCTGTCCGATTTTGAGGCGGCTTACGCCGGGCTTGGAACTGAGGTCCCGGTCTTCTCCATCATGTTTGGAGACGCTGACGAAACCCAACTGGAGGAGCTGGCGCGGTATACCAATGCCCGGGTGTTCGACGGCCGGGAGAATCTGACGGAGGCGTTCCGCAGCGTAAAGGGGTATAACTGATGAAAGAGACTTCGCGAATGCTCGTTTCCTCCTTTGCTGCTGCAATCGTCTTCCTGCTACTGTTCCTATTTTTCCATTGGAATCTGATTGTCTGCATCCTGCTGTGTGTCGGCATCTATTTCGGACTGTTTTTCCTGCTCAAGCCCAGCCGGAAAATCGCGGGAATTGATGTGGAATCTATGCCTGGCGGTGAAGAGATCCGGCAACTTTTGGACGATGCCCAGGCGGACCTGGCAGACATTGATAAAGCAGTAAAAGAGATCAAAACTTCCTCTGTGCGGCAGGATGCGCAGGCTCTATATGCTACCGGGGCCCGGATCCTAACCTATCTGGAGGAAAATCCAGACAAAATTAAGCTGGCGCGCCGCTTCTTTACCTATTATCTGGATACGGCCGCCAAATTGCTGACAAGATATGTGGATTTCCAGGAGACGGAGCTTCATTCGGGGGAGGTCGCCGATATTCTGCAAAAGACGGCGGAGGCCCTGCCGGTGCTGAACTCCGCCTTTGAAAAGCAGTTTGCCCATCTGATGCAGGGCGAGCTGCTGGATATCGAGGCAGATATCGAACTCCTGAAAAGCACCTTGAAAATGGAGGGCGGAAAATGAAAACCAAGCTCATTGGGCTGGGCATCCTGGCAGCTGTCATCATAGCCGCCGCTGCCTATGTATTCATCAGTAATAGCCAAACCGTTACTGAAATCAACGGTTATGTGGGCGGCGAAAAAATCGGCCTGCTGGAAGACGAGGAGGTACAGGATATCCTGCGGGACAGGTATCGGCTGGTCATCGACTACGCCAAGGCAGGTTCCATCGATATGGTCACCGACGACGCCAAGGGGCGGGATTTCCTATTCCCCTCCAATCAGACGGCTCTGGAACTGTATAAGCAGGTTCATGGAGACCCGGTGAAAAGCGAGATCATCCTCAATACACCCATCGTCCTGTATACCCGCAGCGCCGTGGCGCAGGCCTTGGTCGACAGCGGGCTTGCTGTCGTTACAAACGGCGTATACACGGTGGACATGGAAAAATTGACCGAGACCATAGAAGCCGGCACAACCTGGGAGGAAATCGGCCTTCCCCAGCTTTACGGCAGTGTTTCCGTGGGCACCACCGACCCGACCAAATCCAATTCCGGCAATATGTTCGCCGGGCTTTTGGCCAATACCCTCTGCGGCGGCGTGGCGGACGAAAGCAATCTGGCGGAGATCCTGCCCCGGCTGCAAAACATTTTTCAGAAGCTGGGGTATATGGAAAGCTCCTCCTCGGATTTGTTCGATCAGTTTCTGAAGACCGGTATGGGCGCCAAGCCTCTGATCGCCGGCTATGAAAACCAGTTGCTGGAATTCGCCGCGGAAAACCCGGATACTTGGGAGCAGATCAAGGGGGACATTGTGATGATGTACCCGACGCCCACCGTCTGGTCCTCCCATGTGTATATCGCCCTGAATGAGGCCGGTACGACGGGGATCGATGCCCTGCTGGATGAGGACATCCAGCGGCTGGCCTGGGAAAAGCACGGGTTCCGTACCGGCGTATACGATACCCCCACGGATGCAGCCCATTTCGGGGTGTCCGGTATTGCCGAGGAATTGACGCAGGTAGCGCCCATGCCGGATGCCAATACCATGGACAGGATCATTAAAGCGCTTTCATAGTGGGAAGGAGCAGATAAAAGATGGCAGATTCTATCACACTGGATGCTTTGATGCAGAGTAAAGGACATACCGCCTTGCAAGTGCAGAAGCCTGCAAGCGTGGAAGCGGTGCGCGCTCAGGTGGAAGAATTGAGTCCGGAGCAGAAAGCACGGGTGGAGGAGGTCAAAAACAGCATCGACCTGATGGATTCTCAGGCTGCGCTTCAGTACGGCGTCGGGGCGCAGCAGAACATTTCCAGCTTTTCTGACAATATCCTCACACAGGTGCGCAGTAAGGACAGCGGCTATGTGGGGGAGCTGATGTCGGATCTGGTGCTGAAGGTCAAAGAGGTGGATGTGGACGGGCTGGACGAGGGCTTTTGGGATAAGATCCCATTCCTGAAAAACGCCTCCCGGGCCGTTAAAAAGTTTATGCAGCGGTATGAAAAGCTGGAGGTGCAGATCGACCGCATCGAACAGCAGCTGGACCAGGCCCGGATGCAGATGCTCAAGGACATCACCATGTTCGACGGGCTGTATGAAAAAAACCTGGAATACTTCCGGGAGCTGCAAATTTACATCGCCGCAGGCGAAGAAAAGCTACAGGAATTGCAGGAAACCACCCTGCCGCAGCTGCGCGCCGAAGCGGCGGCTAAGGGCGACGCCATGAGCGCCCAGGTGGTGCGGGATTTCGAGGACACGGTAAATCGCTTTGAAAAAAAGATCCACGACCTAAAGCTGAGCAAGACCGTCGCTATCCAGACAGCGCCGCAGATCCGCCTCATCCAGAACAACGACAAAATGCTGGTGGATAAAATCCAGACGGCGATCCTCAGCACCATTCCGCTGTGGAAGAGCCAGATTGTCATTGCCCTGGGGCTTCACCGGCAGGAGAGCGTGCTGAAAATGCAGAGAAGCGTCTCCGACGCCACCAATACCCTGCTCACCAAAAACGCAGAACTGCTCAGGCAGAACAGCACGGAAGTGGCAAGAGAATCTGAGCGCGGCATTGTGGATCTGCAAACGCTGAAAAAGGTCAACGCGGATCTGATTTCCACCATTGAGGAAACCATCAAGATCCAGCAGGAGGGCCGCGCCGCCCGCCAGAATGCCGAAACAGAACTCCTCAGTATCGAACAGAAGCTGAAAGAAGCCCTATTGACCGCGATACAGTGAAGAAAAAATGAGGGGTCCTAGACTTCCCAAAAAACTGTATTTAATCCTGGTCGGCATCTATGCTCTTCCTGGCAAATATTGGCGTTTTCGTCAGGCTCCGCTTTTAAGACTGAATGTAAAAGCAGAGGTATGATAGCTCTTATCCGTATGCACAGCAAAAGAGGCCTGGAGTACAACTCCAGGCCTCTTTTGCTGTCAATCCGGTTGCGTATGGTTTATTTTTAGAACTTGTGAACGAGCACTTCTTGAGCGCTTTTCTAAAAACGACTTATCCTTTCATCCTACGAGCACGATTTCTTGTTAAATTATGACATCCGATCTTTTCCACCAAAGTCACCATTTTCTCATCGGAAAAGCGGATTTCTTCAAACTTGAAGCGGTAATACTTTTCAGTTCCTTTCTACAACAACAAAGTGGCGTTTTTATAGGGGTTTGGGTGCTCCCAACAAGAACAAATGAGCAGACTGGCCGACAGGCCGGAACGCTCATTTCGCCGCTGTGTACGGACAGCGGCTGTGCTTGCTGTTCTCTGAAATCTCATATCCGCAGAACATGATGCTTCCGCTTTTTCCAAAGCCGGGAGCATTTTTATTTTCACTTTTTCAGGCAGACCCCTGTTTTTCTCGGAGAAAATGTCCGTTGTAAAGTAGAAGGGGAATTCGGTTCAAAAATATTTTGCTGCCATACCTGCGTTTAGCCTAAAAAGTGTCCGTTGTAAATTGGGAGGCACTTTCCGGCTTGGAAATTTTATTCCCGCCTTACCCGCTAATCTGCGAAAAGAATGTCCGTTGTAAAGTGAAAGGAAATTTTTCTGAGCAGGTACCAAGTTTTTGCTCGAAACTGTCCGTTGAAATATGAGAGGGAATATTTTTTCGGGTGTCCCCCCCCAATCCGCAAAAAATTGTCCGTTGTAGTTTGAGGAGGCGAATATCCAATGGCTGAACGCACAAGACCGATCCGCATCGAGTTCTGCGTTACTGAACAGGAGCGGAGTCTCATCCAAAGCAAGATGGCGCAGCTCGGTACCAAGAACATGGGTGCGTATCTCAGAAAAATGGCAATCGACGGCTACATCATCAAAGTGGACTACACCCAGCAGAAAAAGCTTGCAGCCGCAGTCAGCCGTGCCGCGTCAAATATCAATCAGATTTGCCGCCGCATCAACAGCACCGGGCATTTCTATGCTGAGGATGTTGCGGAACTGAAAGAACGACAAGCCGAGATTTGGTCGCTGCTCAAAGAGACCCAGCGAAAGGAATTATAACCACAGGAGGCCGCTATGCCGCGTATGAGTAAAAAACGAAAAGAAGAATGGGCGTTCTTCCTGAATGACCGTGGACGCATCGCCTATAACGCCTTGTGCCGCAGGTGCGTTCACGACTGCAAACAGAGCTTCCGAGCCATGGTGATCGTCTGTCCGCATTACCACTCCAAACGCTCCAACCGCCCGCCCTAATTGTCCTGCGCCGGAGAAAGGAAGTGATGCACCATCTACTACAAAACCGATACCCCGCTGCCGCCTTTCGTGCCGTTACCCCGGTTTATCCTTCGGGGAGAATACTCGATCAATGCCAAACTGCTCTATGCCCTGCTGCTGGGGCGCACACAGCTCTCCCAGAAATCCGGCTGGGTGTCGGAGGATGGGGATGTCTATGTGATCTATACAATCCGGCAGATGGCGAATGACCTGAACCGGAGCGAGCGGACGGTCAAGGCCGCGTTGGCCGAGCTGGAAAACGCGGGCCTCATCACCCGCATCCGACAGGGGTGGAACAGGGCAAACCGTATTTTCCTGCTACTACCCGATGAGGTGCAGCGTTCTTCCTGTCTAGAGGGCAATATCTGCCCAATGGATGGGCTGGAATCTTCCCCTTGTATGGGGCAAAATTTGCCCATAAGTAAGAAAGAGAAGAAAAAAACAGATTCCAGTCAGAATAACAGGAGGGAGAACGCCCGCCGCTTTTTTGGGCAGTATCAAAATATTTTTCTTTTGGACAGGGAATTGGCTGAACTGCAATCGACATATCCCGACCAGTATGAGGACTACATCAACCGACTGTCGGCCTATATGGCATCCAGCGGAAAGCACTATACCAACCATTACGCTACAATCCGCAAGTGGCTGGACGAGGACAGCAAACCGAAGCCCGGTAAAAATTACGACTATACAGAGACCTATGAGGAAGGAGAATATCTGTGAATGTGAACCCGATTATGGCTGCAATCGTTGAGGCAGCAGAGACCCTAAACACCGCCCCGGATGATTACATCAACCCGGATGACGGGCTGAAATACTGCGGCAAGTGCCACACGCCCAAAGAAGCCTATTTCCCCGAACAGTACCGCAAAAACGGGCTGAACAAGCATCCGATTGCCTGTAAATGCGCGGCTGAGGAACGGGCACGGCGTGAAGCAGAGCAGCGGGAGCTGGAACGGCTAAATCGGATTGCCGTGCTCCGCTCCGAGGCGTTCCGGGACATTCCCGCCGCCGGATGGCGGTTTGAAAACGCCAAAGTGATGACTCCACAGCTCGTGAAAGCGAGAAGATATTCCGAAAACTGGGATGCTTTCCGCCAAGATGGAACCGGGCTGCTTCTGTTCGGCAATGTGGGCACCGGAAAATCCTATGCAGCAGGCTGCATCGCCAACGCCCTGATAGAGAAAATGGTTTCCGTCCTGTTTGTCGGGCTGTCCGATGTGGTGAACCGGATGCAGGGCAACTTCGGCGCGGATCGGGATGCCTACCTGAAAACGCTGATGCGCCCGGAGCTGCTGATTTTGGATGACCTGGGCGCGGAGCGTAACACCAGCTTCGGCAAGGAGCGCGTGCTTGATGTGGTCAATAAGCGTTTGTTGACTGGCAAACCGATGATCGTCACCACCAACATCCCACTCTCTGTGATGCAGAAAGCTGCCGATCTGGATGAGCGCCGCATCTATGACAGGGTTTTGGAGGCCTGCGTTCCCATCCAGTTTAACGGTGAGAATTTCCGAAAGGGCAATGCCGCGGAAAATGTGAAGCGGGCGGCGAAAATACTGAATCAGGGCACCTGAACATATGAGAGAGGAGTCGTTTGTTGGCCAGAAAGAAGAAATTGATAAACAACACCTCAATTCCACAACGGGAAATTGAGATCATAGCGCGGTGCATTTTCCCCGATATTCTTGCCTTCTATGAGAGTGAGGAAGGGCAGCGGGAATTTGCAGAATGGAAAGCGCAACAGGCAGAAAAGCCAGATAAAGAAATTGCAGCACAAGCCGCTGACTAAATATAGAAACAGGCAAGTCAATCCGCCGATTTGGGGATTGCCTTGCCTGTTTTTTACTTGTCTGCCTTTTTCTTTCGCGATCCTCGCGGTTTGGATTCAGGGCGCTTTATAACGCCGTTTGGGAAATATGTATTTTCATATCTCTCGAAATAAACAAATAATCCGAACCCGTCCCCCACAGGGAAGAACTGGTTCGGATTATATTGGTTTGGTGCGGATGAAGGGACTTGAACCCCCACGATATCGCTACCACTAGAACCTGAATCTAGCGCGTCTGCCAATTCCGCCACATCCGCATATTCTCTTTCGCCTCAGTGCTGTACCTCAGCGACGTGTTTTATTATATCACGCATTCTACAAAATGCAACCCCTTTTTTCAAATTTTTGAAAAAATATTTTTTTGCCCCTCCGTTCCGGGTCAAAACGGAGGGGTGAGCCGGGTTAATCTGCGGGATGAACGGGCAGTTCCAGCCGAAAGGTGCTGCCCTTGCCCAGGGTGCTTTCGGCGGTAATGGAACCACCGCTCAGCTCCACAATGCGGTGCACCAGCGCCAGCCCCAAGCCGTTGCCCACCGCCATCCGGGAGGAGTCGCCCTGGTAGAACTTATCAAAGATATGCCCCAGATCCTGGGGGCGGATTCCCACACCCTCATCCCGAATGGTCACGAAAATACGGCCATTCTCCTGGGTGCCGGAAATGAAGATCGCGCCGCCGTCTCGGCTGAACTTGACGGCGTTGCTGATCAGATTCGTCCAGACATGCTCCATCATCTCGCTGTTGTTGCGGTAGGGCAGACGGGGCAGGTCCAGCTCGAAAATCAGCCCGCGGGGTGCCCACTGGCTTTCCAGCCGCAGTACCGAGGTGCGGATCTGTTCATCCAGATCATAGTCAGTCTGCTCGGCCACCAATTTTTGGTTTTCGTAGCGGGAGATCAGCAGCACATTGCTGGCCAGCTTGGACAGCCGCTCGGACTCCTCCACGATAAAATCCAGATACTCGGCCTGCTGCTCTCTGGTCAGTCCGCCCCGGCGCAGGCGACGGGCAAATCCCCGAATGGAAACGATGGGCGTTTTGAATTCGTGGGAAAAGATGTTGATGAAATCGTTGCGCATCATCTCGGTACTGCCCAACTCAGCAGTCATCCGGTTGAAGCTGCGCAGCAGCTCGGCAATGTCGCCGCTGCCGGTTTCCTCCACCCGCACGGAATAATCCCCCCGGGAGATGGATTTGGTGGCCTCCACCATGTTCTGGATGGGCTTGGCGGAGACCCGGCTGATAAAGGAGGAAATGGGAATGGCAAGCAGGATGGAAAGCAGCATGGGAATCCAGGGTCCCAGCGTTTTGTCCGATTCCAGAAACCGGCTGGCCAGCGGAAGCCACACAAAGGCGGATACCAGACCGGACAACAGATTGCTGACCACCACGCAGGCGATGAAGCGCCAGCGGGTGGAGTCCACCAGCCGCCGGATCACAGCCGCACCGCCTTGTAGCCCAGCCCACGCACCGTGACGATGGAAAAGTCGGGGTTTTCCTTGAAACGGTCCCGCAGGCGGTTGATGTGTACGTTTACGGTGTGCTCGTCGCTGTCCGTGGCCAGATCCCAGATCTCGTCCATCAGCTGGCGGCGGGTGAAGGTCTTGTCCGGGCAGGAGAGCAGCTTATACAAAAGCTGAAATTCCTTGCGGGGCAGGTCGGTCACGGTACCGCTCCATTCCACCGCCAGATCGTCATAAACCAGTGTGGTACCGCCCACCGTCAGGCGGCGGCTGCTGATGGCCTGGGCCCGGCGCAGCAAGGCCTGGATGCGCAGCAGCATCTCCTCCTCGTCCGCCGGCTCGGTCATATAGTCGTCGGCTCCCAGCCGCAGCCCCTGCTTTTTGTCTGCCAGGGCTTCCTTGGCGGTGAGCATCAGCACCGGCAGCTGGCTGCCGGAACGGCGCAGCGCAGCCAGCAGGGCAAAGCCGTCCAGCCGGGGCATCATCACGTCCAATATGAGCAGGTCTACATGCTTTCTGGTCAGCAGCTCCAGCGCCTCCTGGCCGTCCGCTGCCGAAATCGGTTCATAGCCTGCGTCGGACAGGGTATCCTCCATCAGCCGCCGTGTTCCTTTGTCGTCCTCTGCGATCAGGATGCGAAACATCCTTTCTCCGCTCCTTCCTTTTTGTACTGGGGATATGATACCCTGCGTCTGCGAAGAACCGGTATGGAAATGGTGAGAATTTTTAGAAACCTGCGCCGCACCCCCGAAAACTTGACCGGAAGTTTATTTTTGCCTCCTATACTTTGGGAGAACCCGATCCCCGGTGTGCAGCCGGGACGGGACAGATCAAATCCACAGGAAAGGATGAAATCACATGAAGAAAACAGACAAGGAGGCGCGCGATGATCTCCGTTGAGCATCTGACCAAATATTACGGCAATTTCCTCGCGGTGGACGACATCTCCTTCCACATCAAGGAAGGGCATGTATACGGCTTCCTGGGCCCCAACGGCGCGGGCAAATCCACCACCATGAACATCATGACCGGGTGCCTTTCGGCCACCTCCGGCCATGTGCGCATCGACGGGCACGACATCTTTGAAGAGCCGGACGAGGCCAAGCGTCAGATCGGCTATCTGCCCGAGCATCCGCCGCTGTATCTGAACGATACCCCCATGGAATATCTTCGCTTCGTGGGTGAAGCGAAAGGTCTGCGTGGGGAAGAGCTGGACCGGCAGGTGGGCGAGGTCATCCGCAAAACTGGCATCGCCGGGGTACGAAACCGCCGCATCTCCAACCTGTCCAAGGGCTACCGGCAGCGTGTGGGCATTGCGCAGGCCTTGCTGGGCAACCCCAAGGTCATTATTCTGGACGAGCCCACCGTGGGCCTCGACCCGCTGCAGATCATCGAGATTCGCGACCTGATCAAGGAGCTGGGCCGCAGCCATACCGTTATTTTCAGCTCCCACATTCTGTCGGAGGTGCAGGCCATCTGTGACCAGATTCTGATCATCTCCAAGGGCAAGCTGGTGGCCTATGACACGGCCGCCAACCTGGAGAAGCAGCTGCTGGCTCCCAGCGAGATCCGCCTGACCACCGACGCTTCGGCGGACGAGCTGCGCCATATTCTGACAAAATTGCCCGCCATCTCCCGCCTGCGGATGGAAAAGGGAAACAGCAAATGGACTGTGGCCCGCATCAGCACCGACCGCAGCGACATCTATGAGCTTTCCGGAGCCATTTACAAGGCGTTCACCACCAGTGACAAGATGATTCTGGAGATGGCGCTGAAGAAGGGCACGCTGGAGGATGTGTTCATCGAGCTGACCGAATCCAGCACCGGCGAAAAAACCAACGCGCGGAAGGAGGCGTAACCATGACTGCTGTATTCAAACATGAATTGCGGACCTATTTCCAGTCCCTCACCGCCTATGTGTTCGGCGCGTTTTTGCTGGTGGTCGTGGGCATCGGCGCCATGCTGTATAACCTGCAGGCGGCCGTGAGCAACTTTGAGTATGTGCTCAGCTTCAGCAGCATCGTCTATGCGGCGATTGTTCCCATTCTGACCATGCGTGTCATCTCCGAGGAACGCCGCCAGAAGACCGACCAGTTGCTGTATTCGCTGCCGGTTTCCACTGTCCAGGTGATTCTGGGCAAATATCTGGCTCTGCTGGTGGTGTTTGTGATCCCCCTGGCGATCATCAGCATCTATCCGCTCATCTTCGCCCAGTTCGGCGAGGTATACCTGGCCACCTCCTACGGCTCTCTGTTCGCCTTCTTCCTGATGGGTGCGGCCCTCATTGCGCTGGGTGTGTTTATCTCCTCGCTGAGCGAGAACCAGGGCTTCGCGGCGGGCATCGGCGTGGCGGCCATCGTGCTGAACTACTTCAGCGTGACCCTGTCCGAGTATGTGTCCGCCACGGCGGCAGGCTCCGCCATGGCGCTGTTCCTGCTGGCGGCGGCTGTCGGTGTGCTCATCCACTACCTGACCCGCAACGACAACCTGGCCTATGGGGTGGCCCTGGGCCTGATGGCAGTGATCGTTATCGCCTTCTTCATCGACAGCAGTCTGTTCGAGGGTCTGCTGCCCAAAATCATGACCACCCTCTCGCTGTTCGAGCGGCTGGACGTGTTCGTGAACGGTGTATTCGATCTCACTGCGGTTGTGTATTATCTCTCGGTGGCTGTGTTCTTTTTGTTCCTGTCGGTGCAGTCGCTGGAAAAGCGGAGGTATAACTGATGAACTTTATCAAAAAGCCAAAGAAGCCGAAAACTTCCGCACCGGCGCGCAGCCAGATGGCCCTGCTGGGCGGTTCCTATTCGCTGGTAATCTCGGCGGTGGTGCTGGCGCTGCTGATCGTGGTCAACCTGTTCGTCAGCGCGCTGCCCACCACCCTGACCAAATACGACATCAGCTCCACCAAGCTGTACTCCATCACCAGCAACACCAAGGTGGTGGTGAACGCCATGGAGGAGGACGTGACCATCTACTGGATTGTGCAGGCCGGCCAGGAGGACGACGTGATCGAAAACCTGCTGGGCAAGTACGAAAGTCTGTCTGACCACATCACGGTGGTCAAGCGCAACCCGGACGTTTACCCTACCTTCGCCGAGCAATACACCGACGAAGAGGTGCCCAACAACAGCCTGGTGGTGGAATCCGGCGACCGGTACCGCTACATCTGATAAACCGAAATCCAACACCAAACAGCAAAAAGCCAAGCTCCAAGGCCGGTGTGACATAAGAAAACGACGGTTCTACCTTAGGATTTTGGCGCACAAAATGTTCAAAGGGGCGGGCAAGCCACCAAGGCTTGCTCCGCCCCTTTTCGCACTTTCTGCATCCAAAATCCTGGGGCAGAACTACTTTGCACCGGAAAAGGCCCGATTTTGATGGGAGTGCAAGGAAAAGCCCCGCAGTGGGCTGCGGGCGCGTCAATGGTGCGCCCGCTCTGCTTCGTAGATCGCCCTGGCCGGTCGAAGAACCCACTGGGTTCTTCGCGGCTTTCGCCGCCCCGGCACCCTTGGTGATTGTCAAGGGGCTTTGACGCTGCAATCCCGCAAAAGCGGCCCTTTTCCGGCGTTGTTTTCTTATGTCACACCGGCTAACCGGGGCTTGGCTTTTTTGGCGGAAGAGTGCGGTTATTCCGTTGTAACGATGGGCAGTCGGGCGCCCAGCCGGGAAAGAATCTCGTTGGTGATCGTGCCGCACTGCCGGGCTATGTCCTCCGCATGGATCTGCTGTTGTCCGTCTGTGCCAATCAGCGTTGCGGCATCGCCGGGCATTACACCGGGCAGGCCAGTCACATCCACCAGCAGCTGGTCCATGCACATACGCCCCACCATGGGACAGCGCATTCCATGCAGCAATACCTCTCCGCCCTGCTGTGGCAGGCTGCGGGGCAGGCCATCTGCGTAGCCGATTGCCACCACCGCAAGCTGGCGGGGTTGGTCTGCCCGGAATGCCAGTCCATATCCGGCGCCCTCGCCGGAAGCCAGAGTGCGCACACAGGTGACCCGGGCGCGCAAAGAAAGCACCGGCGTTAGGTCCAGCGTTCGCACTATGGGGGAATCGTCGCTGCAAACGCCGTAGAGGGCAATTCCAGCCCGGGCCAGGGAACAGGGCTGAGGCGGCAGGTTCCAGATGCCATAGCTGGCCTGGATGTGGGTTTCACCGGGTGCAAGATGGTGCTCCTTGAGCCATCGAAGTGCTTCGTAGAATCGTTCCAGTTGAAGGCGGGTAAAGGCGGTATTCTCCGGGGAAAGACTGTCCGACACACACAGGTGGGAAAACACGCCCTCCACGTGCAGGCCGGGCAGCTCGTAAAGGCGGCGCAGCGCCTTATGGTCCTCCGAGGAGATGCCCAGACGGTGCATACCGGTGTCCAGTGCCAGGTGAACGGAGAGCGGCAGCCGGCAGGCGGCCAGGGCCTGTCCGTGGGCTGCATCGGCCACCGTTTGGGTGAGCTTCCACCGGTGCAGCTGAGAGGCCAGCTCCGGCGGGGTGTAACCCAAAATCAGAATCGTTCCCCGAATGCCGGAGCGCCGCAGAGTGATTCCTTCCTCCAGACAGGCCACTGCAAAGTCCTTTATGCTCATCGCCTCCAGCCGCCGGGCCACCGGAAGCGCGCCGTGCCCGTAGGCATCGGCTTTTAGCACTGCCATCAGGCGGCAGCCAGGTGCCAGAGCGGATTGAATTGTGCGGGCATTATGGGCCAGGGCACTCAGATTTGTTTCCCGCCAGGCCCGACTTGTCTTTCTCGTCATCTGCAGTTCCTCGTTCCAGAATGCGGGGCGGCTGCGCCACTGCGGTACAGCCATCGGGAAGATCCTGCCGGATCACCGCTCCCGCTCCGATTTTCACATGATTTCCAATACGAATGTTCCCGACCAGCACAGCCCCTGCGCCGATCAGGCAGTCATCTCCGATGACAGGGGCACGGCCGTTTACCTCCCCGATGGTCACGTTCTGGTAGATGCGGCACCCCGTACCGATCACGGCAAAACGGGAGATGTAAACGCCATGCAGGCCGTGGGGCAGTACCGGCTCGCCTGCAATTGCTGCGCCGGGGCCCACATAGCCGCCATGGCGGAGGGCGGAGCGGTTGAGCAAAAAGGTCCAGAAATCCCGGGTCAGCTTGTGCTCGGAACGGTTTTGCAGGCGGTACAGCAGCCAGAAACCGGCCATCTGGTCCCCTTTGGAGCAGGCGGTGAAAAATTCCCGAAACCGCATGCGGCCTTACCTCCAGTCTGTAACGATATACCCGCCGCAGTTGTCCGGCGAGATCTGGCAGCGGCCCGCCAATGCAGCATCCAAATCCTCCCGGAAAAGCTCGCTGCAGGAGCGGATGCGATAGATGCGAGAACCTGCCGGAACCAAAAGCGGCTGTTTGGAATGCTTCTGCCGCAGCAGCTCCACATATTCCTCCAAAACCAGACACTGATCCGT
Organism: Allofournierella sp. CML151; assembly: GCF_027853465.1. Taxonomy (NCBI): domain Bacteria; kingdom Bacillati; phylum Bacillota; class Clostridia; order Eubacteriales; family Oscillospiraceae; genus Allofournierella; species Allofournierella sp. CML151. The sequence goes on along the minus strand of NZ_JAPNNW010000019.1, from coordinate 6,568 downwards.
CATAAATCGGGCATGAGGAGTGCCCACATACCGAAAATGCCAGGGCTCGTGAGCGATGCCGGTGATGGATTCCTTCCCGACCGGATATCGCAGAACAAAGCCATAGCAGGCGGCCAGTTTTCGGAATGCGCCGCACACGCCGGAATGGGGAAAGTTTGGCCGGATGAAATCGATTGTTTCCGCAGCAAGCCCCAGATCAATGGCCAGGCCGGTCTGGTGCTCGCTGCATCCGGGAAGGGCCACGTACTGGCGGGTGAAGGCCTCGCCCTCCTGGTGCATGGTGTCGTCCCAAATGCCCTGCTGCTGGTCCAGACTGCGCCAGCCGGAGACGGGAACAATGGCGTTTTCGCCCTTTACCGCCCGGATACAGGCACGAAGCTGCCCGGCGGCCTGCCGCTCCAGCTGTACCTCCGGCCAGCGGGGGTCCACACAAACCAGGTTCGGCGTTTCGGAAAGAGGAAGGGGGTGACCGGCGTTCACCAGCAGCAGCGGGCCGGTTCGGGGATGGCGGCTCATGCGGTCACCTCGGTTTCAATAATGCAGCTAATCAGGGCGGTGAAATCCAGCCCGGCGGCACGCATCATGTTGGGGTAGCGGCTGTGGGCGGTAAAGCCGGGGATGGTGTTCACCTCATTGAAGATGATTGTTCCCTCCGGTGTGAGGAACAGATCCACCCGGGCAAAGCCCTTACAGTCCAAAGCCCGGTAGATGGTTTGGGCCGCCTGCTGAATTTCCGCGGCTTTTTCGGCGGGAATCCGGGCAGGGCAGTGAATGGCAGAGGTTTTCAGGGTGTACTTCTCTTCAAAATCAAAAAAGCCCTGTGAAAGCTCAATCTCGTCCACCGCGCCAACGGTGAGCGATTCGGTGCCCAGTACGGCGCAGCCCACCTCAAAGCCGGGAATGGCCTCCTCCAGCAGAAGCTCCCGGTCATTGGCAAACGCGGACCTTGCCGCTTCGGCCAGCTCTTCCGGTGCACGAACCATGCTGACGCCGAAGGATGACCCGGCACGCACCGGCTTCACAAAAAGGGGGTAGCCCAGCGATTGCGCGGTCCGCTGCAGTTCGTCCGCATTTGTGCCGCGGGGGAATTTTGCACTGCGGGGGACTTTTACCCCTGCCAACGCCGCAAGCTTGTGGGAACGGTCCTTGTCCATGCAAAGAGCGGAGGAAAGCACACCGCAGCCAATCACAGGCACTCCGGCCAGCTCCAGCAGTCCCTGAAGGGTGCCGTCCTCGCCGTTTTTGCCATGAAGCACCGGGAAGGCAGCGTCAAAACAAAGCGTATCCCCGCTGCCGTCCAGCAGAAGAAGGGTTCTGCTTTCCCGGTCCAGGCACAACGTGCAGGGGATACAAGGACCATCCTGCCAACGACCGTCGGGAATGGCGTCCAGATCGCCGGTATAATACAGCCACCGCCCCTCCCGGGTGATGCCCACCGGAACAGGAGAATAACGGGACCGGTCCATATGGGTCAGCACGGCATGGGCGGACTGAAGGGATACACTGTGTTCGCTGGAACAGCCGCCAAAGAAAACTAAAATTCGTTTCATTCCAAAACCTCCCGAAAGAAAGACTTGTTCGGATGAAAAAAGCATAGCAGAATCAGGCACGCCGGTTGTTTGCTTTCCCTTTCGGAAATCCTGCGATTTTCTGCAAAATTTCTTGCAATTTTCTTATGGGGGCCGGTGCAGCAGCTCCGGGAGCTTTCTTGACAGCAGGGCAGGATAGGAATAAGATGTTGGCATACCGAACGATAAAGGATACAATGGTTTTCGCGTGGCTTTGAGCGGACAGGAAGGGGATTTGGCATGAAGCAGAGAGAGGCAGACACGCCAGTGAAGAAGGAGCGGGATAAGCAGATCGATATCCGCTCCAGAAGTGCGGCATTGAATTTTGTGATCGCGGCCACTCAGGTGCTTACCGTGCTGTGCCTTGTGAAGGGGAATCCGGCATGGAAGGGAAGCTTGTCGCTGCTGTTTTTTGGCGCGGCAGTCCAGCTGCTTTATAAGTACGATCAGTACGGCGAAAAGCCCTATGCCTGGGTTGGCACCGGCACAGGACTCGTCGGGGCCGCATTGCTGGTCTGGTTTGCGGTGACCGGGTGAGAAAATTTCAAATGTTCTGAAAGCAGAAAAAAGGCAGGGAAGCAATTTGTTTCCCTGCCTTTTTTATAAATCAAAATAGAGATTTGCTATTGACTTTAATTTTATTTATAATATATTGAATATAGTTAAAGACGAAGCGAAAGGAGAACTGAAATGAAGATCGACGAGATTCCGCAGTGGATTCTTGCGCTGGAGCCGGAAGATGCCGCTTTCATGAAAAACTTTGTTTTAAAATCCGGGTCGCTGAAGGAGATTGCCCGGCTGTATGAGGTGTCCTATCCCACAGTCCGGCTGCGCCTGGATAAATTGATCCAGAAGATCGAACTGGGGGACAAAAAAGAGGAAGAGCCATTTGCCACATTCATCAAGGGCCTGGCGGTGGATTCCCGGATCGATCTGGAAACGGCAAAGCTTATCATCGATAAGTATAAGCAGGAAAAGGGAGAATGATGCGCACCGCATTGAAATTTTGGAGTTCGTGCAACCAGCTTCTTTGCGTTTTTTGAAAGGCGAAGTGCAAACCTGCCGAAGAGAAACGCAATCGGGCAAAAGATATGCGAGGAAAGGAAGAGGTTCAAATGATGGATGTGTCGGTTTTGGAGCTTGCTGCCGGTTTTGCCATTGCTCTGGTGTTGATGGCGGCCGAGTATCTTTTGTGTACAAAGATGAAAAATCCCCTGTGGGGTGGCATGATTCCGTGTCTGATTCTTGCGGGGACCATCTGGGTTTTTGCCAGTGGCGCGGTTCCGCTGGAAATGCGGTATCTGTTTCCGTTCATTGTTCTGAACACCTTGCTTTTTGGCGACTGGGGAACCGGACGGGACAAATACCAAAAGCTGCAGCAGAAAGAAATGGAACAAATGCGAGTGAAGGATCTGTAAAGGAAGGAGAAGAACAGCTATGAGACTTGCGATAACGCTTGTGATCGCTCTTGCGGTGCTTGTGTTCCACTATTGGGCCAGCCGTCGCCCGCCAAGGTATTGGTATGTGGGCGGCATCATCCCGCTGGCGTGGCTCGTCCTTTTGGCAGTTGCGTTCTTCCATGGTGTGGTCAATTGGGCACAGGACTGGAAAATCATTGTGTTTCCCACGCTGATTTTCTTCTTTATGTGGGCGGAAGGCCATGAAGCCGCAAGGAAAAAGGAACTTGCAAAGATGAAGGCTCAGGATATGGAATAACGAACACGGAAGAACAACAGCTCAAAAAACACCGCGAAGAATTTCTGCTCTTCGCGGCGTTTTTTCTATAGCAAGTGCGGCCCGGTCAGAAAACAAACGGCAGTTCATTTTCTGCTGCGGGTACAGCTTCATAATCGCAGTTGCTCCAGCTGGCTTCGATGTCTGCGGAGGTAAAAAAGTCCTGCCCGGAGCCGGTTGTGCTGATCCGGCCGGATTTGACGGCGATGGATGAGTACACGATTTCATAAATCGTTCCGTCAAAAAGCCGGAACCGAAAACTGGTGACCGAGCCGCCCGCCACCGGCTCGGTTTCTTTGTTTGTTACCGAAAGACCATCGAAGGTATCCACCAGACCGGCAATGTCCTCCGGCTGTGTGACGGTTTTCTTCTCTGCGTCGGCGGGTACAACGTAGTGAAACATTTCTACACGTTCCACGTCGGAAGCAGTGAAAGGAAGAGCGATGTGTTCGGTTCGGGCGCATCCGGTTAAAACGATACCCAACAGAACGGTCAGTATAAAAGCGATGGTTCTCTTCATGGCACTTCACCTCGTTTGAATGTGTGGAAGCTTGCTGTTTGCTTTCATTATATCATTTTGCGGGCAAAGCATCAAACGGACAGAAAAAAGCCCAGCCGGATGGCTGGGCTTTTTGGTGCGGATAACAGGACTTGAACCTGCACGTCGTGGACACTGGACCCTAAAACCAGCGCGTCTGCCAATTCCGCCATATCCGCACAAGAAAAAATCCTCTATTTTCACCCGGGGAGGACACCCGAGGCGGGGCAAAAACGCCTGATCCGCATGCATTCCGCGTATAAAATACGGGGAATGTGCTTTTACTATATCAGACCCGGCTGGTTTTGTCAATCAAAAGCCCGGAGTCTGCCCTGCGTTTCACCCGCTTACATGAAATGCCCCAAAACGGTGCATACTGAACCATAAGACCATTTCAAAGGAGCGTTTGGTATGATTCACTGGGTCCGGCGCAGCCTGGCGGCCCTTGCGGCGGCAGGTGCGCTGTTTGTGTGCGGCTGGGGATATCTGTATTGCCAGCTGCCAGATACCTTTCTGGTGGAGCAGGGGCAGACATTGCGGATTGCGCAGCTGCCCTGGCTGCAGCCCATGCAGCAAAACGGGGCCGCCCAGGCAGGCGCGGTACCCGCGGGCGGCAGCTATAATGTAACATTAAGTATACTGGGGCGAATTCCGGTGAAGACCGTGCGCGCGGTGGCAGTGGACCAGCGGGCTGTAACCGTGTGCGGAACTCCCTTCGGAATTAAAATGTTTGCGGAAGGGGCAATTATTGTTGGATTCACTGATATCCCGGCCCCGGGCGGGGGTGCGAATCCGGCAAAAAGCGCCGGACTGAAAATCGGTGACCGCATTCTGTCCATCGATGGGGTGGCGACCCATGATAATCAGGATGTGGCCGATGCTCTGCAGGAGGCCGCAGGCCGTCCGGTGGAGGTAATCTACCAGCGTGGGGGTGAGCAGTATACGGCTGCTCTGGAACCGGTGCGGGATGAGGAGAGTGGTTCCTGGCGGGCAGGCATGTGGGTGCGGGACTCCTCCGCGGGCATCGGAACCCTCACGTTTGTGGACAATTCCACCGGTATATACGGTGGGCTGGGGCATCCGATCAGCGATGCGGATACCGGCCAGAGCATTGCTCTGCGCAGCGGCGAGATTGCTCCGGTAACCATCACCGGCTATGAAAAAGGCGAGGCAGGGGTGCCCGGTGAGCTGAAGGGGCGTTTTACCAGTCAGATCGCCATGGGGGATATTCTGGTCAATGGGGCCACCGGGGTTTATGGGAACATTCGGGTGCTGTGCAGCGGGCAGGATATGATCGTGGCACAGGCACAGGAGGTTCGCTGCGGTCCGGCCCGTATCCTCACCACACTGGAGGGCACTACTCCGCAGTGGTATGATGTGGAGATCGAGCGGGTTTCTCTTGGGCAGGAGGACCCCAACCGGAATATGGTCATCCGAGTGACGGACCCGCAGCTGCTGAGTGCCACCGGAGGTATCGTGCAGGGGATGAGCGGCAGCCCCATCGAGCAGGACAGCAAACTGGTGGGTGCGGTGACTCATGTACTGGTGAACGATCCCACCCGCGGCTACGGCATCTTTGCGCAGACCATGTTGGAAACGGCAGACAGCTCGGCCGGAATGGCATCCGGCGAATAAAAGGCGGCCGGGCGGGCTGCCTTACATAAGCGGCAAAACAGGGCTGACAACGGCGGGCAAAGATAGTATTATAATAGTAGGAAAAGGCTACCGTCTGAACTTCAGAAGGAGTGAGCAGTATGAAGAAACGCACATTGGTTTTGCTGGCGCTTGTTCCTGTCGCAGTTGGGGTTGTTGTGAATTTTACCTTATTTGTGCCTGTGGTTGGTCCGCTTCTTTTTTCCTGCTGCCTTTGGCCACGACGGTGTTCTGGGGTTATCTTGGTGGACGGTATGCCTGTGCCGGATGGAATGCGCCTTGCGCGATTCTCATTGGAAACGCTATGGGACTTTTGTTGCTGGCGGTGTATGTGTGGCAGTATGTTCTTTTGCCGGATGAAAACGTCAATCTGTTTTTGGCAGCCGCGTCGCAGATGTTTTCCGCAGCTACGCCCACTTATCTTTTTGGAAGACTGGCGATGCTGTTTGAATCCCAGCCCAATTATATTGGCGAGGCGACCGCATTGGCGCTGCAGGTGATTGCAGTTCTTTACATGATCGCGGTTTTTGGGTTCGGCTATGCCTGGGAGAAGAGAAAAGCAGTCCATTCGCAGCTTGATTGAGAAAACAACAGCTGCAAACGGAGAAAGCGAGGCCACGGGATATAGATCAGCCGGAAAACAGAATACAAAAACACCGGCGTGCGATGTGTATATTTGTTTTCGTTTTTATGGTGTTTATCAACTGCTGCGGATTTCCACTGTATAACCTGAGCCGGAAGTGGCCGTTGACGATTATAGCGGTGAATCTCTATGCCGTGCTTGTTTCTGCGGTAATAACGGGGCAAATGCTGCGGCGGCTTTTTGGAAAAGCAGGCGTATGGTTTGTGGTGTTGGTAACGGTGGTGTGCTCTTGTATGGGATTGGCCTGCCGTTTCCTGCTGGAGTATGGGGAGGTATCCAATACTTACAATTTTACTGTGCCGAATGCAGTGTTGCATGTAGTAGTGTTTTCGGCGGCAGTTCTTTTCTCTTGGTTTGTCAGAAAGAAAAGAGAATGAGATAGAATGAAAAACGCAGCCCGGTGGCTTTGTACACAGGGCTGCGTTTTTTTAT
>NZ_JAPNNW010000018.1:0-58094 GCF_027853465.1 Allofournierella sp. CML151 | reverse complement strand
AAGTGTTCCCCTGGGGAACACTTTTTTGCTGAAAAATCGGCCCCTTGGGGCCAGTGCGTTCCTTTTTGTTCAGTATAACAGGAAAAAACGCCGGAAACAAGCGGCTCCTTTTTGTGAAAATGGTCCTCTTGACCGTGCCGGGGCCGGATGCGTTATCCTTTTCACAAAGAGAGGGCCGGGCCCAAAAGCCGGGCCGGAGCAAAGAGAATCCAGCAGAGCAAAAAGGAGCATATTGTATGTACGATACCTTGTTTTCGCCCTTCCGCGTGCGGGGCATGGAGCTGAAAAACCGCATTGTGCTGCCCGCCATGGGCACCAAGTTCGTGGGGGACGACAAGATGGTGAACGATCAGCTGATCGACTACCATGTGGCCCGGGTGAAGGGCGGCACGGGGCTGAGCATCGTGGAGGTGTCCAGCGTGCACACCCCCAGCGCGCCCAAACGGTTCCTGTCCATCAGCGAGGACTGTTACATTCCCGGTCTGAAGCGCCTCACCGACGCCATTCATGCGGCAGGCGGCAAGGCGGGCATCCAGCTGTGGCAGGGCGGCCTGGCCGCCGCCGGTATGGACAAGACCGTGCAGGTGCTGATTCCCAGTGATATGGGCCCCATCCCCGGCATCACCCGGGAGCAGATGGCCCAGGTGGTGGAGTGCTTCGGCAAGGCGGCGGCCCGGGCGGTGAAGGCCGGGTTCGACTGTGTGGAGTTCCACTGCGCCCACAACTACCTGCCCCACTCCTTTTTGTCCGGCGGCATCAACCACCGCACCGACGAGTACGGCGGCAGCTTTGAGAACCGGGCCCGCTTCCCGCTGGAATGCATCCGGGCCATCCGGGCGAACCTGCCGGAGGAGATGCCCCTGCTGATGCGCATCGACGCTCACGACGACTACCTGCCCGGCGGACTGACCCTGGAAGAGGTGGTGGAGTTCTGCCGCCTGGCCGCTCAGGAGGGCGTGGATGTGCTGGATGTATCCCGCGGCAATATCCTCACCGCGGGACTGAAATTTGAGGTGCCCCCCATCGACCTGCCCCGGGGCTTCAACATCGACAACGCCGCCCGCATCCGCAAGGAGACCGGCCTGCCCACCATCGGCGTGGGCCGGATCAACGAGCCGGAAATAGCGGAGAAGATTCTGGAAGAGGGCAAGGTGGACCTGGTGGTCATCGGCCGCGCCCAGCTGGCGGACCCGGAGTTCTGCAACAAGTGTCGGGAGGGCCGCCTGGAGGACATCGACTACTGTGTGGGCTGCAACCAGGGCTGTTACGATGGCTTTGCCGACCCGTCGGTGCCCCACATCACCTGCCTGCGCAACCCGGCTCTGGGCCGGGAGCGGGAATGTGCCCTGCACCCCACCGCCCATCCCCGTACCGTGCTGATCGCGGGCGGCGGCGTGGCCGGTATGGAGGCGGCCATTACCCTGAAGCAGCTGGGCCATCATCCCATTCTGTGCGAGGCCACCGGTGAGCTGGGCGGTCAGTTCCTGCTGGCCGGAAAGGCGCCCCGCAAACAGGAGATGGAGACCGCGGCCCGGGCCATGGGCGAAAAGGCCCGCCGTCTGGGCGTGGAGATCCGGCTAAACACGCCGGTCACCCCCGAGCTGATCGAGGCAATCAAGCCCGACGCGGTCTTCAACTGCATCGGCGCCGAACCTCTGGTGCCGGATATTCCCGGCAGCGATCTGCCCTGCGTGGCGGATTCCCACGATGTGCTGGGCGGCCGGGTGCAGCCCGCCGGCAATGTGGTGGTCGTGGGCGGCGGCCTGGTGGGCATGGAGACCGCCGAGTATCTGGCCCAGCGGGGCTGCAAGGTCACCGACCTGGAGATGGGCCCGGAATACTGCGCGGATATGGGCATCCCCCGCAAGATCTGCGTGACCGAGAGCATCCACGCCAGCGGTATCAACCCGGTCACCAAGGTGCGGGTCACAGCCATCGAGCCCGGCCGGGTGCTGGGCGAAAGCGAGGGCAAGCCGGTGGAGTTTGCCTGTGACTGGGCGGTGATCGCCATCGGCGCCCGCTCCCGCAACGGACAGGAGCTGGAACAGGCCAGCGCCCAGGTGGGGGCACAGTATCGGGTTCTGGGCGACGCATTCAAGGCGCGCCGGGCGCTGAACGCCACCCGGGAGGCCTTTGACGCGGCCCTGGCTCTGGACAAGGAAGATTGAACAAACAAAGCAAAATGAAGGAGGCTGTTTTGTATGTTGTTGGAAAATAAGATTGCCATCGTCACCGGCGGCACCCGTGGTATCGGTCTGGCCACCGTGGAGGCTTTTCTGCGGGAGGGCGCTACCGTGATTCTCACCGGCTCCCGGCAGGAGACCGCGGACAAGGCGGTGGCCGCGCTGAAGGAGAAGGACCCGAATGCCAAGGTGGCGGGTATCGCCCCTAATCTGGCAGACCTGGCCAGCGTGGAAGAGGCGTTTCAGAAGGTGGCGCAGGAGTATGGCCGCATCGACATCCTGGTGAACAACGCGGGTATGTCCGATTCCACTCCCTTTGACAAATACGACGAGGCCACCTTTGAAAAGGTGATGGACCTGAACGTGAAGGGCGTGTTCACCTGCGCCCGGGCCGTGACCCCCATCATGCAGGCCCAGAGCAGCGGTGTGATTCTGAACACCAGCTCCATGGTTTCCCGCTACGGCCAGCCCAGCGGCATTGCCTATCCCACCAGCAAGTTCGCGGTGAACGGCTTCACCCTGTCGCTGGCCCGTGAGCTGGGCAAGTACGGCATCCGGGTGAACGCAGTGGCCCCCGGCATCACCGATACCGACATGATGCGTGCGGTGCCGGAACACATCATCAAGGCCCTGTGCACCGAGATTCCGCTGGGCCGCATCGGCAAGCCGGAAGAGGTGGCCAATGCTTTCGTGTTCCTGGCCAGCGAGATGGCCAGCTACATCACCGGCGTGGTGCTCAGCGTGGATGGTCTGGCCCGCACCTGACCCGGTTTTACAGCACAAAAAAACGGAGGGAAGCCGCCGGGGCTTCCCTCCGTTTTGTATTTCATGGTATAATCGTGGGAAATAAAGCAGAAAGCGAGGATATCGCCATGGATCAGATCGAATACACCAACAGCCTCCCGCTGCGCCGTCAGGCCTGGAAGCTGCTGCTGCGGCGCACCCTGCTCAGCCCGCTGGGGGTTGCGGCCGTTCTGGGACCGCTGTTTCTGACGGTGCTGGGCATCCATGAACTGTGGCTGGCCTACTGGGGCTTTTACTACATGGGCATGGATTTTTCCTGGTACAGCTGGCAGACGCTGGCCTATATGCTGCTGTTCCTGGGTACCGCAGGCTGGATGACCTGGCGCATGGTGAAAGGCAACCGCAGGGCGTACCGGCGGTTTCTGGACCAGCCGGAGGACGTTCGGCGTCTGGTGTTCAGCCAGCATATCCTGCGCATCTACCGGTCCGACGGTTTGCAGCTGCTGGCTGTTCACTGGAACAAGGGCATCCGGGTGGTGCCGGGCCGCGATCTGGTGCTGCTGTGCGCCGGGCGCAGCTGTGTGGCGGCCATTTCCGCCCTGGAGCTGGAGGCGCAGGGAGGTCTGGCGCAGCTGCAGCGCACCGTGAACGAGCGGGTGCGCGATGCCCAGCCGCTGGACGAGACCCTCTGGCGGTCGCTCATCACACCCCGGCCGGGCCTTGTCTGGGGTGTCAGCTATTCCATTGCCGATGCCTGGAACCGCCGGATGCGGTGGCGCCTGGCGCTGGGCGGCGCAGCGGCAATGTTCATCGTCCTGCTGCTGATGCCCGGCGGGCTTTTGGTCAAGGGAATTACCGCGGCGGTGGTGCTGGGGCTTGTGGCCGCTCAGACCAATCCCCGGCGGCGGGAAAAAGCCACCATCCAGCAGGGCGGACCCTCCGGCCTGACCAGCATGCCCGCCCGCTTTGAGCTGTATGAGGACGGCATTCAGCTTGCACGGGGCGAGGAGGGCAGCTTCTGGACCTGGGAGCGAATCGACAAGGTGAAGGACCAGCAGGGCACGCTGGTGCTGAAAAAGGATGGCGGAGTCATCACCCTGCTGCCGCCCCAGGCCTTCGCCGATGAGGCGGAGCGCCGCCGGGTACTGGAATTTATCCAGGCCCGGGCGGGCCGCCGGGAATAAGTGGACCGGGTCAGGCAGCTTCCTCGTGCTCCGGCATATAGAGGGTGAGCCGCCGCATGGTGATGAAGAAGGCAATGACCAGCGGCACCGCGCTGCCGGTCCAGGCCATGGGGTTGGCCAGGCAGGCGCCGGTGAAGCCGAAAGGCCCCGCCAGGCAGACCGAGCAGACGCCGCGCATCACCAGCTCCATGATCCCGGCAAAGGTGGGCACAAAGCTCTGGCCCAGGCCCTGCAGGGAGTAGCGGAAGATGAACAGCAGCGCCAGCACCCACATGGACACGGCCACAATGCACAGATAAATATAGGAAAGGCCGGTTACCTGGGTGTCGTGGCCCACGAAGAGGGTGGCCAGCTGGCGGCCGAAGGCCAGGAACACCACGCCCATGAAGGCGGACCAGGCCAGGGCCATGAGGCTGCACTGCACCACGCCGGTGCGGATGCGGTGCAGCTTGCCCGCGCCGTAGTTCTGGGCCACAAAGGTGCCCATGGCAAGGCCGAAGCTGCCCAGGGGCAGGGTGCCCAGGGATTCCAGCTTGTTGGCGGCGGTAAAGGCGGCCACCGCGGTGCTGCCCAGGCTGTTCAGGGCGTACTGCAGCATCAGCGAGCCGATGGCAATGATGCTGCTCTGAAAGCCCATGGGCAGACCCATGTGCAGGTGGCGCAGAATCTCCCGGCGGCTGAGCCGCCAATCGGACCGGTGCAGCCGCAGAGCGGGGAAGGCCTTGTGAATGTAGACCACGCAGGCGGCTCCGGCCAGCAGCTGGGCAATCACGGTGGCCACGCCCGCGCCCATCACCCCCAGCGGGGTGTAGAGGATGAGCAGCACGTCCAGCACGATATTGATCACGCAGCCCGCCACCAGAAAGTACAGCGGGGTCTTGCTGTCGCCCAAAGCGCGCAGCACGTTGGAGACCACGTTGAACAGCATGGTGGCCAGAATGCCCGCGAAAATCACCATCAGGTAGCGGGTGGCGTCCTCCAGAATTTCCGGCGGGGTCTGCAGCAGAACCAGAAGCTGGCGGGTGCCCGCCACGCTGATCACCGTGAGCACCACGCTGATCACGCCGCCCAGCACCAGGCTGGCCGCGTAGCTCTGGCGTACCCCGTCCTCATCCCCCGCACCGAAGCGCTGGGCCGTGAGGATGGAGAATCCGGCGGACATGCCCTGGGCAAAGCCGATGATCAAAAAGCTCAGGCTGCCGGTGCAGCCCACCGCGGCCAGGGCATTTACGCCAAGCATCCGGCCCACAATGAAGGTGTCGGCCATGTTGTAGACCTGCTGGAACAGGTTGCCGATGAACAGCGGCAGGGCGAACAGCAAAATCAGTTTTGCCGGGGAACCGGCGGTCATGGATTTGGTCATAACAGTTCTCTCCGTTCGGGTGCGTTGCAGGAATAAAATCGGATTGCGGTGCAAAAGTGTAACGCCACCTATCATACCGCAGCGGCGGCAAAAGTCAATGCAACTTTTTGAAGATTTTCCACCGGATTTTAAAATTAGAAAAGGGCACAAAAATGCCCGCCCACAGGCAAGGTGGGCGGGCATTTTGCCACTTGAAAAAGGGGCGTTCCGCTTGAAAAATCAGCCGGGATATTCCGCAAGACTGGTGCCGGGAAAATACCAGCTCAAAATCTCGGCGCAGCTCTGGCCCTGGGCGGCCATGGCCTGGGCTCCGCACTGGCTCAGGCCCACCCCGTGGCCGTAGCCCAGGGTGGTCACGTCGAAGCCCGTTTCGGTGCGCTGGACGGTGAAGCAGCTGCTGCGCAGCGAAAGGGCGGTGCGCAGCTGGGTGCCCTTCACAAAGGCACCGCCCACCTGGATGGTGTCCACGTATCCGGCCTCGGTCAGGCTTGTCTCGCCGAACCAGCCGTCCGCGCTGCCGCTCAGGTCCAGGCCGGAAAACTGGGTGGCCAGCATATCGTACATCTGCTGGGTGGTGTAGCTCACCGTTTCCTCATAGCCCTCGGCCAGCTTGTCCAGCGGGGAGTCCACCCCCTGCAGGTAGGGCAGCGCCTCGTTCCACACCAGCTGGCTTGCCTCGGTGCGTCCGTTGCTGATGGCGTGGTAGCAGGCGGCGGCGGGCGCGCCCTCGTACAAAAGCACCGTGTGCACCAGCGGCTCCAGCAGGGTTTTCAGCCGCTGGTAGTTGGCCTCGTAGTCCTCGCCCCAGTAGCTTTGCAGCACTTCGGTGGTCATGCAGCCCTGGCGACGGGCCGGGTCCACCGAGAACCAGGCCCCGCCCAGCGCCTCGGTGTCCGCGTGGTCCCGCTGATACAAAGCGTAGCTGTGGGCGGCAATGCCCTGGGCCTTCAGCGCCTCGTCCGGCCAGGTGATGGGCATCTCGCTGGCCACCGCGCCGATCATGTAATCCAGCACCGGTACCTCCAACACCTGGCCGGTGGAGGCGTTCTGCACCCGGATCACATCCTCCGCAGGAGCGGGCGTTGCGGCGGGAGGGGTGGCGGAATCGGTCTGGGATGCGGCCTCGCTTTCGGGTGTGGAGGCAGCGGGTGTGGACTGGGCCCCGGCGGTGCTCTGCCCGGAAGAGGACGGTGCGGCCGCCTGCCCGGCAGCCTGGGGCAGAAGACTCACCAGCGGCAGGCAGAAGGTGAGCAGGCAGAACAGCAGGATGGGCAGGATACTTCGTTTCATGGCATTGGACCTCCTTGGCAGCGGGGCGGCAGTTTCCGCTCTTGCTTTTTCGTTGTAAAGTGTGTAAGATTAAACATAAACCACCGGCCGGTGCCGGTGGATTCCAGAATAACGGCCGCCGGGCGCAAAATGAGCCGAAGCAGGCCGTTTGACAAATCAAGGCAGAGGGGGAAGGGAGCCATGGCCCAGCAGTCTTCCGGTATGGAATTTTTATGCCGGGAATATTTGAAAAATAACTACATTGATCCCGAGACCAGTGAACGGCTGGGAGTCAAGCGGGGCCTGCGCAACCCGGACGGCACCGGCGTGCTGGCGGGCCTGACCAACATCTGTGATGTTGTGGGCTACGAAAAGGGCCCGGCGGGCGAGGTTATTCCCACCCCGGGCCGCCTGATCTACCGGGGCGTGGACCTGAACGAGCTGGTGCGGGAGGCCTACGAGCACGACCGCTTCATCTTCGAGGAGGTCAGCTGGCTGCTTTTGTTCGGCAGCCTGCCCAAAAAAAGCGAGCTGGAAAAATTCCAGCAGATCATCGCCGAGCACCACAATCTGCCCGAGCATTTCATCGAGGACGTGCTGCTGCGCTCGCCCAGTCCCAACATTATGAATAAGATGGCCCGCAGCGTGCTCTCGCTCTACAGCTACGACGAGCGCCCCGAGGACCTGAGCCTGGAAAACCTGATGGAGCAGTCCATCAACCTGATCGCCGGGCTGCCCACCATCATGGTGAACGCCTACCAGCTCAAGCGCCGGGTGTACGACAAGCAGAGCATGTTCTTCCATCCGCCCACGCCGGGGCAGAGCACCGCCGAGCACATTCTTTCCACCTACCGGGCGGACCAGAAGTTCACCCACGAGGAGGCAAAGCTGCTGGATCTGTGCCTGCTGGTCCACGCGGACCACGGCGGCGGCAACAACTCCGCCTTCACCTGCCGGGTGCTTTCCAGCTCCGGCACCGATACCTACTCGGCCATTGCGGCGGCCATCGGCAGCCTGAAGGGCCCCAAGCACGGCGGCGCCAACCTGAAGGTGATGGAGCAGCTGGAATACTTGAAGGCCGGCGTGGAGGACTACCGGGACGAGGACGAGGTGCGGGAATTTCTGCGCCGCATCATCCGCAAACAGGCGGGCGACGGCAGCGGCCTGATCTACGGTATGGGCCATGCCATCTACACCATCAGCGACCCCCGTGCCGTGGTGCTGCGCCAGAAGGCGGAGAAGCTGGCGGTGGAAAAGGGCTTCGAGGAGGAGTTCCGCCTGCTGTGCCTGGTGGAGAAGCTGGGCCCCCAGGTGTTCGCCGAGGAAAAGGGCAACAAGACCGTGTGCGCCAATGTGGACCTGTACAGCGGCCTGATCTACAAGATGCTGGGCATCAGCCAGGATCTGTACACCCCCCTGTTCGCCATCAGCCGTATTCCGGGCTGGTGCGCCCACCGCATTGAAGAGGTGGTGTTCGCCAACCGGATCATCCGCCCGGCCTATAAGTACCTGGGCGTGCGGCAGAAATACAAAACATTAGAGGAACGCGGATGAAACGAATTGCAACGATTCTATTGCTTCTGGTCTGCGCGGCGGCGGGTGCCGTGCGCTGGCTGGATGTGATGTACTACACCGACCTGTCCACCGGCTTTGTGACCTGGGGCAGCTACCTGTGGCGCTATGCGCTGGCGGGCGGCGTGCTGGTGCTGCTGTGGCTGGCCGGATGGATGATTCCCAAAACCAGCGCCGCGCTGAAGGGCCAGAGCACAGCTCAGGGCCTGCTGGCGGTGCTGTGCGGCGTGGGCTTTGCCGCGCTGGGCGGGGTGTATCTGGCAGCCTTCGGTCAGCTGGGCCGGTTTGAGCTGGCGCTGGCGGTGCTGTATCTGGTGAGCGGCGTGTGGATGCTGCTGCTGGGCCGCAGCCGCTTCACGCCGGAATTTGAGGCCCCCACCGGCAGCGCGCTGTTCGGCATTGCGGGCACCCTGGCCCTTTACCTGCTCACCATCAAGCGGTTTGGCCTGGCCCCCACCGGCATCGTGCGGGTGAACAACACCCTGGAGGCACTGGCGGCGCTGGCAGCGCTTTTGTTCTGCACTGCTCAGCTGAAAAGCGCCTACATCCCCGGCGGCAAGAGCGCCCGGTGGATCTGGCTGTGCGGTATGGCGGCCTTCCTGCTCTGCACCTGCCTGGCACTGCCCAGCGCCATGTGGACCTGGCTGCAGGGCCAGAGCGAGCTGCGCAGCATGGTGGAGGGCGTCTGCCTGGCTCTGGTGGGCCTGATGGGCGCGGTCTACGCGCTCACTGTGTCCAGCGAAGAGAAGTAACATGTGAAAAAGACCCCGCCGGATTCGGAATTTTCCAATCCGGCGGGTCTTTTTTGTGTAAATCCTGCCAAACCTATGGTATAATAACGTTTTAAACCGCCCCACACCGGAGCGGTGAGCTGAACAAAGGAGAACCATATGAACGATATGATGGCCGCCTTCCGGGCGGATCTTGAGGGCTTCGACGAAGCCACCCGCGATTTTTACACCGGCAATATGAGCAAGCAGGAGTACAAAGGCATCTCCGGCGGCTTCGGCAGCTATTCCGAAAAGGGCGGCCAGAAGGGCATGATCCGCCTGCGGATGACCGCGGGCCGCGTGACCAAGGACAAGCTGGCCTTTGTGGTGGAGACCGCCGAGCGGCTGAACATCGAGCTGATCAAGCTGACCACCTGCGAAACGGTGCAGCTGCATCATCTGACCGGCCGCCAGATTCTGGACGTGGCGGCCAAGGCCCTGGATGCAGGCATCGTCTGCCGGGGCGGCGGCGGTGACCACCCCCGCAACGTGATGGCGCCGCCTCTGTCCGGCGTGCTGCCCGGAGAGAGCTTCGATGTGATCCCCTATGCGGAGCTGGTGGCGGATTACCTGCTGAGCCTGCTGTACGACATCCATATGCCCCGCAAGCTGAAGGTGGGCTTTGCCAACCATACCTCCAATGTGGCTCACGTCACCATGCGGGACCTGGGCTTCGTGGCCGAAGCGGACGGCTGCTTCTCGGTGTACATCGCCGGCGGCATGGGCCCCAATCCCCGCATGGGCCTGAAGGTGGCCGAACATGTGCCCGGCGGTGAGCTTTTGTATTATGTGAAGGCCATGGTGGATACCTTCCTGGCTCACGGCAACTACGAGCAGCGGGCCAAGGCCCGCACCCGCTACATGCAGGAGGCCCTGGGCGAGGAGGGCCTGCGCCAGGCCTACAACCAGGCTCTGGAGGCTGCGAAGGCCGCCGGTGGACTGGACCGTCAGGTGAAAGCGCGCCCGGTGACCAAGCAGGGCGAGGGCAGCATCAGCGGCAAGCGGATCATCGCCCAGAAGCAGGCGGGCCTGTTCGCGGTGAGCTACCATCCCCTGGGCGGCACGCCCAGCCGCCAGACCCTGCGGGCGCTGCTGGATGCCATTCGGCCCATGGAGCAGGTGGAGGTGCGTCTGGGTGCGGACGGCACCATGTATGTGATCAACTGCACCGCTGCTGAGGCGGAAAAGGTGCTGGCTGCCACCGAAGACGGTGCACGCACCCGCTTTGAGCATTCGGTGGCCTGCATCGGCGCTTCGGTCTGCCAGCAGGGCGTGCGGGATTCCCAGGCGCTGTACCACGCCTGCGTGAAGGCTGCCCGCGAGGCAAACCTGCCGGACGGCGCGCTGCCGGTGATTCACATTTCCGGCTGTCCCTCCTCCTGCGGTACCCATCAGGTGGGCACCCTGGGCTTCCACGGCGGCGTGAAGCTGGTGGACAAAAAGCCCCACCCCGCCTTCACCCTGCATGTGAACGGCAGCGCCCGGATGGGCGAGGAGCGCTTCGGCGAGAGCTGGGGCGTGATCTTTGAGGAGCGCATCCCGGAATTCCTGGTGGCGCTGGGCCGCAAGGTGGCCGATACCGGCCTTTCCTTCGAGGAATGGCTGCCTGCCCATGAGGACGAGCTGCGCGCCCTGGCGGCGGACTATCTGGTCTGACCCGACGAAAAAACCGCAACAAAATACCCCGGATGGCGGCTGCCGTCCGGGGTATTTTTGTATGGTTGGCAAAAAATGGGCGGAAAGCTTGTGGGATGTGCCGAAAAATGAGCCGGTATGAACCTGCCGCCCGGTGGTATAATGAAAGAAAACGGCGGACCACGGGCAATCTCCCGTGCCGCCCGCAGCGCCCGGTAAAGTGTCCGGGCAGGGAAATGAGAGGTGTGCAACATGTTGAAGACCTGGGTACGGCCCGCGCGGCCGGAGGAAAGCGAATGCAAGCAGCGGCTGGATGCCGCCCGTGACCGGCTGGAAGCTTTGCAGCTGGAGGTGAAGGCCGCCGGCCTGCCGGTGCTGGTGCTGGTGGAGGGCTGGGGCGCCGCGGGCAAGGGCAGCATGCTGGGGCGGATTATCCAGAACATCGATCCCCGGTTTTTCACGGTGACCAGCATGTCCGCCCCCACGCCGGAGGAGGGGCGCTACCCCTTTTTGCACCGGTATGTGAAGGCCATTCCCGAGGCGGGCAAGTTCGCCTTTCTGGATTCCGGCTGGATGGACCAGGTGGTGAAGGAGCGGCTGCGGGGCGAGCTGGAGGGCCAGGCCTACGCCCGGCGGCTGCAGAGCGTGCTGCGCTTTGAGCACCAGCTCACCGACAACGGCTATCTGGTGCTCAAGCTGTTTTTGCAGATTAGCCGCAAGGAGCAGAAAAAGCGGCTGGAGGCCCTGGCCGCCGACCCGGACACTGCCTGGCGGGTGAGCGAAAACGACCGCTGGCAGAACAAGCACTATGAGGAATGTGAGGATGTGTTCGACGATTACCTGCGGGCCACCAATCTGCCCGGCGCGCCCTGGTACATCATTGATGCCAAGGAGAAAAAGTGGTGCGAGGTGCAGATGCTGGAGACCCTGTGCAGCGCCATTGATACCGCCCGCAGGAATGCGGCGCTGGCGGTGCCCCTTTTGCAGAACACCTTCCCGCTGGTTTCCATGCCCAAGCTGGCGCAGGTGGATCTTTCCCAGAGCCTGACCGACGAGGAATATGACGCCCGCCGCAAGGCCCTGCAAAAGCGGCTGAGCGTGCTGCACAACCGCACCTACCGCAAGAAGGTGCCGGTGATTATTGTGTACGAGGGCTGGGACGCCGCGGGCAAGGGCGGCAACATCCGGCGGGTCACCGCCGCGCTGGACCCCCGGGGCTATCAGGTGAACCCCATCGCCAGCCCCGAGCCCCACGAAAAGGCCCGGCATTACCTGTGGCGGTTCTGGACCCGTCTGCCCAAAACCGGCCACATTGCCATCTTTGACCGCAGCTGGTACGGCCGGGTGATGGTGGAGCGGATCGAGGGCTTCTGCACCGAGAATGACTGGCAGCGGGCCTACAACGAGATCAACGAGTTCGAGGCCGAGCTGGCCGACTGGGGCGCAGTGATTCTGAAATTCTGGGTCCACATCGACCCGGCCACCCAGCTGGAGCGGTTCAAGAGCCGCCAGAACACTCCGGAGAAGCAGTGGAAGATCACCGACGAGGACTGGCGCAACCGGGAAAAATGGCCCGCCTACGAGCAGGCGGTGGATGAGATGCTGCAGAAGACCAGCACCCAGAAGGCCCCCTGGCACATCCTGCCCTCCAACGACAAAAAATATGCCCGCGTCAAAGCCCTGGAGATCATTGTGGATACCCTGGAAAAGGCGCTGGGCGACTGAATCCCGCCGATGCAGCCCCCTTCCCGTCCTTCGGGAAGGGGGCTTTTTGCGGTGTAGCGGCACATGAGCGGATTCGAAAAAATGTGTTATGATACTGGCGAAATAAATGCGCCGGAAACATCCGGCGGGAAAGGCGGCAGCGAATGCAGCGGAGAAACCTGGAATATTTTGTGACGGTGGTGGACTGCGGAAGCATCAGCGCGGCGGCCCAGAAGCTGTTTGTGGCCCAGCCCAGCCTGAGCCGGGCCATCAACGCCATGGAACGCCAGATGGACTGCCGTCTGCTGGAGCGCACCGGCCGGGGCGTGGTGCCCACCGCGGCAGGGCGGCAGCTGTACTATTACGGCCGCTCCATTCTGGATAAGTTCCAGATGCTGGACCGGCTGTACCACGGGGGTGAGGAGCAGCTGGTGAGCCGATTGCACGTGTCGGTGGCGCTGCTCTTTTTGAAGGACAGCCTGCTGGAGACCGTCTACCGCCAGATGAACACCCCGGATGCGGAAATCTGCTTTTACGAGACCACGCTGGAGCCGCTGCTGGAGCAGGTGGCGGAGGGCCGGTCCGAGCTGGGGCTGGCGGTGGTGAACGATCACCAGCTGCCCCTGTTCACCCGTATGAGCCAGGCCCGCGAGCTGGAGCTCACTCCGCTGGACGAGCCCCGCCCGCCCGTTGTGCAGGTGCACAGCGCCCATCCGCTGACCCGGCAGCAGCAGCTTTGCTGCCGCCAGCTGTTTGAATATCCCCGGCTGATGGCCCCCGCCGACTTTTTCACCAATCTGAACCAGGCGGTGTATGAGGATATGAAGCGGCCCGCGCATCTGCCCCGGCGCACCATCGTGGCCAACAGCTACCATACCATATTGCGCATGCTGCGCAACACCAACGGCTATATGATCGGCAACTGCTGGCAGCAGGAGGAGCTGACGGCCTGCGGCATCCGCAGCCTGCATCTCACCGATGCGCCGGTGCGGCTGAATCTGATGCTGGTCCGCCGCCAGCGGCAGGAGCTTTCCGGCTGTGCCAGCCGGTTTCTGGAGGAGTTTCTGCGGGATCAGAACCTGCCTCAGATATAACAGAACTGTTATACCCGGTCATGGCAGAACCGGTATTTGTGGGCAAAAACAGGATGTGGTATCATAAATCCCGGACAAAATCTGTGGATGAGCCTGACGCAACAATATGCGATGCCGTCCCCCTTGAAATCAGGAAAAGGAGAACCCATCATGTTGAAAAAGACCACCCTGCTTTCCATCGCCACCGCCGCCGCGGTGATCACCACCTCTGTGGGCACCTTCGCTGCTTACGATACCGTGACCGCTGAGGCCACCGCCGGTAACGTGAGCTTCCGTAAGCCGGTTACCATCCAGGCGGCCGGTCTGACTATGAACCCGGAGGAAGATTCGCTGGGCACCGCGCCCTCCGCCACCGGCACCGTGACCTTTACCGTGACCGATGAGGAGTCCCTGGCCAGCAGCCTGGGCCTGGAAATCGCCGTTGCGGATAACGGCGCCACCGGCCTGTCCGCCAGCGACTTTGATTTTAACGTGACCGATTCCAGCGACGGCGCAAATTCCGGCTGCACCGGCGGCGGCACCAGCTGGACCGACAGCGACCTGACCGGCACCAACCAGTATACGGTGACCGCCACCCTGAAGGCGGAGTCGGCCAGCAAGCTCAACTCTGCGGCGGGTGATGTGAAGATCACCGTGACCGGCACCCTGAGCTGATCAGACCAAAAATCAAAAACAAAAAGCCCTGTAGCCGTTAGCCGGTGTCGTTTTCTTATGTCACCCCGGCTTTCTACAGGGCTTTTTTTGAGGAGCACGGAAAGGAGAGAACCGGTGTGAAGCGCTTGCGGCTCATCAAGAATATCCTGTTCTGCCTGCTGCTGGGCGCGGTGGGGCTGTATCTGGCGGCCTATTCCCTCTGGCCACAGACGGTTGAGCGGTACCAGCCCTACCGGTTTTACACCGTCCTTACCGACAGTATGGCCCCCTACATGCCGCCCATGTCGCTGGTGCTGGTGCGGCAGCTTCCGGCGGATGCTCCGCTGGAGCTTGCGCCGGAGCAGATCGTCACCTTCCGGGCCGACCGGTTTGGCCAGCAGATCATCCAGACCCACCGCTTTTCCCATACCGAATGGGACGAGGAGCTGGGCCAGACCATCTACCGCACCCACCCGGAGGGCACCACCGATCTGGATTTCTACAAGACCACCCGGCAGGATATTCTGGGCGTGTATGTGTTCCACCTGCCCTGGCTGGGCAAGGTGATGCTGTTTCTGCAAAGCCCCTGAGGCCTGGTGCTGCTGGGCGAGCAGCTGGTGATCTTTCTGGTCAATCAGCTCATCAAGGCCCGCTGGGCGGAGCGGGAGCAGCAGGAGCCAAAACGGGAGCAGCCCCCGCAGGCGGGCGGGTCCTGGCGCTTTCGCCGCGGATGTGCCCCGGCGGCCTGCTCCGGCCGCTGGCGCTACACCGCCCCCAAAGCCCGGTCATAATAAAAAAGTACCTCTCCGGCGTAAAAAGCCGAAGAGGTACTTTTTGTATGTATGGGGGTTCAGCGGGCGCTGGTCAGCTCGCCCCGCAGGTCCTGCTCCATCCAGTGCTTGATGGTGTCCCGGTCATAGCCCTTGCTGAACAGGTAGTACAGCTTTGCAACGGCGGCCTCGGTGGTCATATCCAGGCCGCTCACCGCACCGGCGGCCTTCAGGCCGCTGCTGGTGGCGTAGGTGCCGATGTGCACCGCGCCCTGAGGGCACTGGCTGCACACCGTGAGAATGGTGCCGTGGGCGAAGGCCTTCTGGATCAGGGGCAGCAGCGCGCCGTCGTAATCCGGGATGTTGCCCGCGCCGAAGGTCTCCAGCACGATGCCCTGCAGCTTCTCGGTCAGAATCGAATCGAACAGCTCGAACTGGATGCCGGGGAACACCTTCAATACGCCGATGGGCACGTTCTCCAGCTTTGCCAGCTGTAAGGGGCCGTTCACCCGGGGCGCGCCGATGGCGCTCTTGTTGTAGCGGATGTCCACCCCGGCGGTGGCCAGCGGCGGATAGTTGGGGGAGGAGAAGGCCTGCAGACCGTCCGCCGAGCTCTTCACCGCCCGGTTGCCCCGCAGCAGCTGACCGCCGAAATAAAGGCTCACTTCATTTACCACGCCCTCGGCTGCAATGAGCAGGCTGGTGATCAGGTTGTCTCGCCCGTCGCTGCGCAGCTGGCACAGCGGAATCTGGCTGCCGGTGAGCACCACCGGCTTGTCCAGATTTTCCAGCATGAAGCTCAGCGCCGAAGCGGTGTAGGCCATGGTGTCGGTGCCGTGCAGCACCACAAAGCCGTCGAACTGATGGTACCGGTCCGCGATGGCCTGGCCAATGGCGCACCACTCGTGCACCGTGATGTTGGAGGAGTCCAGCAGCGGGTCCATCTCCACCAGCTCCCAGTCCGGCATGTCCGGGCTGGTCAGCTCGGGAATGGCGGCCAGTCCGCCCGCAAAGCAGCCCGGCTTGGGCGCGTAGCCCTGCTCGCCGGGCATCATGCCGATGGTGCCGCCGGTATATAAGATGCAGATGCGTTTTTTCATAAAAATGCCCCCCTGGCCGGCGTCGGCTTTTGCGGCGCTTCGGCGAATTTTGCTGCTTATCAGCATACCACAAAAGCCGGGTGGGGGCAACTTCATTCCGGCAGGATGCACCGGGGGGCCAGGTGGATATAAACCGGGCTGAACCGGTCCGTCAGAAGCTCCGACGGCCGGGGCGGTGCCAGCAGGGGAAGGGCAGGGTAGAGCGGCAGCGAAGCCCCGCACACAAAGCCCGGCCCACCCGCGCGCACCGCAAAGCTTCCTCCCGCCTGGCGGGCAAAAGCCCGGGCCGCACCGAAGCCGAAGCCCGGCCGGGCGCCGGAGGCAAGGCCGGGGCCGCTGTCTGTATAAATAAGATGGGCGCACCCGCCTGCAGCCCGCAGGCGCAGCTCCAGGTTGAGGCGGGGTCCGGTGTACAAAAGGCTGTTGCACACCAGCTGCAGCACCAGTGCCTCCAGCAGGCCGCTGCGGCCCGCCACCGGCAGCGGCTCGCCCCAGCCGCAAAAACGCACCGAAGCCGGGGGCAGAGGGCAGACCTCGGCCGCTGCTTCCAGAAGTGCGCCGCACCAGCCGTTCAGCTCCAGGCAGGAGATGGCGGGCAGAGAAAAGGCCGCCTCCAGCTCCAGCGCGCGGGCACGGCGCAGCAGCAGGTAACCGGCCCGCAGCCCGGCGGCCCCGGCGGGCGCGTCCGGGCCCAGACGCAGAGCAGCCTGATGGCGCAGCAGAGCTGCCAGTTCCAGCGGATCGCTTGCAAAACGCATGAGAGTCCCTCCTGTATCTGTTAGTTTGCACAAATGATGCACCAATATCCCGTGATAATGCCTAAGGACGGGCACCTGCGTAATAATCTTTGTACTTTTGTGTTAATTTCTTGACAAGCCCTTGTAGTTTTCGGATTTTTGGTATACAATAAAGACACCTAAGTAATTTATTTACCTTAAGGAGGATATTACAATGGCTGTTAAAGTTGCAATTAATGGTTTTGGCCGCATTGGCCGTCTGGCTTTCCGTCAGATGTTCGGCGCTGAGGGTTACGAGATCGTTGCTATCAACGACCTGACCAGCCCCGAGATGCTGGCTCACCTGCTGAAGTACGACACCGCTCAGGGTCGTTACGACGGTCACACCGTTGAGGCTGGCGAGGGTTCCATCACCGTTGACGGCAAGAAGATCACCATCTACGCTAACCCCAACCCCGCTGAGCTGCCCTGGGGCGAGCTGGGTGTAGACGTTGTTCTGGAGTGCACCGGCTTCTTCACCAAGAAGGACAAGGCCATGGCTCACATCAACGCTGGCGCCAAGAAGGTTGTTATCTCCGCTCCCGCTGGCAACGACCTGAAGACCATCGTTTACAGCGTTAACGAGAACACCCTGACCAAGGAAGACCAGATCATCAGCGCTGCTTCCTGCACCACCAACTGCCTGGCTCCCATGGCCAAGGCCCTGAACGACGCTTACCCCGTTCAGAGCGGCATCATGACCACCGTGCATGCTTACACCGGTGACCAGATGATCCTGGACGGCCCCCATCGTAAGGGCGACCTGCGCCGCGCTCGTGCTGGCGCTGCCAACATCGTTCCCAACAGCACCGGCGCTGCCAAGGCTATCGGCCTGGTTATCCCCGAGCTGAACGGCAAGCTGATCGGTTCTGCTCAGCGCGTTCCCGTTCCCACCGGTTCTACCACCATCCTGGTTGCCGTTGTGAAGGGCAAGGACGTTACCGTTGACAGCATCAACGCTGCTATGAAGGCCGCTTCTTCCGAGAGCTTCGGCTACAACACCGATCCCATCGTGTCTTCCGACATCATCGGCATCCGTTACGGCAGCCTGTTCGATGCCACCCAGACCATGGTTACCAAGATCGACGACGACACCTATCAGGTTCAGGTTGTGTCCTGGTACGACAACGAGAACAGCTACACCAGCCAGATGGTTCGCACCATCAAGTACTTCGCTGAGCTGTAATTCTCCTCTGCTTAGGGTATGACGAAGGCCCCCGCGTGGTTCCTCCACGCGGGGGCCTTTTTCTGCGCCTTCGGGCATGCTTGCCTTTTTGGCTTTTAAATGCTAAACTGGTAACACATAAAAGGAGTTGACATACAATGCAGCAGGGAATGCGCCGCAGGGCGCTGGCCGCGGCCTTTCCCCACACAGTGCCCATTCTGGCGGGCTTTTTGTTTTTGGGCATGGCTTACGGCATCTATATGAATGTATCCGGTTTTTCCTTCTGGTATCCCATGCTCATGGGGCTTACCATCTTCGGCGGTTCACTGGAGTTTGTGGCAGTGTCCATGCTGCTGGCGCCCTTTGCGCCGCTGCAGACCTTTCTGGTAGCGCTGATGCTCCAGGCCCGCCACCTGTTCTACGGCATTGCTATGCTGGAGAAATATCGGGGGTTGGGCCTCAAGCGCTATTACCTGATCTTCGGCATGTGCGACGAGAGCTTTTCCATCAACTGCAGCGCCGAAATTCCCGAAGGGGTGGACCGGGGCTGGTTTTATTTCTGGGTCACCCTGCT
Source organism: Allofournierella sp. CML151 (assembly GCF_027853465.1). Taxonomy (NCBI): domain Bacteria; kingdom Bacillati; phylum Bacillota; class Clostridia; order Eubacteriales; family Oscillospiraceae; genus Allofournierella; species Allofournierella sp. CML151. The sequence continues at coordinate 39,558 of NZ_JAPNNW010000018.1, read as the reverse complement.
CAATCACAGCTACTGGGTGGCGGGGGCGGCGCTGGGCGGCCTTGCGGGCTCGCTGCTCTCCTTCGATACCACCGGTCTGGACTTCGTGATGACCGCCATGTTCGTGGTGATCTTCCTGGAGCAGTGGGGCAAGGAGAAGACCCATCTGCCCTCGCTCATCGGCCTGGGAGCCAGTGCGGTGTGCCTGGCACTGTTCGGGGCGGATTCCTTCCTGCTGCCCGCCATGGGCTGCATTCTGGCGCTGCTCACGGTCTTCAAAACACCCATCGACCGGATGCAGGCGGAAGGAGGGGATGCGCAATGACCCTGACCCAACAGATCATCACCATCGGCCTGTGCGTGCTGGGCACCATGCTCACCCGGTTTCTGCCCTTCTGGGTATTCCGGGGCGGTCAGGTTCCGGCCTATGTGCGGTATCTGGGCCGGGCGCTGCCGGGGGCCATCTTCGGCATGCTGGTGGTCTACTGCCTGAAAGGGGTGCAGTGGACTGCCGGGACCTATGGCCTGCCGGAGCTTCTGGCAATTCTGGTCACCATCGGCCTGCATCGCTGGAAAAAGCAGATGCTGCTCTCCATCGCCGGGGGCACGGTTTGCTATATGCTGCTGGTGCAATGGGTGTTTTGAGGGGGAATTTGCCCTGCTGCCGGGGAAAAGTGTTCTCGCACTAAGGACAAAACGGCTTTTTTCAAAATTTTTCTGATTTTTCAAAAATTTTTGGAAAGAGTTGAAATAAAACCCGGTTCTCAATCGTCTTACAAGTACAAGCGGACATTCAAACCGACCGGCACGGGGGCCTCAAAGGCCAGCGGCCCGGCGGATGGAACAAAATTGAAATTGAGGAGGGAATTCCATGAAGTGGATGCTGATCGTATCGGGCCTGTTGGCGGCGTGTGCTGCATTCGCGCTGCTGCGTGCATGGGCCGGCAAGGGGAAGTCGAATAAGGGTGAAGTGAGCCTGATGGCCACTGTGAAGCGGATTCTGACCAACGGTGAGGGTCAGTATAAGGGCGTTTTCATCGCCCGCGGCCAGGAAGTGGAATTCGCCATTCCTGCTCATATTGCCCGCCAGCTGCAGCCCGGCGAGCGGGGCGTGCTCACCTACCGGGGCGGCGAATTCGTGTACTTTGTGCCCCGCCAGCAGCTGTTTGAAGCCGAGGGCGAAGGCCAGCTGCGCGCGGTTTCCTGAAACCATGCAAAACGTTCGCACCAGGGCTTAGCAAGCGGCCCGGGGGCGGCTTTTGAACCCGCCTTATCATGAGACGGAATTGCCGGGAGTGTCTTCCAATGGAGGACACTCCCGGTTTTTTCTTTGTTTTGGTGGTGTGATGTGATACAATAAGGAAAAAACTGCGTTCAAAAGCCGGTGCGGCAGGTTTGCTCCTGCCCCGGCAACGGGCAGATACGGCAGGGGAGAATGGGAATGCAAAAACAGCTCACCCGCATTTTTTCAGCGGGATTTGCCCTGGTTTGGGGCTGGGTCTTTTTGAATAGCGTGCTGCGCTGGCAGCACAACGGGCTGGCCGCGCTGGCGGCGGGCGCGGTGCTGGGGGCGGTGCTGTTCGCCCTGGCCCGCTTTGCTCTGCCGTTGCTGGATCAGCTGCCCCGCCGCCGGTTCCGGCTGCTGCTGGGGGCGGTGCTGGCGGTCTACGGTCTGGTATTGGGCTGGTTGGGCTTTCTGCTGGCCGAGGTGCCCATCATGGACATGAGCACCGTGCTGCAAAGCCTGCCGGATTTTCTGGACGACGGCGTGCCCCAGGTGTGGGGCGCCTACTATGTGATCTGCAACAACAACCTGGGCCTGGCGCTGCTGCTCACCGGCTGGTATAAGCTGGTGGGGCTGTTCGGCATCACGCCGGACACCGAGGCCGGCATCTACGCGGGCATCGTGCTCAATGTGCTGGCCATCTGGCTGGCGGTGCTGCTGGTCTGCCTGCTGGCCCGGCGCATTCTGCACCACAACAGCGGCGTGGCCCTGGCCTTTGTGCTGTGCGCGGGCTTTCTGCCCTTTGTGCTCTGGGCTCCCTGTTTTTATTCGGATACTCTGTCCCTGCCCTTCGGGCTGCTGGTGCTGCTGTGCTGGAACTACTACCGCAGCGAAAAACGCCGCCCGGTGCGCATCGCCCTGCTGGCGGCTATGGGGGCCGCGGCCTTTGTGGGCTACGCGGTGAAGGGCAGCGTGGCGGTGATGGTGCTGGCGCTGGTGATCCAGCTCTTTCTGGAAAAAAAGCCCCGCCAGGCACTGGCCGGGGCTTTGGTGCTGGTGCTGGTCTTCGTCGGGCTGAATGCGGGCTACAAAGCCTGGCAGCATGGCGGCCTGTTGGACTTCTCGGTGGAGGATGAAATCGGCTTTCCCATTGAGCTGTGGTTTGCCTACGGTAGCACCGGCGACGGCGATTACAACGACCCGCTCTGCCAGGCAGCCAAGGAGCTGCCCACCATGGCCGATCGGCGGCAGATGCTTCGGGAATTTATTATCCAGGAGTATTCCTCCCGCGGCCCGCTGGAGCAGCTGGACTTCATGACCCGCAAGGCGGTGATCACCTGGGGCGATGGGATGTATGACGCCCAGGAGTTCCTGGCCACTCCGCTCAAAGCCAACTGGACCCACCGGTTCATTCTGGAGGGCCAGCCCGGCTACATGCCCATGGTCTACTACTGCCAGGCCTATCAGTTCCTGCTCATGGGGCTGGTGCTGGCAGGCGCGGTGGGCGCGGTGCGGCGGGCCCGCCCCGGTACCCTGACCCTGGCCCGGGTGAGTGTGTTCGGACTGATGCTCTTTTTGAGCTTCTGGGAAACCAAGGCCCGCTATTCCTTCAACTTCACCCCGCTGCTGATTTTGCTGGCCACGGCTACCCTGTGGCGGCTGGCCCGGCAGCGGCGCATTGGCCGGAAAGACTAACCGTATAACAAAAGCCGTGAGGAGATTCTCCTCACGGCTTTTGTTATGTGTAGATTCGGTTTGCTTTTGCGCGCCTGGTCAAAAAGAAGAGAGCAGCACCCAGGCCACACAGCTCTGCCAGCACATAGGCCAGCCAGACGCCGGTCATGCCCAGCGCCGCTGCCAGCACCAGTGCCAGCGGAATCAGGGCGATCAGTCCCCGGATCATGGCAACCCCGAAGCCCTGGCCCGGCCGGTCCACCGCGCTGAAATAGGCGGCCAGCACCAGGTTCGGACCGGCAAAGAAGAAGCCCACAAAATAGATGCGCATGCCGGTGCGGGCGATGTCCGCCAGCTGAGGGTCGGCATCCCGGTTGAAGGCGGCAATCAGCGGGTCCGGCCACAGGTTCACGGCCAGGTAGCAGACCGCTGCCAGCACCAGCACCAGGCCAACCGCCAGCCGCAGCAGCTGACGCAGCTCGGCAGTGTTGCCGGTGCCGTAGGCATGACTGGTCAGGGGCTGAACGCCCTGGGCTACGCCGGTGAAGATGGCCAGCCCCACCAGCGCCAGATTGGCAATGATGCCGTAGGCTGCTACGCCCACGTTGCCGGTGAAGTGCAGAATCAGCAGGTTGAATACCAGCAGCACCACGCCGGAGGACAGCTCACATACAAAGGAGGAGGCGCCCAGACTCAGCGCACGGGCAGCGGGCTGCAGTGCCGCGCCCCGCACCGAAAAGCGCAATTGGCTGGCGGGCCGGGCGAAGTGGGTGGACAGCACGCACAGGCTCAGGATGGGGGCGATGCAGGTGGCGATGGCCGCGCCGAACATGCCCATTCCCATGGGATACATGAATACCCAGTCCAGCACCACGTTGGAAAGGCTGCTGGTGAGCATGCCCGCCATGGCCAGCCGGGGCGCGCCGTCGTTGCGCACAAAGGCCTGCAGGGTGCTGTTCAATAAAAAGAAGGGGGCAAAGCAGAGAATGGTGCGCAGGTAGACGCTGCACAGCGACAGGGTCACCGCGTCCGCCCCCAGCAGAGCGGCCAGCGGCCGGGCGGCCAGCGCGCCCAGAGCCAACAGAGCGCAGCCCGCCCCCGCGGCCAGCAGTGCCATGCCGCTGAACAGCCGGTTGGCGGCCTCGTTTTCCCCCTGGGCCCTCAAGATGGCATACCGGGTGCCGCCGCCCACACCGGTCATCAGACCCGCCGCATTGATCAGGTTGTACATCGGGATGGCGATGTTCAGCGCGGTCAGGCCGTCTGCTCCGATGGCGTTGGCAATAAAAAAGGTGTCCGCCAGAATGTAGCAGGAAAGGGCGATCATTCCCAGCACGTTGGCGCTCACATAACGGCAGAATTTGGGCAATACGTTCACAGGCTTTTACTTCCTCCCTCACAGCAAAAAAGGTGCCTGCCCCCCTCCCTGCTTGCGACCTACCGGGAGAGGTTCAGGCACCTGACGGGCGACCCGGTGGCCGCCCGTCATGCTTTTGTATTGAGGCAACACCGCATAATTCACGCCTCACGGCTCAGGCGGCGTATCACGCCAAAATTTTCCGCGCTATTTTCCAAAAATGCTCGCCAAGCCACCCAAGGCTTGGCTGTGCTTTTTGGGTCATATCACAAAAAATTTTCCGGCGCGCTCCACCACCTGGAATTGTGCGGTATCGCCTTGAATTCCGCTACTTAGTATAGCAAAGCCCGGCCCAAAAGGCAAGGCTTTGCTGCCCTTACAGCTCGTAAATGGCGAAATATTTCTCCACCAGATAATCGGTGTAGAACTTGGGGTCGAATTCGCCGCCGCAGGCGTTCTTCAGCAGCTGAGCGGGGGTCTTCTCCTTGCCGTACTGCCAGATGCGCTCCTCCAGCCAGCCGGTGATGGGGGCCCAGTTGCCTGCCTCCAGCAGAGCGTCCACGTCCAGATCCTTGCGCATGGAGGCCATCATCTGGGCGCCGTAGGCGGTGCCCAGCGCGTAGCTGGGGAAGTAGCCCAGATCGCCGCAGGCCCAGTGGATGTCCTGCAGCACGCCGTGGGCGTCGTCCGGCACGTCCACACCCAGCAGCTCCTTCATCTGGGCGTTCCAGGCGGCGGGCAGGTCCTTCACGGCCAGCGAGCCGTCCATCAGACGCTTTTCCAGCTCGTAGCGCACCATTACGTGCAGGCAGTAGGTCACCTCGTCCGCCTCGGTGCGGATCAGGCTGGGCTGGCACTGGTTCACGGCCTTGTAGAAGGCCTCGGGGGTCACGCCCGCCAGCTGGGTGGGGAACAGCTCGGTGAGGGTGGGCCACAGGCTCTTGATAAAGCCCAGACTGCGGCCCAGGTAGTTCTCGCACAGGCGGCTCTGGCTCTCGTGCAGACCCATGGACGCGCCGCCGGACAGGCAGGTGTACTGCAGCCGGTCGGCCATGTGCAGCTCATACAGAGCGTGGCCGCCCTCGTGAATCACCGAGTACAGGTTGCTGGCCATGTCGTCCTCGTGGTAGTGGGTGGTAATGCGCACGTCGCCCTTGTAGAACTCGGTGGTGAAGGGGTGCTCGCTCTCGCTCAGCACGCAGTGCCCCTCGTCGATGCCCATCAGCTTCATTACAGCGGCCGAGAGCATCTTCTGGGCCTCAATGGGCCAGGTGCCTTTCAGGAAATCGCAGGGGATCTTCGCACCCCGCTGGCCGATCTCCTTCACCAGCGGCTGAATCACTGCCTTCAGCTGGTCGAAGAAGGCGTCGCACTGGGCCATGGACAGGCCCTTCTCGTACTGGTCCAGCCACACGTCGTAGGGGGCCTTATTGGCATCGAAGTAGGCGGCGGTGCGGCGGCGGTAGGCCACGATCTGCTCCAGATAGGGGGCAAACAGCGAGAAGTCACTGGCGGCCTTGGCCTTCTCCCAGGCGTTCACCGCGGCGGTGGTCAGCTTCACGAAGGCGGCGTATTCCTGGGCGGGAATCTTGCTGGTCTCGTCGTACATCCGCTGCAGCTCGGCCACCTCGGCGGCCTCCTGCTCGGTGCGCTCCTCGCCGCGGGCCTTCTCCAGCAGAGCGGGCAGAGCCGGGTCGGCGATCAGGCTGTATTTGATGCTGCTCAGCACCTCCAGCGCCTCGCCCCGGCCGGAATAGCTCTCGCTGGGGGCCACGGTCTGGGCGTCGAAGTCGATCACATTCAGCGCAAACTGAAAGGCGTACAGCTTCTTTTGCAGGTCCCGCAGGGCCTGCATGGTCTCGGTCATCATAACAATGGTCACTCCTTTGTGGGCAAAAATCGCCCGCGCCCGGCCCGGCTTGCGGCCGCGCCGGAACGCAGGGGCTTTTTCTGCTATTATACCGGCTGGCGGTCCAAAATACAAACCTTTCGCGAAAAGCCGGATGCTCCCGGTTGATTTTCGCCGCCGGATGCACTACACTGAGAATCAGGAAAGGATTTGTATCGAAGGGGGAATCAAGGATGGAGCAGCCGCTGGTCAGCGTGATCGTGCCGGTCTACAACGCGAAGCTTCACATCGCCCGCTGTGTGGAGAGCATCCGCAAGCAGAGCTATCAGAACCTGGAAATCATTCTGGTGAACGACGGCAGCAGCGACGTGAGCCTGCAGGTGGCGGATATGTATGCCCGGGTGGACAAACGCATCCTGCTCATCGACAAGGACAACAGCGGGGTATCGGCCACCCGGAACCTGGCTATTTCCATGGCCACCGGCAAATACCTGCAATTTGCCGACAGTGACGACTACCTCGCCCCGGACGCCACCCGCCAGCTGGTGGAAAAGGCGGAGAAATACACCGCCGACCTGGTGATCGCGCCCTACTACCGGGTGGAGAACCACAAGCCCCTCTTCGCCAAAACCGAGGAGGACAGCTACCAGACCATCGAGCAGTACGGCTTTCTGGATGCGGGCTATTACGACAAGACCGCCTTCGCCAAGGGCCTGATGAAGGAGCCTGCCAGCTTTTACTACGGCGTGATGTGGAACAAGCTCTACCGGCGGGATATTGTACATAACCACAACATCCAGTGCAACGTGGAGCTGGGCTGGAGCGAGGACCTGCTGTTCAACCTGGAATACATCCGCTATGCCTCCCGTTTTTATGCGCTGGAGCAGCCGGTGTATTACTACGTGCAGAACCCCCAGAGCATCACCGCCACCCAGCTGGGGCTACGCAATACAGTGAAGATGCTCTCCACCAAGGCCAGCCTGTTTGCCTATTACAAAAAGCTCTATGAGGAGCTGGGCCTTTACGAGGAAAACAAGCTGCAGATCTACAAATATTTGGTGGCGGTGGCCGAAGCCTGAACCAGACAGATGGAACGAAAAAGCGAGCCTGCCGCGGAAGCATTCCCGGGCAGGCTCGCTTTTCAGTTGTTGTAGCCCAGAACATGGATCAGCCGCACGTCCGCGTAGGCGTAGGCGCTCATGGGCCAGTCGATTCGGTCGGTGGTGTTGGAGGCGATGAGAAATTCCACCGGCTGACCGCTGGCATCGTTGACCACCTCGGTCACCAGCACCGAGTGCTTCCACTCGCCGTCCGCTCCGTATTGGAGTACGTCGCCGGGCTGGGCGGCATACAGGTTGCCGTCCGCCTCAGCCACCAGACCATAGCCGCTGTTCTCGTTCACGTAGGTGTAAAATTCATCCACGCCGCTCCAGCTGGAGGAGCGGCCCCGGGCCTCGGAGTAGGAGTTGGGCACATCGCTGTACCATTTCCACTGCTGGGTATCGTAGCCGTAGATGTCCATGGGGATGCCCCCGGCATACAGGCACTGGGAGGTGAAGTTGTTGCAGTTGCCGCCGTAGTCGTCGTAGATGCCCCACTGGGGGTTGCGGGTCATGGCGGTCAGCCCAACCCACTGGCGGGCGTAATCCACCGCCGCCTGCCGGTCGTAGGCCATGTCGCAGGCTTGGAGACTGCTCTGGCCCTCCGGGTCGGCCAGATATTGCTGACGCTGGCTGGCAAGCTTGTCCACATCCGCCTTGGCGGCGCTCACCAGCTGGCTCAGGGTGCTCTTGATTCCGGCCTCGCCGCTGGAGGACTGACGGCTGTACACATCCCGCACCAGATTGAAGCCGTCCTCGGTCTTTTCGTGGGCCAGGATTTTGCCGTCGGCGGAGAAGGTGAAGGTGTTCTCGATGCCGCAGCTGGAGCTGGTACGGCCATTCAGAAAGGCAAACTGGATCTGGTCGTCCTCCTGCAGGCTCACGGTGATGGTTTCGTCCTCCCAGCTGGTCTCCTCCACCGTCAGGCCGATGGTGAAGCCGGTCATGGTCAGGTCCACCGGCTGCATGGCCCGTACCTGGCTGATAAAGTCCACGCTGGCCTCATCCAGCAGGCAGGCCTCCTGCGCGGCAGCGCCCGGGCCGTAAAGGTCGTCAAGCTTCGGGGCCTCCAGCCGGGCGGAGGCGTTGTAGCAGCGCACGAACCATTCGGTCAGGGTATCCTGCACTGCCTGGGGCAGCTCGCCGCCGGAGCGGAACACGCATTCGCCCACCGATGAAGCGGGCGCGGGCTCGGCCTGGCTGGCTGCGCCGGAAGCATCCGCCCCGGCGGGAAGGGCTGTGCGGGCGGACCAGACATAAGTAAAGCCCAGAATCAGGCAGCTGACCAGGGCAGCCAGGGCCCAGGGCAGCAGGGAAGAGCGGCGCCTGCGGCCGGGGCGGGGAGCCTGGGGCGGGCGCTGTGCGGGCTGGCGGGGTGCGGGGCGGCGCACCTGCCGGCTTTGGGTCTGGGGCGCGTAACGGGCCTCCAGCGAGGAACGGCGGGGCGCGGTGCGCTTTGCGGGGGCGCGGCGGACCGGCTGGGCCGATTGGGCCGGCTGGCGCGGTGTGCGCTGGCGGCCTGCCCCGGAATGGTATTTCCAGCTTTCGGGGGAATTGGCCATCGTCTCGTTCCTCCTTTGGCAATATTTTTCTATTAGACGTATTATACCGCCCCGATGTAACGAAACTGTATCGAAGGGGCGCGCAAAGTTGTAAATTTTGGCGGGGGAATGCAAAAATCCCCCGGCAAAAGCCGGGGGAGCAGAATGCAATCAGGCCAGAGGTTTGGTCTTTTCAGCAAGCCATGCGGCTTCCTCTTCGGTCAGCAGGGGAGCAAGATCCCGGTAGGTCTCGGCATGGAAGGCGTTCAGCCAGGCCTTCTCGTCCGCGTCCAGCAGCTCGGGGCGTACCGGAGTCAGGTCGATGGGGCAGCGGGTCATGGATTCGAAGCCCAGGAACTGGCCGTACTGGTTCTTCACACGCTCCACGCACAGCAGCTCGTTCTCGATGCGGATGCCCACCTCGCCCTCTTCGTAGATGCCGGGCTCGTCGGTGATGGTCATGCCGGGCTGGAAGGGGACCGTGTTGGTCACGCGCAGGCTCTGGGGGCCTTCGTGTACGCCGCCGATGAAGCCCACACCGTGGCCGGTGCCGCAGCGGTAGTCGATGCCGTGCTGCCATACTGCCGCACGGGCCATCACGTCCAGATTGCCGCCGGTGCAGCCGGAGAGGAACTGGAGCTTGGCGATGTCGATGTGGCTCTTGAGCACGTAGGTGTAGTAGGTGCGCTCGTTCTCGGTCAGCTCACCCAGCGCGTAGGTGCGGGTGATGTCGGTGGTGCCGTCGGCATACTGTCCGCCGCTGTCCACCAGCAAAAAGCCCCGCTTTTCCAGCTTGGTGCAGTTGTCCGGGGTGGCATGGTAGTGCATCATGGCGGCATTGGCCCCGTAGGCGGCAATGGTGTCGAAGCTTACGCCCAGGTTGCCGGGCTGCTCGGCGCGCAGCTCCATCAGCTTGCGGTCCACATCCACCTCGGTAATGGTCGTGCCTGCGGCCATCTGCTGCTCCAGCCAGATCTGGAAGCGCACCATGGCCACGCCGTCCTTCACGTGGCAGTTCATCAGGTTCTTGATCTCGGCGGCGTTCTTCACGCCCTTCATGGCCTGGATGGGGTCTTCGCCCATCTTCACCGTGAAGTTGGGGTTCTGGCACACAGCGCTGTAGATGGCCCAGTTGGTGGAGCCGTCCACCAGAATCACCCGGTCGTGATGGTAACCGGTCAGGGTGCCCAGCAGCCGGTCATAGCTCTCCACGCCCACGCCCTGAGCCCGCAGTGCGGCGATGGCTTCCTCGGGCATACGGCTCTGATCGATGAACAGGGTGGCGTTGGTGGTGGTCACGAAGCAGTAGGCCAGCGCAAAGGGGGTGCAGTCCAGATCGGCGGCACGCAGGTTCAAAAGCCAGGCCACGCTGTCCAGGCGGGAGACCACCATGGCGGCAGCGCCGGCCTCGGCCAGCTTCTTGCGCAGACGGCCCAGCTTTTCCTCAGCGGAGGCACCCGCGGTCTCGGTGTCCACCAGCCAGGCGGGAGTGGAGGGAACCGGGGGCCGGTCCTCCCAGATGGGGCTGACCAGATCGACGGACAGCACCTTCGCACCCTTTTTGGCCAGGGCCTTTTCCAGCTCCAGCACAGTGGCGGTGGAGGTGACCATGCCGTCCAGAGCCAGCACCTGGCCCTCGCCCAGGGCGTCTGTCAGATATTCGGTCACGGTGGGGGTACCCTCCACGGCGATCTTCTGCAGCTGAATCTCGCTGCCGGCCAGCTGGCGCTCGGCCTGGATGAAGTAGCGGCCGTCGGCCCAGAGGGCGCTGGCGGTATCGGTCACCACAAGGGTGCCCATGCTTCCGGTAAAGCCGGAGAAGTAGGCCCGGGCCTTCCAGTGGTCAGGCAGGTACTCGCTGGAATGGGGGTCCGACGAGGGAATCAGGCAGGCATTCGCCCCGGCGGCCTGCATGGCCGCCCGCAGCTGGGCGATCTTTTCGTTGGTGGTTTTCATGGGATCTGTTTTACCTCTTTTCCCGCGGCGGGCGTATATTGCACTCACCGCGCAAAATCGTGTTAGTTTTATATTAACACGCTAAAGCGGGTTTTAAAAGAGAGCGAGGCAGAAAAACGCAAAATTTCGCAAAAACTACACCCCGGAAATCGGTGCAATGACCTTGACAAAGATAGTATAATAAGAAACGGAACGACCGTTTTTCAGCAGGCGGCCCGGGGGTGGAAATATGCTCCGGCAGGGCGGCTCTGCGCAAGGGCAATTCCGGCCGCAAAGCGTGCAGGGTTGCCCAAGATAAAAGGAGACAATATACCATGACCAAGATTGATATTTTTTCCGGTTTTCTGGGCGCCGGCAAGACCACGCTCATCAAGAAGCTGATTGCCGAGGCCTACGCGGGCCAGAAGCTGGTGCTCATCGAAAATGAGTTCGGCGAGATCGGCATTGACGGCGGCTTTCTGAAGGAGGCCGGCATCGAGATCACCGAGATGAACTCCGGCTGCATCTGCTGCAGCCTGGTGGGCGACTTCCGCGAGGCCCTGAAGAAGGTCATCGATCAGTACCAGCCCGACCGCATTCTGATCGAGCCCTCCGGCGTGGGCAAGCTGAGCGACGTGACCAAGGCCGTGCAGGGCATCGCCGCCGAGCGGGACGTGCAGCTGAACAGCTTTGTGACCGTGGCCGACGTGAACAAGGTGCGGCTGTACATGAAGAACTTCGGCGAGTTCTACAACGACCAGATCAGCCATGCCAACGCCATCATCCTGAGCCGCACCGGCGCCGCCAGCGAGGACAAGATTGCCCGCGCCGTGGCCATGATCCGGGAGAAGAACCCTGAGGCCACCATCGTCACCACCGATTGGAATCAGCTGAAGGGTGAGCAGATTGTGGCGGCCATGGAGTCCAAGCGGGACTTCGTGAAGGAGCTGCTGGAGGAGACTCAGATCTGCCCCGAGTGCGGCCATCACCACGAGCATGGCGAGGAGTGCGGCCACGACCACGAGCACGAGCATCCTCATCACGACCATGATGAGGAGTGCGGCTGCGGCCACGATCACGACCACGACCACGACCACGAGCATCATCATCACGACCATGACGAGGAGTGCGGCTGCGGCCACGACCATGACCACGAGCACCATCATCACGATCATGACGAGGAGTGCGGCTGCGGCCACGATCATGACCACGAGCATCATCATCACGACCACGACGGCGAGTGCAGCTGTGGCTGCGGCCATGATCACGACCATCACCACCACCATCATGCCGACGAGGTGTTCACCAGCTGGGGCCGCGAGACTGCCCGGGTGTTCACCGAGGAGGAAATCCGCACCGCTCTGGAAGAGCTGGACAGCGGCAAGTATGGCGTGGTGCTGCGCGCCAAGGGCATCCTGCCCGGCACCAATGGCTGGATCTACTTTGACCATGTGCCCGGCGAGGCCGACGTGCGCGGCGGCGCTGCGGACGTGACCGGCCGCCTGTGCGTAATCGGCTCCAAGCTGGACGAGGCTGCCTTGGAGCAGCTGTTCCATCTGGCCTGAGCTGCGGGGAGGGAGAGGTAACGTGAAAGAGATTCCGGTATATCTGTTCCTGGGTTTTCTGGAAAGCGGCAAGACCCGCTTTGTGCAGGAGACCATGGAGGACCCCCAGTTCGATTCCGGCGACAAGACCCTGCTGCTGGTCTGCGAAGAGGGCGAAGAGGAGTATGACGCCGATAAGTTTGCCTTCGGCGGCGTGCACGTGGAGCTGATTGAGGACAAGGAGCAGCTGAACCCCACCCATCTGGCCGAGCTGGTGAAAAAGACCGGCGCGGGCCGCGTGGTGATCGAGTACAACGGCATGTGGATGGTACAGGAGCTGTACGAGGCCATGCCGGAGAACTGGGTGATCTATCAGACCATCGGCACCGCCGACGCGAACACCTTCCGCATGTACTTCGACAACATGCGCCAGCTGTTCCTGGACAAATTCGCCCAGTGCGAGCTGCTGGTGGTGAACCGGGCCGACGGCCTGACCGCCGAGGACCAGGAGTTTGTGCACAAGGCGGTGCGCCAGGCCAGCCGCCGGTGCGATATCGCCTACGAATACGCCGACGGCAGCGTGGCTTATGACCAGCTGCCGGACGAGCTGCCCTTCGACATCAACGCGGATGTGATCGAGATCGGCGACGAGGACTTCGGCATCTGGTATCTGGATGCCAGCGAGGACCCGGAGAAGTACGCGGGCAAGACCGTGCGCTTCACCGCCCAGGTCTGCCAGACCCCCCGGGTGGGCCAGAACCAGTTTGTGCCCGGCCGCTTCGCCATGACCTGCTGCGTACAGGACATTCAGTTTGTGGGCTTCCCCTGCAAGTACGACGATGCCAAGAAGCTGGCCCAGCGCAGCTGGATCAAGCTCACCGCCAAGGTGCGGGTGCAGTTCCATCCCCTGTTCGGCGGCAAGGGCCCGGTGCTCACCGCTCTGTCGGTGGAGGCTGCCCAGCCCCTGAAGGACGACGTGGTCACCTTCAGCTGACCGGCCGAGACAAAAACGAATCAAAGGGGGCCCGCTCCGGGTTTGCGCCGGGGCGGGCCTCTGTGGTATACTACTCAAAAAGGAGGGAGTTCCCATGGGATTTTTCAAACGACTGATCTCCATCGTTCTGGGCATTGCGGCAGGCGCTGTGGCCTATAAGCTGCTGAACGACTACAACAAGAGCTCTCATATCGAGGGCGAATATGTGGAGGTGCCCACCGAGCCGGAGCAGCCGGAGCACGCACAGGCAGAGGCAACCGGGCAGGAACCGGCACAGGAGGAGCCTCAGCCGGAGCCGACCGTTTATCCGCAGCGTCCGGACTGTGGCCCCAACACCAATCCGGTGACCCTGGGCGCGGCGGAAAAGCCGCTGGACGAGAACGGCAAGCTGGACCCCACCCGCATCGCCAGCGCCGAGGATTTCGGCGATTGGGACGATCTGGGCTGCCAGGGCTGATCCTCTGCGTAAAGCATAATAAAAAACCGGCCTGTGGGCAGTGTGCCCGCAGGCCGGTTTTTCTTATGCCGGTTATTGGTTAAGCTTCGTTTGCCGGGGCTTTTTGCCCAGTGGTGAGCCGGTGGTAGGCGGCAGTCATCACCGCCAGAATCGCCAGCAGATACACCGGATACAGCCCGATGCTGATGTGGTTGGCAATCAGTCCGAACAGGGGCGGCATCAGGCAGGTACCCACATAGGCGCTGGCCATCTGCACCCCGATCAGCGCCTGGGACCGCTCGGCCCCGAAGGTGGCGGGGGTGGAGTGAATCACACAGGGGTAGATGGGCGCGCAGCCAAGGCCGATGAGCACCAGGCCGATCTGGGCGGGTTGACTGCCGAAGGGAAGGAACAGGCAGAAGATGCCCGCCAGGATCACCGCCTGACCCAGCCGGATCAGCTGCGGGTCGGAAAAGCGCATGGTCAGAAAGCCGCTGGCCGCCCGCCCGGCGGTGATGCCGAAGAAGAACAGGCTGGCCCAGCCGGCCGCCTGTTCGGCGCTCAGCCCGTGGTGCAGGGTCAGGTAGCTGCTGGCCCACAGCGCACAGGTCTGCTCCAGCGCGCAGTAGCAGAAAAAGGCGATCAGAATGGCCTTTGCCCCGGGAATGGCGATGATCTCCCGCAGGCTCAGCGGCGCGCCCTGGTGGGCTTCGGTCTGCCGGTCCGGCTTTGCCCAGAGCCGCAGGCTCAATGCCAGGATAACCACCAGTACGGTCTGCAACAGGGCGATATACCGGTAGCCGCCGGTCCAGCCCTTGCCGCCGGTAAGGGCAAGGCCCATGATGACCGGCCCGATGGAGGCGCCCACACCCCACATGCAGTGCAGCCAGCTCATGTGGCGGCTGGCGTAGTGCAGGGCCACATAGTTGTTCAGCGCCGCGTCCACGCAGCCCGCGCCCAGTCCGTAGGGGATTGCCCACAGGCAGAGCATCCATGATGTAATGTATAGAGGGTGGATTACACCAAAAAACATTACATCATGACTGGCGGCTCATTTGTGGCGAATGAAAAGACAGTTATGATAAAGGAGGGATGCCCTCAAACCTACCGTAACTGTCAACCACATTCTCACGAAAGGAGCCTTGTATGGAACTGACTTACACCCAATGCGGCGACTATCTCATTCCCAACCTTGTGTTAGCAGACACCAAAGAGTACCATATCGGGAAATATGGCCGGATGCGCCGTGCCTACTTAAAAGAACATCGGCCCATTCTGTATACCGATCTCATTGTCACTGAAAAGCTGCTTCCCCACTTGGAGGAAATCGACATCGCCTGCCGGGAGCGGCTGGAAATCATTGAAAAATCCATGATGCAGCAAGAGGGCGTCACAGAAGCCCTGAAAGCTGCCGACCAGATGGCATGGGTGCGCTCCATGAACTCCATCCACAACAGAGCCGAGGAAATTGTCCTGGCTGAGCTGGTCTACTGTTGAGGGAGGGAACACCATGATTTTAGAAGCCATGTATAATGGAGAGTTTTATCCCTGTGAAACAGTCGTACCCACGTCCCCGGAATACCACAAGGCGATCCAAACCTGTGCAGCGTTGATGGAGCAGTTATCCCAGCGGCTCAGCAAAGAGGACTATGCGCTGGTGGAGGAACTCCGGGCGCAGAACGCTATCGCCCAGTGCGAGGAAAGTGAAAGCCATTTCAAGTATGGATTTTCGGCGGGGTTGATTGTCCAGCAGGAAGCCCATGAACAGCTGCAAAACAAGAAATAAGCGATGGCCCAAAAAGCCCACGCAGCCGGAAAGAGAACCGGAGGCGTGGGCTTTCTGTGTATACGGTTATTCTGTCTGATCAGCCGAAGTCTCTGCAACCAGTCGGTCAAAGTCGCTCTGATAGGTCCGATCCTGCAATACCCGGAACTTTTCAAACTCTTTCTCGGCAAAGGCTTTGGCAATGGCAGCGGTCACCTTGCCTTTATCATGCAGAATATCTTCCTCGTTGAACTGTAAAAATGCGTCAAGCCGCTTGACCCAATCGGCCATATACATGACATTTCCCCGGCGGGCCTGCCGTTCCGCATAGTCAAGGTACATGGTGACAATTTCGTTCAGGTTCCGCATTTCTGTTTCGTTCAGATAGTTTTTGGCAACGGTGACATCGGATTTGCGGATGCGGCCTTTGGGGGCGTTTTTCCATGTGGTCAGGCCCATATTGGGCTTGGTGCTGTCGGCACGGCCATATACGATCTCGGCAGCTGTATGGTGGGTGACCGCATAGTGGAGCTTATTCTGCACCGTTGCGAAAAACTCCTTTGTGATGGGGCTTTCCACATCGTAGTCGGCGCTGCACTGGGAATAGATGTCCGTGATTTTCTGGTAAAATCTTCTCTCGCTGGCCCGGATGTCCCGGATACGCTCCAGCTGTTCCTCGAAATAATCTTTGCCGAAAAAGTTCTCCGGCTCTCGCAACCGTGCGTCATCCATCACATAGCCCTTGATGATGAACTCTTTCAACACCCTGTTCGCCCAAATGCGGAACATGGTCGCCTTTTTGGAGTTCACACGATACCCCACAGCGATAATGGCGTCCAGATTGTAATAGTTGGTCTGATACCGTTTCCCGTCCGCAGCAGTTGTTTCCATTTTGGAAACAACTGAATCCTCGCTCAGTTCGCCGGATTCAAAAATGTTTTTCAGATGCTTGGAAATGGCCGCTTTCTGTACCTCGAACAGCTCTGCCATTTTTGCCTGTGTCAGCCAGAGATTTTCCTGAAAGAGCAGGATTTCCACCCGCACTTCTCCGTTTTCGGTCTTGTAAAAGAGGATTTCTCTGGTTTCATACGGGGTCAGTCCCTGTTCCTCACTCATTCCTCGTCACCTCCATCCGTCCGGTTCTTTCCCCGGCTCTTGTAGACATTGTACTGGTTCTTGCACCGTGGGCTGCAAAAGGCGGCGTTGGACCGGCTGCCCAGGAACACCTTCTGGCAGTGCTTGCACA
Source organism: Allofournierella sp. CML151 (assembly GCF_027853465.1). Lineage (NCBI taxonomy): Bacteria > Bacillati > Bacillota > Clostridia > Eubacteriales > Oscillospiraceae > Allofournierella > Allofournierella sp. CML151. Next base: position 22,913 of record NZ_JAPNNW010000018.1, on the reverse strand, counting down.
GGCGCAGGGGCTGATCCCCGTCCACCAGCATGAAGCTGAACATCATCTGGATGCCCAGCAGCAGGGAGTGAAAGTCCCAATAAATAGTGGGCTTATCCAGCAGCTCGATGTGGTAGCTGGGGGCGATCCCACCGAACGCAGCCATAGCCTTGCGATACAGCCCCCGTGCGTCCTCGTCGATGGAATCATAATCATTGTAGTATAAAATGGCCGTGGTCAGCGTAAAGGCCCAGTCCTTGAACTGCTGGGCAACCCAGTCATAGGGTTCCGCATATTCCCGCTGGAAGCTCATGTTTTTCGCCATCGGCTCGTCCATGAAAGTCATGGTCAGGGCAACCATCGTCCGGTCACCGGACACATTCCACGTGGATTCTATGCCTTTCTTCACCAAGTCCAGCTGGTCAAAGGGGTAAAACAGGGACAGATATTGGTCCGTCGCCATGGTTTCTTCCTTGATAAAGTGGTTTTTCGGCAGGTACACCGCCTCATAGTCCATAAAAGACGGCGTGGTGGGCAGGGCGGTCATCAGCCCCAGCAGGCCGTACCGGGTGACAAACTCCATCACTGCCTTTTCCACTTCTGCTTCCGGCTTGCGTCCCATCATCAGCATCCCTACATTCAGGGCATCCAGCACAATGTTGGGGACCTCTTTCAGCGGATTGTAGACATCCGGCTTTGCACTCTTGCCGGGGGTGATGTACTGTTTGCCATCTTCCGCTGTTTTCATCTCATAGTGATCGTACCGAACCCAATGGGAACGGGACTGTTCAAACAAATTTTTCATCATACACGCCCTTTCTCCTTAATCGTCCCAATTATCAGGGGCGGTTTTTCTTTTTTCTGCGCTTGGTCTTATTCTCCCGCCGGATCACGGCGTCCTTGCCCTGTTTTCTTGCGATTTTCGAGTATTCCTCCAAAAACTGGCGTTCCCGCAAGGTCAGGCTGCCGCCATGCTCCTGCTTACCGCACAGATGGTCATACATCTGGCGCTGCAATTTTTTGTGGATAGTTTTCCGCAGCTTGCGGATGTTGCGGTCAGACTGCCCACGGACAGCGGCAAGACGGGTGGTGCTGTACAGCCTCAAAGAGAGGAAATACAGAACTTCCTTATGTTCCTCGCTTAATTCCTCCACCATTCGGGATATAAAGGTGTCAGCGGTCAGATTGTGCATCTCATAGGGGCAGTCAAACAGGATGTCCAGAAAGTTTCCGGCCATCAGCTGCCGGTATGCGGGATTGTTCATCCAGCGGGGAATAAGTTTGGGTTCCGGCACTGCCTGATATTCCAGCGGCACATCACCACGGAGGTTTTCGTGGTCCCGTTCCCGGCGCTCCCGGTTCCGGTCCAGCTTGTTCCATTCCTCCACCACGACCCGGAAATCCTTCTCCGTGCGGGCGGCTTCCTCCAGCCGCCGTATGGCCTCGGCTCGCATCTCCCGTTTCAGCCGCTTATCGCTGACCGGGGCGGCTTCTTCTTCCTCGTCCTCCAGCTCCGCTTCATAGTAAATGGGATGCTCGTCCTGCTCCAGCTCATTTTCCAGCTCGGCCAGACGTTCTTCCGCAAGCGCCTGTTCCAGCGTTTCCTCCGCCGCACCAGTGCCTGTCCCATCGTCCCATCCGGTGAAGCCACCCTCGGTATCCAGAAGCTCGTCATCAGACAGATACGCCATGACCCCACCTCTTTTCAAAAAATATTTTGCGATTTTTCAAAAATGGTTCCGTTTTGCACCCCGGATTTCTCCTATTAGTGAAAGAGTAATCTGAAAACAAGTTGCTTAGATTACATTTGCTCGTTCACACAGGAGAAAGGGGGCTTTCGCCATGTTCAGGCTTGACATAAAAAAGAAGTAACACAATCGCAGGTTACAAACAACGGAACCATAACAACAGTATACACCGGATGCGCCGAAAGCGCAAGAAAGAGAGGTTCTATGGCAGATAAAAACGCCGTGTTTCTGACCCGGCACATTGGCAACACCACCTATAAAGTTCGTGTCTACCTCAGCGAAACCGCCGAGGAAACGATGGAAGATAAAATTCTGCGGCTGATCCGCAATGACGGGCTGGCAAACCAGCCGGAATGTGGTATAATGGAACTGCCACAAATGAGCCGTCCGTCTGAAAGGAGCGCCTGATATGGCAAACAGACAGACGGAAGAAAAAATCACTGCGCTCTATGAGCGCCTGTCCCGTGACGATGACCTCACGGGCGACTCGAACTCCATTCTGAACCAGAAACGTTATCTTGAAAGCTATGCAGCACAGCGGGGCTACACCAATATCGTCCACTACACAGACGATGGGTGGTCCGGCGGCAACTTTGACCGTCCCGCATGGAAGCGCCTTGTGGCGGACATCGAGGCGGGAAAGGTGGCCCACCTGCTGTGTAAGGACCTAAGTCGGATCGGCAGAAACTATCTGCAAACCGGCTTTTACACCGAGGTAATGTTCCGGCAGAATGGGGTTCATTTTGTCGCTGTTGCCAATAACATTGACAGCGAGGAACAGGACAGCGGCGAGTTTGCCCCCTTTCTCAATATCATGAACGAATGGTATCTGCGTGACCAGTCCAAAAAGGTTTCGGCAGCATACCGTGTCAAAGGCAAGGCAGGCAAGCCCACCACCAACAATGCCATCTATGGCTACAAAAAAGACCCGGAGGACAAGGACCACTGGCTGGTGGACGAGGAAGCCGCCGCTGTGGTGCGGAGAATCTTCCTGCTTGCGGTGGAGGGGCATGGCCCCTATGAGATTTCCAAGATACTCACACAGGAAAAGGTGGAGTGCCCCGCCTATTATCTGGCTCGCAACGGCAGAGGCAGCCGGAAAAACACCGTGGACACCAGCCGCCCCTATGACTGGTACGGCTTTACGGTCAGCTCCATGCTGACCAAGCCGGAGTATATGGGGCACACCGTCAATTTCCGTTCCTCTAAAAAGTCCTACCGAGATAAGCGGGTAAAAAATGATCCGTCCGACTGGCTGATTTTTGAGAACACCCACGAGGCCATTGTTGACCCGGAAACCTGGCAGCTCGCCCAGCAGGTGAAGCGGACGGTGCGCCGGACGGACACCACCGGCGTCGCCAATCCCCTGACCGGCCTTGTGTTCTGCGCCGACTGCGGAGCCAAGATGTATAACCACCGGGGCAAGCGCAAAAAGAACGGGCGGGAATATTCCGTGGATTTTTACAGCTGCTCCACCTACACCCTGACCTTTGAGCGAGAAACGCAGATGTGTTCTTCTCACACGGTCAGCACTAAGGCTTTGAATGCCCTGATTCTGGAAACCATCCGCACTACCGCCAGCTATGCCATCCAGAACAAGGAGGAATTTATTCAGAAAGTTCGCAGCATTTCACAGGTTCGCCAGCAGGAAGCGGCAAAGGAGCTGAAACGCAAGGTCGCCAAGGAGCGCAGGCGCAGCGCCGAGCTGGATGTGCTGATTAAAAAGCTGTATGAAACCTATGCCATGGGCAAACTGGAAGAAAAACGGTTCGAGCTGCTGTGTGCCGAATATGAGAAGGAACAGGCCGAGCTGGAACAACTGCTTGCCTCCGAGCAGGCACAGCTGGACCAATTCCATGAGGACACGGACCGTGCCAGCCACTTTCTGGCGCTGGCACAGAAATATACGGATTTCACCGAGCTGACCGCACCCATGCTCCATGAATTTGTGGAGAAAATTCTGGTCCATGCCCCGGACCGAAGCACCGGGGAACGGGTGCAGGAAATTGAGATTTATCTGAATTTCATCGGGAAATTCGAAGTGCCCATGCCCGAACCCACCGAGGAAGAACTGGCTGCGGAGGAAAAGCGCCGTCAGAAGCGTATCCGTGACCATGAAAAATACCTGCGCCAGAAGGAACGCAAACAGAAGATTGCCGAGGGGCTGATCGTTCCGGGCGAACCGTATCAGCTGGTGTGCCAGTGCTGCGGAGCGCCGTTCCAGTCTGTCCGCCCCAACGCTAAATTCTGCAAACCCGCCTGCCGGGAGAAGTTCTACCGGCAGGAAAAGCGGAAAGCCAAAGAAACGGAAACACCACAAACTGCATAAGGACTGTGGCCTGCCCAAATAAACCGGGCAGGCCGCTTTTTTTATGCCCTGAAACGGAGGGATTTTTTATGACACTCTTTGAACTGGTAAAACAGAATATTTGTGTGCCGGATGCGGCGGAACACTATGGGCTGCAAGTCAACCGAAACGGGATGTGCAGCTGTCCGTTCCATGAGGACCGGCACCCCAGCATGAAGCTGAACGAACGGTATTTTTACTGCTTCGGCTGCGGAGCCACCGGCGATGTGATCGACCTTGTGGCGAGGTTATTTGACCTGAGCAGCTACGAGGCAGCGCAGAAGCTGGCACAGGATTTTGGGATTGACCCGGACAAGCCCCCTGCGGCAGCGGTCCTGCCCAAACCGGAGCGTCCCCTGCTGACAGCATACCGGCAGGAAGAAGTGCGCTGTCTGCGGGTGCTGTGTGATTATCTGCATCTTCTGGAAAGCTGGAAGGTGCAGTACGCACCCAAGACACTGGAAGATGTTCTGGATGACCGGTTTGTGGAAGCCTGCCAGATGCTGGACTATGTGGAGTATCTGGCGGATTTGCTCATTGCCGCCGAACTGGAACAGCGGGTAAAAATCGTGGAAATGCTGAACAAGGATGGCCTGATTGCCGGTTTGGAGGAACGGCTGGACAGGCTGAAAAAGGAGGACGATGCCCATGAAAAACAAAGCGCAGCTTGACGGGATGCCCGTCTGGTTTGATGGAAAAAGCATCAACGAAGCCCTGTTTTGTGAGGAGTTCTTGCAGACGCACAAGATCATCTTCACAAACGGGGCTTTTTTCACGCCCGAAGGCCGTGTGACAGACGAACTGCCCCTGCGGGGAGAGATTTTTGAGGAGCTGAAATGCTGTGCGGTCAGCAACATTCCCCGCAAAATCAGCAACATCGTGGAGCTGATGAAGCTGGCGGCGCTGGCGGAGGATTTTCCCCCGGAGCCGGATCGGATTCATCTTTCCAATGGCACACTTTTTCTGGACGGAACCTTTGCGGAGGGAAAGCCGAAAATCGTCCGCAACCGTTTCCCCGTGGCCTACAACCCCAACGCCCCAAAGCCTGTTCTCTGGCTGCAATTTCTGGATGGCCTGCTCTACCCGGAGGACATCCCCACCTTGCAGGAATATATCGGCTACTGCCTGATTCCCAGCAACAAGGGACAACGGATGATGGTCATTAAGGGTAGCGGCGGCGAGGGCAAGTCGCAGATCGGCGCTGTTCTGGGAACTTTGTTCGGCTCCAACATGAAGGATGGCGGCATCGGGAAAATATCCGAGAACCGTTTTGCCCGTGCTGACCTGGAACATATCCTCCTGTGCGTGGACGACGATATGCGGATGGAAGCCCTGCGCCAGACCAACTATGTGAAATCCATTGTCACCGCCCAGGGCAAGATGGATTTGGAGCGCAAGGGCAAGCAGAGCTATCAGGGATGGATGTGCGCCCGGCTGCTGGCCTTCTCCAACGGGGATTTGCAGGCGCTGTTTGACAGGAGCGACGGATTTTACCGTCGCCAACTGGTGCTGACCACGAAAGAAAAACCGGCTGGCCGTGTGGACGATCCCGACCTGGCCGAGAAGATGAAAGCTGAGGTGGAGGGCATTCTGCTGTGGGCCTTTGAGGGATTGCAGCGACTGGCATCCAACAACTTCAAGTTTACCGAAAGTGACCGTACCAGAGAAAACCGGGAGGCAGTCAAACGGGACAATAACAATGTCTATGATTTTCTGGATTCTGACGGATATGTTCGCCTGAAAGTCGATCTATCTGCCAGCTCCAAAGAGCTGTATGAGGCATACCAGATTTACTGCACCGAAAACAATCTGCCCGCCCTGAAACCCCGCAGCTTCAGCGAAGCCCTGATTGCCTGCCAGAGCCGCTACAATCTGGAATACTGCAACAATGTGACCAATGCCGCCGGACGGCGGGTGCGTGGATTTCTGGGAATTGAGGTATTAGTGAAAAATAATATATCAGTGTTTTCCGGTGATTCGATGCGTACGTACGTACCGGAAGATGTGCCGGAAGAATGGCGGCGCTGAACCGTGTACGTACGTACGCTTTGATTGACCCTTGTTCTCCCTTTTATAGCAATTCGGCGGCTATGGCAGTCAGAATCACTGGTCAAATCCCCATGCAAAATCAAGGCAAGCGAGAATCGGAAAGTAGTTGACGATTGGCAGAAATCATTTTGCGAAATCGCGCTTTTCGCCCCGGTGAACCGGGTGCATGGAATTATGGGGAAATGCACGGTTTCAAGCCAAATCACACGAAACGGAAAAGTCAGAAAGTGCGACCTATGGACAGGACATCACACTGGCAATTCTGAACGGATTTGGTGACAAGGAGATTTTTCGCCACACAGCGAAGCGGTTATGCCAGAGGGCGTGCCAGCTTCGCTTTTTTATCAAGTAAATTTAGGAGGATTTTTGATGATGACGGTACGCAACGAAATCAAGGCACAGATCGTCCGGGCCGGATATACCATGCAGGAGGTAGTTAACCGGCTCCATGAGGAATACGGCTGGTCGGACAGTGTTTCCAACCTGTCCGCCAAGCTCCAGCGGGAATCCATCCGCTACAAGGAGGTTGTGGAGCTGGCCGATGTGCTGGGCTACGACCTGATCTGGCAGAAACGGAGGTAAATCTATGACAAGTGAAGAAAAGAAACTGTTGCAGGCAAAGCACCGCTTGGAGGAAGCCCAGGCACGGGATCGGGTGAAGGAACGAAAAGCCCGGACAAGGCGGCTCATTCAGGAGGGCGCTGTACTGGAAAAAGTGCTGCCGGAAGTACAGGCGGTAGGGCTTGATAATCTGGAAGAATACCTGCGGCGAAAGCTGGCAGCGCACGATTGAAAACGGCTGGGAGGTCTCCGGGAAACCGGGGCCTTCCTCTTTTCTATCCCGAAGGGCGCATTTACTCACCACCTGCTAAAGCAGGCGGTGGTAGCCCTCCCGTTGGTCGGGCACGTGCGCTCTCCGAGGGAGATTGCGGCTCCTGCGGGAGCCGCTGGACAAGGCTGCATTTCTGCCAAACTGACAGCCTTGTCCATGCAGTCGGCGCAGGGGTTTCCGTTTTGGAAGCCCCTGTTCATGGGGTGGTATATAGCCACCCCATCCCGCCGCCTGCCTGTGTCAACCTGCCACCGGCAGCTTGACACAGATACAGGGGTGGAACAAATCGTTCCGCCCCTGCTGGTGGTGCGTCGTATTTTACGACGTACCTGTTGCGATCAAGTACAGAAGAAGGGCTGCTGCGTTTCGCAGTAGCCCTTCAGAAAGGATGGTAGATAGTGGCGATTTATCATTTGGAGGCCAAGATGGTCAGCCGTGGAGCCGGACGCTCCGCTGTGGCTGCTGCGGCCTATCTGAGCTGTTCTCGGTTGCTCAATGAGTACGACGGAGTGCAGCATGACTATACCCGCAAACAAGGCCTTGGGTGGCGGCAGGTTTTTCTGCCAGCCACCGCCCCCGCAGAGTGGCAGGATCGAGAAATCCTGTGGAACGCTGTGGAGGAAACCGAAACCGCAAAGGACAGTCGCCTTGCCCGTGAATTTGTGGCGGCGCTGCCCATAGAACTGAGCCGAGAGGAACAAATCCAGCTCCTGCAAGATTTCATCAAGGAGCAGTTTGTAGCAGACGGAATGTGCGCTGATGCTGCCATCCACGACCCATATCCCCCCGGACACAATCCCCATGCCCATATCCTGCTGACGGTGCGCCCACTGGATGAAAAGGGGAAATGGCAGTACAAGACCGAGAAAGAATATCTCTGCGTCAAAGACAGCGAGGAACGGGGCTTCACCGCCGCTGAGTTCAAACAGGCACAGGGCGATGGCTGGGAGAAGCAGTATCAGTACAAGGTGGGCAAAAAGAAGGTGTATATGACCCCGTCCGCAGCGCAGGCGCAGGGCTATGAACGGGTATCCAAGTACCCCAAAAGCACCAAATACGGCAGACAAAATCCAATCTCTGAGCGTTGGAACAGCGAAGAGCAACTCGTCTTTTGGCGTAAGGCATGGGCAGATGTAACCAATCTTCATTTGGAACGTGCCGGACAGGAAGAACGTATCGATCATCGCAGCCATGCAGAACGAGGGCTTGAGGAGCAGCCCACCATTCATGAAGGTGTAATCGCAAGAGCACTGGAGAAAAAGGGGATCGTCTCTGATCGCTGTGAGCTGAACCGTCAGATCAAGGCGGACAATGCCCTGTTGCGGGAGTTAAAAGCGCAGATGAAGAAGATGGCACAGGCTGTCAAAAACAGTTTGCCTGCTATTGCGGAAGCTATGGAAACATTGCGTGCCAATATGATCGTATTTCGGTATCAGCTCCGTCATATCAGCCGGGGTAAGTACAAACTGAGTCAATATCTGGATGCTGCAAAGCCTACCTTTGCGGAGTATCTGGCGTTAGTGCAGAAAATCAAAACTGCCGCAAAGGAACGAAAAACCATGCTGACAGAGAAGAAAGAAATTTCTTTCTGGAATGCCTCAAAGCATAAGGAGCTATCTGCTAAAATTGCAAAGCTGACCGAAGATATTGAGGAACTGAAATCCGAAAAGGCTGTATTGCTTAATCAGCTGGACTATGCGGATGATAGTGGAATTGCTGCTATCAAAAAGGACATTGCTGACGCAGAAGCCAGTCTTTCCAAGTTGGAACAGCAGGAAAAAAAGTATTCTGCCCAGCTGGAGGCAGCCCTTAACGAGTACACTAATCTTAAAGTACGGGGTGCAGACTTTGATGCAGCAGAACTGTATGCACAGAGAATGATTTTGAGAGCAGATATAATGGCCGCTGCGGTTGACCATGTCCAAGCCGCTTATGGTGAAAAATATGATTCTGTGATGATGTTTAACAGCAAACGGGATGTGTCAGCTCTGCTTCACGACGAAGATAAATGTCGTGCTTATGAGCAGAAATCGTCACAGAAAAAGCAGCAGGAACATGGCAGTGAACAAAAGGAGAAATACAAACACCCTGAGCAGGAACGATAATTTTGCTTCTGTACGTATTGGCAGACTTTAGATTGGAATACCAGAAAAAACAGACCGTTGATCTTCACCTTTATATGAAAGATCAGCGGTCTGCTTTATTCGAATTTTCAAAAAAGAGATGGGTATATGAAGAATAAAAGGTTCTGACAGCTCAGCTTTTGGGAAGCATAGGGAGAATTTAAGCTTTCAGAGAAATGGCGCTAAAACAATAATATTTCAATACGTTAAATTGATTTTATTCGTAGTTTGGTATATAATATATTTTGTATATTTTTGTCAAAGTAACAGCTTTTACGGGAGATCCAGAGCATATTTAGGAGGCCTTATGATGGAGTATTGTTCAATTCGACAGATTTCCGAGAAATGGGGAATTTCTGTTCGTCGGATACAGGTACTTTGTGTTGAAAATCGTATTCCCGGTGCTGTTAAAATAGGATATTCATGGGTAATTCCTGCGGATGCTGAAAAACCCAAAGATGCAAGAGTGAAGTCTGGAAAGTATATAAAAAGCGGTACATGGCCCAATTGACAGAGGAGGTATAGTGTGGCGGATAAAATTGAATCCATTCCAGAAGCACGATTGCTGCTGGCCTCCCTGCGTTCTGTAGGGTATAACGAGGAAACTGCGATTGCGGATATTGTGGACAACTGTATTTCAGCTCAGGCCCATAAAATCAACATCCAATTTGACTGGGAAAAGAAACGAATTGTCATTGCTGATGATGGTTTTGGTATGAGTGAAAAGGACCTAATTGAGAATATGCGTATAGGGTCTTCTGATCCCAGCAAAATCCGAGCCAAAGATGATTTGGGACGATTTGGTATGGGTATGAAGACAGCAGCATTTTCTCTGGGGAAAAAGCTAACAGTTGTAACAAAGTCGAATTTTGCTGTAAGCAATGCATCTTGGGATCTGGACCAGATTCCGGAGATTGGCTGGAACTTGATTATCCGAGACGAAAGCGAAATTTCTGAATTTTCATCTCAGATGGGTGAGCAGGGTACGATTGTAATTATTGAAAACCTTGATCGAGTGATTGATATCGACGACGAAAAAAAAGCCCAGAATAAATTTTATAGGATTGCAAGCAAAACGGAAAAACATTTGGCACTTACATTCCATCGATTTATTGAAGAAGATAATCTCATTCTGGAATTAAATGGCACTCCAATTAAAGCATGGAATCCATTTATTTTAGAAAATAGTGCAACTCAGGAACTGCCGGAAGAATCAATTTTCTCAGATAATGGCTGTGCAGAGGTGACGATTCAGCCTTACGTTCTGCCACATAAAACGAAATTTGCAACCGATGATGATTATCAGGCAGCAGGCGGACCCAAAGGATGGAATTATCACCAGGGTATTTATGTTTACAGAAACAGACGCCTGATTATCTGCGGAACATGGTTTGACTACATAAAGAAAGAACCCGCATACAATTTGGCCCGCATTAAGATTGATATTACATCAGCCAGTGATGAGGACTGGAAAATTGATATTAAGAAGTCAACAGCTTCTCTGCCCAGTTATGTCAGGGAATCAGTTGAAAGAGAGATTGATCTTTGTACTGAAACTTCAGCTCGTGTATACAATTCACGTGGCAGTTACTCGAAGTCTAATGTCAGTACTCCCAACCTGGATTATGTATGGGAGCAGCGAAAAAAGAATGGTCGATATTCGTTTCATATTAACAGAAAACATTCTCTGCTGAATAATATCAAGAAGCAGTTGGACGACCAGGGTAAATCAACTTTATCAGCATATCTCGCTCTGGTTGAGAATTTCGCACCGTTTATGCAGTCCGGAGTAACAGATTCTCTGCAGAAAGGAAAAGTTGGTGGAGAGTCTGATAAGACCTCTTTGGAATATCAGGTACAAATCAAAGAATTGAAAGATATGATTATGGTCTTCTTGTCGCAGGGATTTACCAAAGAAGAAACGCAGTCTACGCTGTTGGACATGGCTAATTATAGACATCTCCGAGAGGAGATTATCAGACTGGTGGAGGAAGCATGATGATTAATACGCCGAAAGAATTGAGTGATATTGAAGTCGGTTTGTATAAGAGCGGATATGGGTTTTGCGAGAAGCTTGTAAAAGAAGAACATATAACTATTGCGGCAGCAGTCGAGAAAACAGCAGCAAAATTTGGCGGTTTAAATATGATTTCTGATATGGAATGTTTTAAAAAATTCCTGTTCAGTGAAGTGACCGCTTACACAGAGCCTTCTATTGGCGTGTGTGACCCAAATCTGGAAGATAAGACTTGGTGGGATGAGCTTAAACAAGATCCGAAATTTAAACCGGAATATTGGAGCCGTTACTATGACTATCTGCTGAGGAAGCCCTCTTGGAGCATTACAGCAGTAGAAGATATTAATTCATCTACGGATGAGATTATGAATGCTTTGACCAATCCTCGTAAGGGTGTAGCTGGTGAACGAATGGGCATGGTGTTCGGATATGTTCAATCTGGTAAAACGGCACATTACATCGGGATGATCAATAAGGCCTACGATGCAGGATATCGTATTGTGATTGTGCTGTCCGGCATCCATAACAGCCTTCGCAGCCAGACTCAGTCCCGTATCGATGAAGAAGTTCTGGGATACGAAACAAGTCTGGAAAGTATCGGAGATATGACCCGAGAGCGCAATGTGATCGGTGTTGGAGTAGGTCCTCACAACCAGGTCGAAACTGTTGTCCAGTCGATTACGACACGAGACGAAAAAGGTGATGTCAATAAAAAGACGGAAGGCGTATCTATGATGCCGCCGTTCATGATTGTTACAAAAAAGAATGCCTCGGTTCTGCGCAAAATCCTGCGGTTCTTCCGTAAAAATCATTGTGCAGAAATTATAGGCGGAAAGAAGAAAATCCCAGCAAAATATCCTGCACTCATTATTGATGATGAGGCGGATCAGGCTTCTATCAACACGAAAGAAAGCTATGACGATCAAGGAAATGTTTTGGATGATTATAATCCTACAACTATCAATGGATTGATTCGAGAGCTGCTTGGTGTATTTGAATGCCGTTCCTATATCGGCTATACTGCTACACCTTTTGCGAATATTTTTATTCCTCCCCACATCGACGATGAAAAATACGGAACAGACCTTTTCCCCAGAGATTTTATATACAGGTCTCCAAGAGCAGATCAGTATATTGGCGCAAGGGAATTCTTTGGATTAGGGAGTAACGAAGATATTCCTGCGATGCCGCTTTACCGGAAAATTGTGGACGGGGCAACGTATCTTGGCAGAGGTACAAAATCTACCGATCCAGTCGGAGAACTTCCCAAGGAGCTTAAACTGGCTGTGAAATACTTCCTTTTGTCTACTGCACTTAGGAACTGCAGAGGACAAAGGAACAAACCAAATACGATGCTAATCCATATTGTCCGCTTCGTTGGCCAGCAAAATAAGGTTAAACAAAAGGTTCTGAAATATTTTAAAGAAGAGATTGAGAACCATATTCGCTATGGTGATCCCATCATTGAAAGTGAGCTTAAGTCGATTTGGGAAGAAGACTATGTTCCTACAACCAGCAAAATGAGGGCGCAGTTCAGCAAATATATGTCTGGGTGTGATAATGTTAGCTGGGACTGCATCTGGTCTGAAGCTAAACGCCTGATCGCTGACAAGGAAATCAGTGTATATAGTGTCAATGGTAAGAGCGATGATGTTCTTCTTTACAAAAACCATGAAGGAAAACCATTCAATGTCATTGTCATTGGCGGCGACAAACTCTCCAGAGGCTTGACACTGGAAGGACTGACAGTGAGCTATTTTACCCGCAGCTCTAATACATACGATACCCTTATGCAGATGGGACGATGGTTCGGCTTCCGTCCGGGATACCTGGATGCCTGCAGGTTGTTTACTACGCCCACTCTCTATGCAAGCTTTTCCCACATTTCTATGGCTACCGAAGATCTTGCAGCGCAATTTGACTTTATGAATAGCGTAGTTCAGACTCCAAAGGACTTTGGCCTGCGGGTAGCATCTCATCCGACGTTGGAAATTACCAGTCGGAATAAGATGAGAACGGGTCAGGAGTTTAAGCGGGATTTCAGCGGCAAGCTGAGTCAAACTCGTGTTTTTGACATTGATGGTGAGCAGTATGACAGAAACTTTGAAGCTGTCGAAGACCTTCTGTATGCGATTAAGGGCTGCCGTATAACAGCGGAGCAATATCAGCAGATACTTGGAAGAAAAGCTCCCGGTGAGCATTTCTTCTATCAAAATGTATCTGCCCATGATATTGCCAACTTTTTTGAAAGTTATGAAACATCTAAAACTGCGACCAGAGCAAACAGCAAATATATGGCAGATTATATCCGTACCATGAATGCGGATGGAATTGGTGGAGTTAAATCGTGGACCGTTTGTCTGATAAATATGGATAATGGAGAAAAATTCGATATTGCTGATTTGCAGGGAGTAGGAGGAGGTATTCTCAGAAGAGAGGGTACAGGTGTGGATTTCTCCGCAACAACCGCCTCTATCCATACTATGACATCTGCAGATCATGAGTATATGGATTATGATAACGATACATATAAGCGGGTTCTGGAGCTGAAAGAAAAATATAAAAATGATCCTTCTAAGACAAAAATTAATGAAATTATTCGCAGAGAAACAAGACCATTCACAAATGGATTTTTGATTCTGTACCCTATTGGGCAAGCAGGAAGGCTGACTGATGAACGTGGGGACCACAAGCCTCCCTTTGGATTTGCTGCGGTATTCCCTGATCGAAAGGGAAAGGGTGACCTCAAATCCTATCGGATGAATGATATTGCATTGGAGAAAGACAGCAATGAGTTTTACGGCTGATATTTACAACGAAATATTGTCCGACATATTTTCAGGGACAGGTCAGACTTCCCCCTTTGCGATGCGGCTGGTGAAGTTTGACAATGGCATTATGATTGCCTTTGCAGTCAACATTGCCACAAGAATGCGCTCAGCGTTTTTATCTGTGACTTCAGAAGCTCCTAAGAGCAGATTTCCGCACTGGAAAGGCGTTGAAATTGAAACAGCTACACTGCCAGCATATGGAATTGATACGCCTTTTGTTGGTCTTTCTCAGCTGCCAAATAGCGCCAGTGACATTTTTGAAATTGTTGTTGAAGACCTGAGAAGCCAGTTGGAAGCAGCAGAAAACACCGAGGAGTCCTTATCTGTCATCATCACAGTTCTAACAAAGTGGAAGGAGTTTTTTGCTGCTGATAAAGAGCTGCTGATGTCTGAAGAGCGTCAGCAGGGACTTTATGGAGAGTTGCTGTTTTTGGGTGAGTGCTTGGATTCACAAGGGGTGGGAGCAGTTTCACATTGGGCTGGCAGTGAAGATGAAACCCATGATTTCTACTTTGGCCCTCATGCAGTTGAAGTGAAGACCACCTCTGCGCAGGCTCCCTATTTTGCCAGTATCAGCAGTGAATACCAGCTGGATAATGGTGATATTCCGGGAAAATTATTCCTGCGTTTCTATGCGCTTCGCAGAAGTCACAGCGGGGGTGAAAAACTGCCGGAACGAATTGCAGCCATTCGCAGCAGGCTGAGTGAAGATGTATCGAGCCTGCAAAAGTTTGATGAAAAACTAAAGAAGTACGGCTATTTTGATGAAGCTGCAGATAGTTATACCATTGGCTACTATCAGCGAGATCTTTATTGCTTTGCAGTAAATGGCGATTTTCCGAAAATCACGAAAGAAGCAGTACCGCTGGGCGTTTCGGATCTTACATACCGAGTCAGCATCATGCTTTGTATGCCGTATGCCCAAGATATAAAATCCGTATTTGAAGTTTTGAAAGGAGGGGCCTAATTGTGGTAAACGAGAAAATTCTCGAATTTTACGAAGAATTTCGAGATGAAGTTCTTGGGTATGTGAAAGAGAACGGCCCTATTTCTACAAATACGGCTTTCAAAGCCTTGTTTCTGTCCTACCTAACGGAAGCGGGAGAAACTCTTGTTTCGGACTGTACGTTGGTGGACTTCAAAAAGGATGGGGAGAATATGAAACTGGACGGCTATGCGTTCAGTGAGTATTTCCATTCGCTTACCCTGCTTGTGAGCAAGTATCAGGCTAAGCCGCAGCCGGAAAAGGTGAAGAAAACTGAAATTGACAGGCTTTTGAAAAAAGCCTTGAAATTCTATAAAACTTGCGGCACTGACTCGTTTGAGGCCTTAGAAGAATCCAGTGATGGTTACCAAGCGTATGAGTTTATCAAAGGTCATAAAGAGGATATTGAAACAGTTAATATCATTTTGCTGACCAATGATGAAACGATTCGATATATTCCGGAAGACACTCGTCATGGAAAGGTCACTATTCGCTTCGATGTTTGGGATATTGAACGACTGTATCAAAGTGTTCTTGGTGGTGCTGCAGTGGAGCGCCAGCTTGTTGTAAAACTGAAGAAAAAGTATGGTGCATCTTTGCCTCTAATTAAAGTGAGAGGCGATAATGAAATCTATGACTGCTATATTGGTGTCATTTCCGGTGAGCTGTTAGCACGGATTTATGAAGCCGAGGGTCAAGATCTAATCCAAAAGAATGTCCGTTCTTTTCTGCAGGCAACAGGTAAGGTCAACAAAGGAATTAAGGCATCGTTAGCCAGCGAACCTCAAATGTTTATGGCCTACAACAACGGTATTTCAACTGTTGCGGATGGTATTGACATTGATGAAAGTCATAGCAGCGGAGATGTTGTAACCATTACAGAAATCACCGGCTGGCAGATTGTTAATGGCGGTCAAACTACAGCATCGATTTACAATGCCTATAAGTCAAAACTTCCTCTGGATCAGGTAAATGTGCAGATTAAGCTGTCTGTTATCAAGAAAAAAGACCAAGCCGAAGATATTATTCATAATATTTCTAAGTACGCAAATAGCCAAAATAAAATCAATATGTCTGACTTCAATGCCAATGATGCATACCATGTAAAGATGGAACGTCTATCCAGGGCAACACCGATCCCTGTGGCAAGGGGAAAATCGACAGACTATTGGTTCTATGAGAGAGCCAGAGGACAGTATTTAGTTGAATTGAGTCGGCAGCCAACCGCAGCGGCTAAAAAGGAATTCAAGAGCCGTTGTCCGAAGAATCGCTGCATTTCTAAAACTGTAGCAGCCAAATGTGTGATGGCTTATCAGGGCTATCCGTATATTGTCAGCAAAGGTCTGGAAACCAGCTTTGTCTATTTCTCGGATATGGTCTCCAAGGGTGAATTCCCTGAGCCATCTGAACAGAGCTACATTGACATGATTTCTAAGGTGATATTGTTCAATAGCTGTGATGAAATCATCAAGAATTTAAAATTTGGCGGTTTTAAAGCTCAGCAAGACTATTATACCGTGGCACTAATTGGAAAATATCATTCAGGTTTAATCAACCCGCAGGAAATCTGGAATAACCAGACAATCAATGCGGAGACGGCAAGGGTCATAGAAGAATTGGCCTATTTTGTATGGGAACATTTTCAGAATCCTACAGTTCCTGGCGTAAATATTGGACAGTGGTGCAAAAAGGAAGATTGCTGGGAACTGCTTCAGAGCCGTTATGAAGCAAAAATGGAAAAGCGGGAGAATTGAGAAAAATGCCATATTCAGTAGTGGATCTGTTTGCAGGGGCCGGTGGATTGAGCTTGGGTTTCGTGCAGACAGGAAAATATGAGATAAAGGTTGCTTTCGAGCGGGAACCGCACATGCAGGCAACTTATCATCGCAACCATCCGACTGTCGAGCTGCAAGGAGATGTATGCGGCGCAGATTATGCGGATATACAGAGGAGACACGGAGCCATTGACGTTGTCATTGGAGGTCCTCCCTGCCAAGGGTTTTCAAATGCAAATCGGCAGAAAAACCATGCAATCAGCCAGAATAATATGCTGGTAAAGCAGTATATTCGAGCAATTAGAGAGTTGCAGCCAAAGGCGTTTGTCATGGAAAATGTTAGTATGCTTCGATCTGACGTTCATCGGTTTTACATGGAGGAAACAGATCTGGATATTGTGGAAGAGTATCAGATCCCGAATAAAAACACGCCGTTGCATTTGCTGAGCTCAGAATTTGTGTTTGATGGCGCATTGGAGATAGTTCAAAACTTGGAATTGCTCCAGCAGAGACTTTGGCCTGAAAATCACTATCGAGAACTGAATATCATCTTCAAAGGTGAAAAAAACGCTGATAAGATGAAAAAATCTTTGGAAAAACACCGGCGCAAGCTTACCGAAATCGCTCAAGCCTATATTGAAGACGATGCAGACAATTACATTGCGCAGAAATCCAGAGAAGCATTTCAGGCAATTATAGATTATTTTGATGGCATTCTTGAAGCGGATAGAATTCACACCTTAATTGAGCCTGCGATTATGATTCAACGCATGCTAAGTAAAGCAAAGGAAATCTTTGATAACCATATCCATGTGGATTCATATGAGTGTACAGAAAAAGATGGTCTCCTGGCAAATATTCGATCATTTGCGGTTTTTGATTATCTAAAAAGTATTCTTACATCTGGAGAAGATGGATATGTGATCAATAGCGGTGTTTTGTGCGCCGCAGATTTTGGAGCGCCCCAGAAAAGAGAACGCTTTGTTGTTATGGGGATTAAGAAAAGTATTTCCGCTGTGGTGTTTCTGCCTTCCAGAAAGATTAAAGATGGACATTATAAAACTGTTCACGATGCAATTTATGATTTGGAAGATGTTCCGCCTGTATATGATTTGGCAGACGATGAGGAAGGAATTCCGCTGGAACATAAGGAGCAGTTGAGTTCAGTAGCACAGCAACTGAGAGATTCGGATATTCTGAAGAACCATATCATTACTAAAACTACTGATGTAGCAATGGCAAGATTTAAAGCGCTGCATCAAGGAGAAAATTTCCATAGTTTGGAAGAATCACTCAAAACCAATACCTATACCGATGTGAAAAGGACTCAAAATACGATTTATTTGCGGTTGAACTATAATGAACCAAGCGGAACAGTGCTTAATGTTCGAAAGTCTATGTGGATTCATCCTACCCTGGATCGGGCAATCAGTATCCGAGAAGCAGCCCGGTTGCAGACATTCCCTGATAGCTTTGTATTTTGCGGATCTAAAGATAAACAATACCAGCAGGTAGGAAATGCCGTACCTCCAATTATGGCAAAGGCGATTGCTAAGCAGCTTGCGGCAACTTTAGGTAAAAAACTTCGTGAGGCAGAACAAGAAAATGGCTGATAATCACTCAAAAGAAGTTCGCAGCAAAAATATGTCACATATTCGAAGCACGAATTCAAAGCCAGAAGAGATTGTCAGGAAGTATCTGTTTTCTAAAGGCTTTCGATATAGAAAAAATGTTCGAACCTTGCCGGGATGCCCTGATATTGTTTTGCCTAAATATCATACCGTGATTTTTGTAAATGGCTGTTTTTGGCATAAACATGACTGTGGGAGGTTTGTTTGGCCCTCTTCCAACACTGAATATTGGATACCCAAAATAAATCGGAACGTTGAACGGGATAAGCAGAACCACAAGAAGCTTATAGACATGGGTTGGAAGGTACTGATTATTTGGGAATGCGAACTAAAAAAGAATGTGCGGGAAAAACGCTTAACAAAACTTTGTGGCGAAATCATCTCTTGATAGCGTATTAGGGGGGAGAAATCTGGAAAATATTATTAGGTTGTTGCATGATGATGGAATAGAGTATATTGAAGAAACAGTTGGCGGAATGTCTCTGCTTGAACGTCAAATTTTTTTTGTCAACTGTATTAAGGTGATTGATAAATCATACTACGATTATGTAATGACCAAGAGCGATGAGAGTGCAACATTCTTCTTTGATATCTTAAAATATGCCTACCCGGTGCTAATTAAATATCTATGGACAAAAGATTTTGAAACTCTTATGGCAACACCGTTAGCTCGTGCAGATTCAGATGATATATATCGATGTCGAGTTTTTCTGTGTAGCTGTAGAATCGTAGGGCAAACCGAATACATACTTGATATGGAAAAATGTGGATATGTATCTGTGTGCTCTAAAAATGGTATCTGCGTAATCAAATGTCTACAGAACAACTGCTGGATTGAATATTTTGATTCAAGATGGGCGGATTTTTACGAAAATTTATTGTTTTCATTGATGCAGAATGATAAACGCATTACTGCACTACAAGAGCGGTGGCCGATCATCAAGGAGGAGATGCGACCGCTATGCTTTGTCTGGCTGAAGGAATTTATTGGCTACAACTCAACGATGAATATAGAAAGTTATTTTAATGATGTTGCCTATTATGATGCTATTCATAGCACAGAATGGGACTACTTTCCGGAACAAAGTAAATTTAATAGAGTTGCTTACGGCAACTTTACAGATACTATTATTGATTTATCTGGTTACGCAGCAAAACATATCCGTTTTACTGAGCTTCTACAATCATCCCATCCAGAACTACTTGCAGAAAATCTTTTCTATAACATTAGAATGGAAGATGAAACGCTTCGATTAATTCGGGAAAATCGGGAGTGTTCTGAGCAGGACGCTTACACGATATTATCGTGCATATCATTGTCTTCGGACAATAGTGAACTGTACAATTATGGACAAGTAAATTGTGCACCTTTAATTAAAATATCCAGGAATCAATATCTGCACTCTGTAGCTGGATCACTATTTCATCCATTCTCTTTTTTGCTGAGTTCGCTACAGCAGAGGTTTTTAAACGACTTTTCACGGAATATTAATTCCAGAGAGACGATATTTAGAAAGCAACTATATGAAATAGTAGGCAATAGTTTTACTTGCATCAATCATAATATTGTCATTAAACACGGTGGTAAGGTTGTCACGGATATCGATGCGGCAATGGTAGATAAAATTAGCGGAGAGATTGCATTGTTTCAACTTAAGTGGCAGAACCAAACTGTAGATTCTATTCGTTCATTGCATAGCAAAGCCCAGAATTATACTAAGGAAACAATGTACTGGGTTCAATCCGTTAAACAATGGATTGAACATACTTCAGAGGCTGAAATTGCTGGACATTTGGGAAATGGTATCAAAAGAAAAAATATTGATAAATCTAAAATTTTTCTCTTTGTTCTTGGACGGAACCATGGAAATTATTCAGGCGAAAAATTAACAAGCGAAAAAACTGTATGGGCACAATGGTTTCAGTTGCTTCAGTGCCTATTGATTCTGCCGAAGGATTTTACAATTGCAGATCTGTACAATATACTTCAGAAAAGTTCTCCGTTTGATGCAAATGTAAAGCAAAAATCGCAGGAGTACAGTATTGGTCCGTATAAAATTATAGTAGAAAGTACCGATGATGAGTATTGATCACATTATTCTTATCTGACTATTATACGCCAGAAACCCAGTCCACGATTGCACTATGAACCGGGTTTCTCTGCAGGCTGAGGGGGCTGCCGTGTCTATCGGTAGCCCTTTATTATTTATGAAAAGTGAAAGATAACAATTTATTAGTTTTGAACACTTCGCAGAATTTACCCTTGACAAATCCACTCTCAGAAGGAGCTGCTGATGGAAAAGCCGAACAGGGCCAGAGCGGTGGCCGCCACGCTCACCGCCGTGATCACCCCGGCACTGAACCGGCGAATCAGCCGGTCGCACTGCAGGCTGGACACGATGGTTCCCACCGCGATGATGGCGGAAAGGATGCCCGCGTAGGAAACCGGCACTTCGAATTGCTGGTAGATGGTGGGCCAGGCGGAACCCAGCAGGGAATCCGGCAGCCCCAGACTGATAAAGGAAAGATAGATCACCGCCAGAAGCAGCGAAGTCATAAAACGCACCCCTCTTTTTGCCGGAGGGGCCCGTGCCGCTCCGGTCATGTTTGTGCAAGCACAACGCCGATTATAGCACCCGGCCGTGCAAAAGCAAAGCCCCCGGTGGAGATTTTTCCACCGGGGGCTCGTTGTATGGTTGAAAGTTTACTTGGCGTATTCCACCGCGCGGCTCTCGCGGATCACGTTCACCTTGATCTGGCCGGGGTAATCCAGCTCTTCCTCGATCTTCTTGGTGATGGAACGGGCCAGCAGGATCAGCTGGTCGTCGCTGATGGCATCCGGCTTTACCATGATGCGTACCTCGCGGCCAGCCTGCACGGCAAAGGCGTTCTCCACGCCCTCGAAGCTGCAGCTGATCTCTTCCAGATTCTCCAGCCGCTTGATGTAGCTTTCCAGGTTCTCGCGGCGGGCGCCGGGACGGGCGGCGCTGATGGCGTCGGCAGCCATCACGATGAAGGCCAGCGGAGTCTTAGGCTCCACATCGCCGTGGTGCGCCTCGATGGCGTGGATCACGGCGGGGTTCTCCTTGTACTTGCGGGCGATCTCCACACCGATCTGGATGTGGCTGCCTTCGATCTCGTGGTCCAGGGCCTTGCCGATGTCATGCAGCAGACCGGCGCGGCGGGCCTGGGTCACGTTCACGCCCATCTCGCCAGCCAGCAGGCCGGACAGATAGGAAACCTCCAGAGAGTGGTTCAGCACGTTCTGGCCGAAGCTGGTGCGGAACTTCAAACGGCCCAGCAGCTTCACAATGTCGGGATGGATGCCGTGGATGCCCACCTCCATCACCGCGCGCTCGCCTTCACGCTTCATGGACAGCTCCAGCTCGCGGCGGCACTTCTCCACCGTCTCCTCGATGCGGGCGGGATGGATGCGGCCGTCGGCGATCAGGCGCTCCAGCGTCATGCGGGCCACCTCGCGGCGGGCCTGGTCGAAGCTGGACAGGGTGATGGCCTCGGGGGTATCGTCGATGATCAGGTCCACACCGGTGGCGGTCTCCAGGGCGCGGATGTTGCGGCCCTCGCGGCCGATGATGCGGCCCTTCATCTCGTCGTTGGGCAGGGGAACCACACTCACGGTGGTCTCGCTGGAATGGTCGGCGGCGCAGCGGGCGATGGCCTGGCCGATCATCTCGCGGGCCATGGTGTCGCACTCATCCTTCAGGTTGGACTCGTAGGCGCTGATGCGCATGGCCTTCTCGTGGGTCAGCTCCTGATCCAGGCGGTTCAGCAGCAGGTGCTTGGCATCCTCCTGGGTCAGACCGGCGATGGTCTCCAGCTTTTCCATCTGGCGCAGCTTCAGCTGTTCCAGTTCGTCCAGCTTGGCTTCCACCAGCTCGCTGCGGCGGCGCTGCTCCTCTTCCTTCTGCTCCAGGGCGGCCACCTTCTTGTCCAGGGATTCCTCCTTCTGGTCCAGGCGGCGCTCCTGGCGGCTCAGCTCGCTGCGGCGCTCCTTGATTTCCTTGTCGGCCTCGGTCTTCATGCGCAGGGCTTCGTCCTTGGCCTCGATCACGGTCTCTTTGCGTTTTTGTTCTGCGGTCTTGATGGCGTCGTTCACAATCCGCATTGCTTCTTCTTCGGCGCTGCCGATCTTTGCTTCAGCGGTTTTGCGCCGGTAGCTCTGGCCCAGGAAAAAGCCTGCGGCCACGCCGGCGGCGATTGCAACGACTGCCACCAGTACCAATACGATAATGGACGGCAATGGTTTCAACTCCTCAAATAAAACTGGTATCTGAGATGACCGCCATGGCGCAGGGGCAGACCGGCTGGTTGCGGGGCCTGGAACGAACGGCACGCAGCACAACGATACCGCCGCACAGGCGGTGCGGCGGGAAGCATGCAAGCGGGCTGGATTGAATTATTGCAAGGCAGCAGGGCATGCTGCCGGTGTTCGTTTGGAAATACTCACAGAATCTTGCGTATATTTCACAAAAAGCAGGGCGGACCCTGCGGCTGATCATCTAATATACTTACTATTTATTTTAATGACGAGTTCACAAATTGTCAAGAAATATTGACAATCCCGAAGGGAAGGTA
>NZ_JAPNNW010000017.1:0-62087 GCF_027853465.1 Allofournierella sp. CML151 | reverse complement strand
CTCTTTATCCTTTTCATTCGCATCGGCCGGTGTCGATGACGCAGAGGTCCCACCTGTTCCCATTCCGAACACAGAAGTTAAGCTCTGTTGTGCCGAAAATACTTGGCTGGAGACGGCCTGGGAAGATAGGTAGACGCCGGCTTGCAAATGCGAATAAAGCCGAATGCTGATGAGCATTCCTGCTTTTGGGATTCGGCTTTTTTATATAGATGGCCCGTTGGTCAAGCGGTCAAGACGGCGGCCTCTCACGCCGCAAACGGGAGTTCGATTCTCCCACGGGTCACCACGTCGGAATGGACTACATTCCATTCAAAAAGCCCAGCCATTCGGCTGGGCTTTTCTCATACCATTTCGTCATTCCTCCTTAACCCCACAAAACTTTGCAAGACAAACTTTTGCGGGGGCCCTGCTGCTGAAGAGGCTGACGGATCCCCCGGCATGAGAGAAAATATAATAGCCGATAAAGCCCGGTCAACGACCGGGCTTTTGTATTTTAAATGGTCACCTTACTTTTCCACGGTTATGGGCGCTTTTTGTTGAAAAGCAAGGAACCGCAGTTTGATTGTTCGAACCGAATTTTCCACAAGACTGGAGTGTTCCTGTGGAAAAGAGCTGCCGGAAAGAACTGCTTCGGTTCAGAACTTTCAGGTGCGCGCGGTTTAAAAATATGCTATGATAAAGCAGTACACAATTGTGTGATAGGAGGAAACAATATGACATTATTGGAGCAGCTGAACAGCCTGCCCATGTTTGCAATCGTGGGTGTTGTAATTCTGTTCATTCTGGGGCTCAGCATTGTGTTTATGGTGAAAAGCTACCGTGCGGGGGTAGCTTTGGGAATGGACCGGGTCAAAATGCGCAGGGCCATCACTTCCAGTGTCACCTTTACGCTGTTGCCCAGTATTTCAATCCTGTTGGGTGTTATTGCGCTGAGCGGAAGCCTGGGCATCCCTCTGCCCTGGATGCGTCTTTCGGTGGTGGGTGCGTTGCATTATGAAGGCAACGTGGCAGATATTGCCGCCCGTGCCGCTGGAATGAGCGGTGGCCTGGGAAGCCAGGAGCTGACTCCTTCGGTATTTGTGACCATCGGCCTTGTAATGACGGCAGGTATTCTTTCCGGATGCCTGCTCTGCATCTTCTGCCTGAAGCGCTATATGAAGCGGCTCAAAAAGGCCACAGCCAAGAAAGAAAAGGGCCAGAAGAGCTTCGGTGACTATATGTTCACTGCCATGTTCGTGGGCCTGGTAAGCGCTTATATCGGCTCCTATCTGGGCGAAGGCGTGCGCCTGAACAATTTTATGCCCCTGATTGTAGCGGTGATCAGCGCGGCGGCTATGGCGGTATTTGAGTATTTTGCACGGGTGAAGAAGGTCATTTGGCTGGATAACTTCTCCATGGCGGGCAGTATGCTGGTGGGTATGGCCGCAGCAGTATTGCTGGGCGGTGTAATGTAAGGGAGGCGCAACGTATGAACGAAAAGGAACGCAGCGCCTTTTATGAGCGCTATGAAAATGGAATTCATGTAATCGGCCGGGTGGGTCTGAGCCTGGGCATTCTGTTGATGTTGGCCGCGCCGCTAGCCATGGGCTGGGTCCTGGGCGCTGGACCGGATTGGGCAGCTTTCGGCATGGGCTTTTTCCAGGTGGCCATCATCTACTGGACCAGCGGCGTGGTGGAGTTTCTGGTCTATTCGCCGCTGCTGGGCTCCGGTGCAAGCTATTTGACCTTCATCACCGGCAACGTGCTGAACTTGAAGGTTCCATGCGCGGTAAATGCCCGGGAGATCTGCGGTACCGAGGTGGGCACACCGGAAAACGATGTGATTTCCACCCTGTCGGTGGCAGCGAGCAGTCTGGTGACTACCCTGGTGCTGGCTATCGGTGTGTTGTGCCTGGTGCCCCTCACCCCGGTGCTGGAGGCCCCGGCTCTGCAGCCCGCGTTCAACAACGTGATTCCCGCCCTGTTCGGTGCGCTGGCCTTCAAGTATTTCTACCGGAACATGAACATCGCCATCATTCCGCTGGTGTTCATGTGCATCCTGTTTGTGGCGGCACCCGGGCTGATCGGCAGTGTATCCTTCCTGATTCTGCTGTCCGGCGCAATGGCGATTGGCGTTGCATACTGGCTGTTTAAACACGGGAAATTAAACTAAAAGGAAAAAGCCGAAGGCGCGTTTGGTTCGCGTTCTTCGGCTTTTCCTGTATGAAATGGGATGAGGATGGTTCAATAGTTCCGGCTGATGAATTCCGCTTCCTCCTGCCCGGCCTGGGCGTTCAGCACCAGAGCCAGCAGGAAGAAATAGCCGGAAAGAAGATTGGCCAGATCCAGCAGAGCGGGCTCCACTGGGTGGCCCTGATGGTCGTGGCGGTAGAGCAGGCGCACCAGCGCCTTGCACTGAACTCGCAGAAGGTGGGCGGTGCAGGCGGCAGTACAGCCCTGGGGCAGCACAAACCGGGTGCAGCGGCCCTCGCTCTGGACACGCAGCCGTTCGGTGGCATCCGCCAGCCACTGAATCTCTTCCGGAGTCACAGTGAACCGGGTGCGCAGGGTGGGGTTGGCGTGATAGATCAGCTCGCAGACACGCAGCAGCTCTGTCCGCAGTACGTTGTCCTCTACTTGAGAACGGAGTAGTCCGGTGCGGCTGGCGATCTCGTCGGTGAGCAGCTCAAAGTCGCAGCGGAGATCCTCCGGCGCGTCGCTCAAAAAGGGATAGGCCTCCCAGGGGCTGTGATACAGTTCCATATAGCGTTCACTCCCATCGTTGCAGTGCGCGGCGCATGTAGCCGCGCACGTCCAGGCCGTAGACACGATCCAGCAGGGCGGGGTCCAGCGCCTGGGTATCGGTCTGGCACAGGGCCCGGCCATCCTGCATAAGCAGCAGCTGGTCAGCGTAGTTCAGCGCCAGATTTACATCGTGCAGCACGCCCACCACACAGCGGTTGCCCTGGGCCACCCAGCGGCGGAGCTGCTCCATCAGTTCAATCTGATACTTCAGGTCCAGATGATTGGTGGGCTCATCCAGCAGGATAATTTTGGGGTCCTGGGCAAACACTCGGGCCAGAAAGACTCGCTGCAGCTGTCCGCCGGACAATGCAGTAATGGGCTGATCCCGCAGCTCCCAGAGGCCGGTCTGTTCCAGGCAGGAACGTACAATGTCCTTGTCGCCGGGTGCGGCTCTACCGAACAGGCCAGGAGAGCGGTGGGCATAACGGCCCATCTCTACTGTCTGATATACAGTGTAAGAAAAATACAAATTGGATAACTGGCTCAGAAAAGCAACTGTCTGCGCCACCTGACGGCGGGGCGCGGTGCGCAGGTTTAGCCCGGCCGCGGTGACGCTGCCGGTGCTGGGCAGCAGTCCGGCTACGGCTCGCAGCAGAGTGGTCTTGCCGCAGCCGTTGGCACCCAGAATGCAGAGGATCTGCCCGCTCTGTGCCGAGAAGGAGAGATCCCGCACTACAGGGTCGCCCCCGTAGCCGCAGGTAATGTGTTCCGCATGCAGCATCAGCGGGCCTCCTTTCGGCTGGAGAAAAAGATGTAGAGGAAGAAGGGGGCGCCGATCAGGGCCGTGATGGAGCCGATGGGAATCTCGGAGGGAGACGCCAGGGTCCGGGCGGCCAGATCGCACAGGGACAGAAAGCCTCCGCCGAATATGGCGCAGGTGGGAATCAGCATCCGGTGGGAAGGTCCGAAGAGGCGGCGAACAATATGGGGCGCCACCAGGTCCACAAAGCCGATCACGCCCACAAAGGCCACCGCGGTGCCGGTGAGCAGAGCCACCAGCAGCACCAGCAGCCATTTCACCCGCTTGCGCTCCATGCCCATGGCGGAGGCCTGTTCCTCGCCGAAGCTGAGCAGATCCAGCTCGGAGGCCAGCCGCCAGAATGCCAGAATGCAGATCAGTGCCGCCAGCGCCACCGGACCCAGCTGTTTCCAGGTCTTCATGGAAAGACTGCCCAGCTGCCACAGAGTGATGCGCTGGGTGTAGTCCGGGTTGGCGGAAGACAGGGTGGTCATGATGGCGTTGAGAAAGAGCGACAGCACCATACCGATGAGAATAATGGTGTTGTTGGAGAGGTTGCGGTCCAGCCGGGAGGAGATGGCCAGCGCGCCGCCCATGGTAGCCAGACCGCAGCACAGGCAGACCGCAGGCAGCAGGAAGGTACCGGCGGCGCTGTCCGCCACGCCGGTGACGATGAGCACCGCCGCGCCAAGACCTGCACCGGAGGAGACGCCAAGGCCGTAGGAGGAGGCCAGCGGGTTTTGCAGCAGCGATTGCATCACCGCGCCGCTTACCGCCAGCGAGGCCCCCACGCAGAAGGCCAGCAGTACCCGGGGCAGGCGGATACTCCACACCAGCCCCGGGATCACCGGATTCATCTGTTCGGGCAGTGCCGCGCCCCATAGCTTGTTGGCCAGCACTTGCAGAATTTCACCGGGAGAGATGGACACGCTGCCCACCCCGATGCCAAGAAGAACCGCGACCAGCGCGGCCAGACACAGCAGGCCGAACCGCGCCGGGCGGGAAAACCGGCTCATTCGCCGAATACCTCCGGATAGACGGCCTTGCCCATCTCTTCCAGAGCGGTCACGATGTTCTCGTTGGGCAGAGAGGAGGACTGCTTGTCGATCTGGTAAACATCACCGTTCTTCACAGCGGTCACAGCTTCCCAGCCCTCACGGCTCTTGATTTCACCCACGGGGTCCTCGATGTAGTCCACGTTGGTGAGGATCACGTCCGGGTTGCCGCTGACCACCACCTCGCTGTCCACACTGGTCCAGCCCTCGGCCTTGTCGGCCATCATGTTGTTGGCGCCGATCAGGCTGATCATCTCGTCCATGTAGGTGCCGGAGCCGGTGCTGTAGGCAGAGGGGGCGGCGGAAATCTCAAAGTAAACGGTCTTGCGCTGATCCTCGGGAATGGAAGCCCCCAGAGCGGCAATGCGATCGATCTCGGCCTTCAGGGTTTCGTTGATCTCAGCGGCGCGCTCGGTCTTGCCCATCACCTGACCCAGGAAGGTCACGTCCTCGTAGATATCCTCAATGGAGGCGCTGGTGGGAATGCAAACCACGGTGGCACCCAGCTCCTGCAGGGGCTGGAAGGGGTCCTCGCCACCGGAGGAGCTGATGGAGGACACAAAGATCACATCCGGTACCAGGGTGGCCATCTGCTCCGCGTCCGGAGTCATCATGTCAAAAACAGGCAGGTCCTGGGGGGCGTTTTCCATCTTGGCGCTGTTGGCATCCAGCGCGATGATCTGGTCGGTGCAGCCCAGATCCATCAGGGTCTGGGTGATGGAGGGAGCCATGGAGATTACGGTCTCCACATTGTCCGGCAGGGTAATGGCAGCGCCGCTGCGGTCTTCGGTGGGTTTGGCCGCCGAAGCTGCCTCACTGGAAGCGCTTGCCGAAGAAGCAGAGGATGCGGCGGCGGAAGAGGCCGGAGCGGAAGTGCTGGCGGCCGGTGCGCCGCAGGCGGCCATACCGAAGGCCAGAGCCGCAGCGACAAATGCGGAAAGAATGCGTTTCATAAATGTTCCTCCTGAAATATTTGGAATGAGGGGGTTATTTCCATGCGGCCGGATTGCCGCAAAGAACAAAAATACGCCGCCCCGGCAAAGCGGAGCGGCGCAGCAGCGAACAGGTGCGACAGAAAAGACCCCGTGAGGCGTAATGCCCCCAGGCTGTACTGCCGCCCTGCCGCGTGTTTGGTCCGTCCACGAAGCGGGGTCCCGCACCGGAAAAGATGGCTTCCCGGTATGGATGCGAACGGCAGGCAGGTCTTCCGGCTCGTGAGCGTTAAAGCGCGCGCCCGGCCGGCCTTCCCATTCCTTTCGGAACAGTGGCAGATGGCCGGGGCGCTGGCCCACACGGCGGCGGTCCCGCACGGGATTGATTACCCGTTTCCCTTTTCATTCAGACAGGCTGAACACCTGCCGTTCGATTTTTATAAAGTATGATCGGATGCGTGGGTGCATCCAAGAAGAAAAGCAAAACAATCAGGCCCGGCGGCTGCGGTGAATCAGGTGGTCAGCCGTCCAGATCCTCTTCGGTCTCCCGGGTGATGTAGACCGGGCGGTGCTTGGTTTCCAGATAGGTTTTGGCCAGATACTGACCAAGAACACCCATGCAGAACAACTGCACACCGCTGCACAAAAAGATGATGCACACCATGCTGGGCCACCCGCTGGTGGGATCGCCGAACAAAAGGGTGCGGACAATGATCACGATAATCATCACGAAAGCCAGCAGGCAGAAGAACATGCCCATCAGGCTGGCAATGGCCAGCGGGGCGGTGGAAAAGCCGATGATTCCCTCCAGCGAATAGAGGAACAGCTTCCAGAAATTCCACTTGGTCTCGCCGGCCACCCGCTCCACATTTACGTATTCCAGCCACTTGGTCTTGAAGCCGACCCAGCCAAAGATTCCCTTGGAAAACCGGTTGTATTCCGGCATAGACAGAATGGCATCCACCATTCTCCGGCGCATCAGTCGGTAATCACGCGCGCCATCCACGATGTCCGCATCGCTCATCTTATTGATGAGCTTGTAGAACATCCGGGCGAAAAAGCTGCGGATGGGCGGCTCACCCTGGCGGGTGGTGCGGCGGGTAGCGGCGCAGTCGTAATCTTCGTGCAGAAGTGCATCCAGCATCTGGGGCAGAAGAGCCGGCGGGTCCTGAAGGTCAGCATCCATCATAGCCACGTAATCGCCCTTGGCGGCCTGCAGGCCGGCCAGAATGCCTGCCTCCTTGCCAAAATTGCGGGAGAAGCTGATGTAGCGTACCCGTTTGTCCTGCCGGTGCAGCTCACGGGCGATGGCAAGGGTGCTGTCCTTGGAGCCGTCGTCCACAAAAATGAACTCGAACTCGGCACCATGGCTTTGTTTCATCTCTGAGGCGACTCGGGTGATCTCCTTATAAAACAGGGGAAGAGATTCCTGCTCATTGTAGCAGGGAACAATGATGGAAAGAAGCATGAGAATACCGCCTTTCTCAGATAAAACCCGGCTGCACAGCATGGGTATTATCTATTATATCACAGAGACATCAAAAGAACAAACCCCGCAAAAGTTGCGTGAAAATATGTAAAAGGAGGCAAGAGTTTTAGATTTCTTGCGTTTTTGACACGAAGCACAGTTTGACGGATTGCTCTGGAGAAAGAGTGTGGTATACTTCGTAATATGGAAGTAAATTTATCAAAATAAAGCAAAAAAGATTGTTCTTGTGCAAGCTTTTTGGTATACTATGTTATACGATTGTGTGCCAGATTTGCAATATAAGACTGGCGAAAGGAGCGGCTCGGTGAAAAGTTGGATGAAAGTCATGCAGGATATTGCCTGGCTGACTCAATTGGGAATCTCGGTCACTGCGCCGCCGCTTTTATGCGCCGGTGCCGCCTGGTGGCTTTCGGCCCGAGCAGGGCTGCCCATGTGGGTAATGCTGCCTGCGCTGGTGCTGGGCTTCGGCGGCTCGGGTGCCAGCGTGTGGGGGTTTTACCGCTATATGCAGCGCAAGGCTTCCCGCAAAAAGGCTCCGCCATCCTTTAACCGGCATTTATAACAAAAGAGAGAGGACGTTCTATGAAGATAGCACCTGCTGTAAAAAAAGAGACCGGGCATATCGCGCTGGGCACTGCCGTGGGCGTGGCCGTTATGCTGGTGGTGTTCGCTGTTCTGGGGTATTTCAGCGCCGGAGTGGCGGTGAGCGGTATTCTGGGCGGCGCGATTGCGGTGGGAAACTTCTTTCTGCTGGGACTGACGGTGCAGAAGGTGGCCGATGGCCAGCCGGAGGACCGGGCCCGCAAGTGGATGCAGTTTTCCTACAACATGCGTATGCTGCTGATGGTGGTGTGGCTGATTGTGGCGCTGGCCGTTCCGTTTTTCAACTGGGTGGCGGCGCTTGTGCCCCTGCTGATGCCCCGGCTTACCATCGGGGTTATGCAGGCCACCGGAATGTATCACAAGGAAAAGGGCGATACGCTGCCCTTGAATGAAGGGGGGAACGCAAAGGAATGAACGTTTCGATCAACGGCCCGCAGATCTACTGGGAATCCAGCTGGTCGGTGCCGCTTTTGGGTAAGCTGCAGATCACAGCAAGCCTGGTGGATGCCTGGATTATCCTGGCGCTGATCGGCATCCTGTGCTGGTGGCTGGGCCGTGGGCTCACGGTGGAGAACATCAGCAAAAAGCAGGCAGTGGCTGAGCTGCTGGTGACCACCTGCCAGAATTTCGTGAATGGCAACATGGGCGAAAAATACGCTTACTTTGCTCCGTTTATCGGTGCGCTGTTCAGTTATTCCGCGCTGTGCAGTCTGTCCAGTCTGGTGGGGCTTTATCCCGCCACCAGCGATCTGTCCACCGAGCTGTCCTGGGCGCTGCTGGTGTTTGTGATGATCACCTACACCAAGATCCGAACCAACGGTGTGGGCGGCTATCTGAAGGGCTTTACCACACCCATCCCGGTGTTTACCCCCTTCAACATTATCAGTGAGCTGGCCACTCCCATCTCGATGGCGTTCCGTCATTTCGGCAACATCATGTCCGGCGGCGTGATCAGTACGCTGGTCTATGCGGCGCTGGCGGTATTGAGTCAGGCGGTGTTCGGGCTGCTGCCCGGCGCACTGGGTGAGATTCTCAGCCTGATCCCGCTGTTCCAGCTGGGCATTCCGGCGATTCTGTCGGTGTATTTCGATCTGTTCAGCAGCCTGATGCAGGCATTCATCTTCTGTATGCTGACCATGCTGTACATTGCAAATGCAGCCCAGACCGACGAGTAAGTTTTTTGAATTCCATTGCGGCTGACCGCCGTGATCGAAGTGCCCCGCGGCCCGCAGGCAGAGGCCGAGGCAGATAACCCCAAAGCGATTCCATTTGAACATTTTTTAGGAGGACATTATTATGTTGGACAAAGCTATTGTATTGGCCGGCTGCGCCATCGGTGCAGGTCTTGCCCTGATCGCAGGTATCGGCCCTGGTATCGGTGAAGGTTACGCGGTAGGCCAGGCCTGCTCCGCGATTGGCCGTCAGCCCGAGTGCAAGGGCGACGTGACCAGCACCATGCTGCTGGGCTGTGCCATCGCCGAGACCACTGGTATTTACGGCTTCGTGACCGGCCTGCTGCTGATCTTCGTGGCCCCCGGCATGTTCACTGGCATGCTGGGCTGATTTTGGCCCGTAAGCCAGCCAGAAAGGGGAATGACCATTGCAACAGTTTAAAGATTTGGTGACGCTGACACCCTGGCATATGATCTTCATGCTGGGCAACCTGCTGATCCTCACCCTGCTGGTCAAGCATTTCCTGTTCAAGCCCGTGCAGAAGATTTTGAACGAGCGCCAGCGCAGGGCGGACGCCATGCTTGCCGACGCGAAACAGGCCAAGGAACAGGCCGAGGCGATGCAGGCGGAATATGAGAAGAGCCTGGCAGGCGCCAAGGAGGAGGCAGCCCGGTTGCTGAATCAGGCCAGCCAGACCGCCGCCCGCAACAGCGAGGAGACACTGAACGCCGCCCGTGCCCAGGCCGCTGAGCTCAAGCGCAAGGCGGGCGAGGAGATCGAGCAGCAGCGCAAGAAGGCGCTGAACGAGGTGAAGGACGAGATCGGCGGCATGGCTATGGCCATCGCCAGCAAGGTGGTGGAACGGGAGATCCAGGAGAAGGATCACCAGCAGCTGATCGATGAATTCATCGAGAAGGTAGGAGACGCCTCATGACCAAGATCGGCACCATATACGGCGGCGCGCTGTATGAGCTGGCCGTCGAGGAAGGGCTGGAGGCCGAAATGCTGGACGAGCTGGAGCAGGTGGAGCAGTTGCTTGCCGCCTGGCCGGACTACGAAAAGCTGCTGGCGCTGCCCAGCGTGCCCAAAGCCCAGCGCTGTCAGGCACTGGACGAGGCGCTGCGCGGGCGCATCCAGCCGTACCTGTTGAATTTTCTGAAGATTTTGACCGAGCGGGGCCAGATCCGAGCCCTGCGTGACTGCCGCAAGGAATACCGGGCCCGCTACAACGAAGCCCACGGCATTCTGGAGGCGACGGCGGTGGCGGCGGTGCCGCTGAGCGAGGCCCAGAAGACGGCTCTGACCGAAAAACTGAACAAGCTCACCGGCAAAACGGTGCAGCTTGCGGTGAAGGTGGACCCGGCCTGCCTGGGCGGCGTGCGCCTGGAGATGGGCGGCGCCGAGTTCGACGGCACGGTGCAGGCCCGTCTGGACGCACTGCGCCGCAGCCTGGCCGCCACGGTATAAGTGAGAAGGTGAAACGATGCAATTGAAACCGGAAGAAATTTCCAAGATCATAAAGGCCCAGATCAAGCACTATGAAAACTCCATTCAGCAAAGCGAGACCGGCACCGTGATCCTGGTGGGCGACGGCATCGCCCGGGCCACCGGCCTGGAGGAGTGCATGAGCGGCGAGCTGGTGCAGTTCTCCAACGGCGAATACGGCATGGCCCAGAACCTGGAGGAAAACTCGGTGTCCATCGTTATGCTGGGCAGCGATGTGGGCATCAAGGAGGGCAGCCTGGTCAAGCGCACCGGCAAGGTGGTAAGCGTGCCGGTGGGCGAAGCCATGATCGGCCGCGTGGTGAACGCGCTGGGCCATCCCATCGACGGCAAGGGCCCCATCGATGCCAAGGAGTACCGGCCCATCGAGTCTCCCGCACCGGGCATCATCCAGCGCAAGAGCGTTTCGGTACCCCTGCAGACCGGCATTAAGGCCATCGACTCCATGATTCCCATCGGCCGCGGCCAGCGCGAGCTGATTATCGGCGACCGGCAGACCGGTAAAACGGTCATCGCCACCGATACCATCATCAACCAGAAGGGCAAGGACGTGATCTGCATCTATGTGGCCATCGGCCAGAAGCAGAGCACCGTGGCCCAGCTGGTGAATACCCTCACCGAGAACGGCGCCATGGACTACACCATCGTGGTGTCCGCCACGGCCAGCGAGCTGTCGCCGCTGCAGTACATCGCGCCCTATTCCGGATGCGCCATGGGCGAATACTTCATGGCCCAGGGCAAGGACGTGCTGGTGATTTACGACGACCTGTCCAAGCATGCGGTGGCTTACCGTGCGCTGAGCCTGCTGATTCGCCGCCCGCCCGGACGTGAGGCCTACCCCGGCGACGTGTTCTATCTGCACAGCCGCCTGTTGGAGCGCGCGGCCCGTCTCGCCCCGGAATACGGCGGCGGCAGCCTGACCGCGCTGCCCATCATCGAGACCCAGGCGGGCGACGTTTCCGCCTACATCCCCACCAACGTGATCTCCATCACCGACGGCCAGATCTTCCTGGAGACCGAGCTGTTCCACTCCGGTGTTATGCCGGCAGTGAACCCGGGCATCTCGGTGAGCCGCGTGGGCGGCAACGCCCAGACTAAGGCCATGAAGAAGGTGGCCGGCTCCCTGAAGCTGCTCTACAGCCAGTACCGTGAGCTGCAGAGCTTCGCCCAGTTCGGCAGCGACCTGGATGCGGACACCAAGGCCCGCCTGGCCCAGGGCGAGCGCATCGTGGAGGTGCTCAAGCAGGACCGCAACAGCCCCATTTCCATGGAGCATCAGGTGTGCATCCTGTACGCTGTCACCCACGACCTGCTCAAGGACGTGGCCGTGGAGGATGTGAAGGAATACGAGCACGGCCTCTATGCCTATATGGACGGCCATGCCCCCGACGTGCTGGAGACCATCCGCACCAGCGGCAAGCTGGAAAAGGAGACCGAGACCGCGCTGGCGGCCGCTCTGGCAGAGTACACCACGGAGTTTTTGAAGACCAAGTAAGGAGGAGATCCCAATGGCAGGTGCGTCCATGAAGGACATCAAGCTGCGCATCAAGAGCGTGGAAAGCACCATGCAGATCACCAAGGCCATGGAGCTGGTGGCCTCCTCCAAGCTGCGGCGCGCCAAGGAGCGGGTGGAAAAAAGCCGCCCCTATTTTGAGGTGCTCCACGCGGCCCTTTCCGACATCGCGGCCTCCAATACCGAGCTTTCCTCGCCCTACATCGCCAAGCGGCCGGTGAAAAAGACCTGCTACGTGGTGATCGCGGGCGACCGCGGCCTTGCGGGCGGCTACAACGCCAACATTCTGAAAGCGGTGGCGGCCGAGGCCGAGGGCAAGGAAATCTGCGTGCTGCCGGTGGGCAAAAAGGCGCTGGAGCATTACCAGCGCCGGGGTGTCCAGCGGGTGACCGAGGAATACGCGGTGGCGGCGGATGTGACGGTGAGCGACTGCTTTTCCATGGCACGTCTGCTGGCCAAGGGCTTTCTGGCCGGTGAGTATGACGAGATCCGCCTGGCCTACACCAATTTCGTGTCCATGCTGAGCCAGCAGCCGGCCACCCTGTGCCTGCTGCCGCTGAGCGTCTCCCGCCCCGAGCCGGGCGCGGGTCCCCGGGGGCTGACCATCTACGAGCCCTCCAGCGAGGAAGTGTACGACGCCATCGTGCCGGAATACCTGGCGGGACTGATCTACGGAGCGCTGTGCGAATCCGTGGCCAGCGAGCTGGGCGCCCGGCGCAGCGCCATGGACGCGGCCACCAAGAACGCGGGTGAGATGATCGACTCGCTGAGCCTGCATTACAACCGGGCCCGGCAGGCGGCCATTACCCAGGAAATCACAGAGATCGTGGCGGGCGCCGAGGCCTGACGGCCTTTCCCGCCAGTAAAGGAGATAGATCCATGCCGAATAACCACGAAGGCATCGTGGCCCAGGTCATCGGCCCGGTGCTGGATATCAAATTTGCAGACGGCGAGCTGCCGGACCTGCTCAACGCGATCGAGGTGGGCGAAGGCGAGCACAAGCTGGTGGCCGAGGTGGCCCAGCTGATCGGCGACAACGTGGCCCGCTGCATCGCCATGAGCAGCACCGACGGTCTGGTGCGCGGCACCAAGGCCGTGGACACCGGCGGCCCCATCACCGTGCCCGTGGGCGAGGAATGCCTGGGCCGTATTTTCAACCTGCTGGGCGAGCCGGTGGACGATCAGCCCGCGCCTCCGGCCAAGGAGCGCTGGCCCATCCACCGCGATCCCCCCAGCTATGAGGAGCAGCAGAACACCACCGAGATTCTGGAGACCGGCATCAAGGTGGTTGACCTGATCTGTCCCTACGCCAAGGGCGGTAAGATCGGCCTGTTCGGCGGCGCCGGCGTGGGCAAGACCGTGCTCATCATGGAGCTGATCAACAACGTTGCCAAGCAGCACGGCGGCTTGTCGGTATTCACCGGTGTAGGCGAGCGTACCCGTGAGGGCAACGATCTGTACAACGAGATGAAGGAGAGCGGCGTTATCAACAAAACCGCCCTCGTCTATGGCCAGATGAACGAGCCCCCGGGAGCCCGTATGCGCGTGGGCCTGAGCGGTCTGACCATGGCCGAGTACTTCCGTGACCGGGAGCACCAGGACGTGCTGCTCTTCATCGACAACATCTTCCGCTTTACCCAGGCGGGCAGTGAGGTGTCGGCTCTGCTGGGCCGTATGCCCAGCGCCGTGGGCTACCAGCCCACCCTGGCCACCGAGATGGGCGCTCTGCAGGAGCGCATCACCTCCACCAAGAACGGGTCCATCACCTCGGTGCAGGCCGTTTACGTGCCCGCCGATGACCTGACCGACCCGGCCCCTGCCACCACCTTCGCCCATCTGGATGCCACCACCGTTCTGAGCCGTGCCATCTCCTCGCTGGGCATCTACCCGGCGGTGGACCCGCTGGATTCCACCAGCCGCATCCTTTCGCCGGACGTGGTGGGCCAGGAGCACTATGAGGTGGCCCGCGGCGTGCAGCAGGTGCTGCAGCGCTACAAGGAATTGCAGGACATCATCGCCATCATGGGTATGGACGAGCTGAGCGAGGAGGATAAGGTGACCGTAAACCGGGCCCGTAAGATCCAGCGCTTCCTCAGCCAGCCCTTCACCGTTGCCGAGCAGTTCACCGGCATGGAGGGCAAGTATGTCCCGCTGAAGGAGACCATCCGGGGCTTCAAGGAGATCCTGGAAGGCAAACACGACGACCTGCCCGAGTCCGCCTTTTTGTTTGCGGGCACCATCGACGAGGTGGTCGCCAAAGCAAAGCAGGGTGAATGAGTATGAACACCTTCCATCTGCAGATCGTTACACCGGACGGCCAGCTCTATGACGGGCCCGCCGCCCGGGTGCTCTGCCGCACCATCGCCGGGGATGTTTGCATCCTGCCCCGTCACTGTGATTACATTACAGCGCTGGGCATGGGCGAAGCCCGGGTGACGCTGGAGGACGGCACGGTGCGCCGGGCTGCCTGCATCGGCGGTATGCTCACGGTGCGCTCCGGTCAGGTACGGCTGGTGG
Organism: Allofournierella sp. CML151; assembly: GCF_027853465.1. Lineage (NCBI taxonomy): Bacteria > Bacillati > Bacillota > Clostridia > Eubacteriales > Oscillospiraceae > Allofournierella > Allofournierella sp. CML151. Next base: position 47,779 of record NZ_JAPNNW010000017.1, on the reverse strand, counting down.
CAACCACCTTTGAGTGGGCCGAAGACATCGACAAGGCCCGGGCAGAGGCCTCCCGCAAGCGGGCAGAGACCGTTCTGGGCCAGAAGGGCACCGACGCCCGGGAGCTGGAGCTGGCCCAGGCCCGCCTCAAGCGCGCACTGGTGCGCACCCACGTGGCGGATCTGGTATAACAAAACCAGTGATTGCGGCAGGCCCTGCCTTTCTGGCAGGGCCTGCTTTTTTTGCGGATAAAACAGGCAACAAGGCAAGGAGGAAACGGATATGAAACAGCGCAGAGTCCGGTGGGTGCTGGCAGGGGTAACGGTGCTTTTGCTGGTGCTGCTGGCGGTGGCCGGGGTTATCTGGCATGGAAGCCGGGGCACAAAGATTTTGCTGGCGACGGACCTGCACTATCTTTCGCCGGAGTTGAACGACCACGGAGCCTGCTTTGAAAAGACCATCCTGAACGGTGACGGCAAGGCACTGGCCTACATCGACGAGCTGACCGACGCCTTTGTGGAGCAGGTCATCCGGGAGAAGCCTGCGGCGCTGATCCTCTCGGGCGACCTGACTTTGAACGGGGAAAAGCAAAGCCATCTGGATCTGGCCCAAAAGCTGCGCCGGGTCACCGAAGCGGACATCCCGGTGCTGGTCATACCGGGCAACCACGACCTGAACAGCGGCTATGCGGTGCGCTTCACCGGCAAGACCTACGAACCGGTGGAAAACCTGAAGCCGGCCCAGTTTGATGAGGTATACGCGGAATTCGGTTACAACGGAGCCAGCGCCCGGGACGAGGAATCCCTGAGCTATGTGTACCCGCTGAGCGATGAGCTGTGGGTGCTGATGGTGGATGTGAACACGCTGGGCAGTGAGGGCGTACTGGAGCCCGAAACGCTGGACTGGGTGAAAACGCAACTGGAGGACGCCCGGCAGGCGGGTGCCCAGGTGATTGCCGTGAGTCACCAGAACCTGCTGGCCCACAGTGAAGTGATCAGCGCAGGCTTTGTGATGGGCGGCGCAGAGGAGCTGCTGGCTTTATATGAGGAGTATGATGTGATCTGCAACCTGAGCGGCCACATCCACATGCAGCACACCGCCAAAAGCGAAAACGGATTTTTTGAAGCGGCCACCGGATCGCTGGCGGTATCGCCCAACCAGTACGCCCGACTGATGGTGCGGCCCCACCGGATGGACTACCAGACGGTGCCGGTGGATGTGTCCGGCTGGGCAAAAGAGCAGGGAAGCACCGACGAAAACCTGTTGGATTTTGCCACCTACTCGGCGGACTTTTTCCGCCAGGTAAACCGGGGCAAGGTGATCGGCTGGCTGCAGAAGGCGGAGAACGGCGAGGAAATGGCGGATTTCTTTGCTCAGGTGAATTTGGACTACTTCCAGGGTAGGCCGGACCGCTATGACCGGGAGGACCCGATGTTTGATGTGTGGCAGGAGTCCGGCGCCTTTTATGCCGATTATGTGGAGAGCATGCGGCAGGAACCGGCGGTGAACCACAACCAGGCCACCATAGAATACTGAAAAAAGAGCAGGAAAGCCCCGGCCTTGGCCGGGACTTTTCTTTTATCAATATCAGTTTTTCTTGACAAGGGCGGCAGAATGGAATATTATTTAACTATATTTTAAAATTGTTTTAAAAATGAGAGGAGAGAGGCCGCATGTTTACCCGGGCGGTAAAAAGTGCAAACGAGCGGCAGGTGATCCAGGTGCTGCGGCAGGGCCGGGTGGTCACCAAGCAGGAGCTGGCGGAGGCCTGCGGGCTGAGCTTTCCCACCGTGGGCAAGCTGGTGGACGAGCTGGTGGAGCAGGGCGTGGTGCTGGAGGCCGGGCTGGAAACGGGCGCCGGCGGGCGCCGGCCCATGCGCTACCGCTTCAATGAGGCCAGCGCCTACGCGCTTACCCTCTTTTTTGAGGACGGCACCCTCTGCTGGGCGGTGGCGGACGCGCTGGGCAATCCGGTGTGCTCCGGCAGCTGCGGGCCGGAGGAGGGCGGTTATGTGTCCACCATTCTGGCGGTGACCGAGAGGCTGCGCCGGGCCTATCCTGCGCTGGCAGCGCTGGCGGTGGGTGTGCCCGGCGGCGTGGCCGAGGGCCGGGTGCTCTACATCGACCGGTACGACGAGCTGGCAGGGCGGGAACTGCAGGCGGAACTGGAAGCGGCCAGCGGCCTGCCCGCCGCAGTGGAAAATAATATGCGGGCGGCGGTCTATGGGATGGCGGCCCGACGGGGCTGGCTGGATCGAGAAAGCGCAGTCTGCCTTCACCTTTCTGAAAACGGCCCCGGCTGCGGCGTGCTGGTGCACGGCAAGCCGCTGAGCGGATTTGCGGGCCTGGTGGGCGAGGTGGGCTACCTGCCCGGCCGGGGCGAGGAAACCATGCAGCAGGCGGCGCTGCGAGGGCTTACGGGAGTGGACCCGGTGGACTACTTTGCCCGGCTGGCGGCCAGCGCCTGTGTGTTTTTGAATCCGGAGGAGCTGGTGGTCTACGAAACACCATACCTGCAAAGCGGCGGACAGCTGGAGCAGGCCTGTGGGCGGTATTTGCCCACCCAGGCGGTGCCCCGGGTGCATATTTCCCGGGAATACCGGCAGGACTATCTGGCCGGGCTGACCCGCCTTGCCATGGATCTTTTATACCCGGGCGGCGGCCTGCGGGAGCCGCAGGAAAGGAGACGAGGGAATGCGCAGTTATAAAACCACGGTGTATGCCTGCTACCTGGGCAGCATCACCCAGGCGGCGCTGATCAACCTGACGCCGGTGCTGTTTGCGGTGCTGCTGCGGGAATACGGGCTGAGCTATGGGGCACTGGGCTTTCTGGTGCTCACCAATTTTGTGACCCAGGTGGGGGCGGACGTAGCATTCAGCAAGGCGGTGGACCGGCACGGATTTCGGCCCTTTGTGCTGGGGGCCGGGGTGCTGAGTCTGGTGGGGCTGGGCGTGTTCGCCGCCGCGCCGCTGCTGTTCTCGGCTCATCCGCTGGTGGGCTTTTTTGCGGGCACGGTGATCTTCTCCGGCGCGGGGGGATTGCTGGAGCTGCTGCTCAGCCCCATTGTGGACGCATTGCCCGGCGAGGAAAAGACCCGGGCCATGGCGCTGCTTCATTCCATGTACTGCTGGGGGCAGGCAGCAACGGTGCTGGTGACCACCGCCGCGCTGGCGCTGGGCGTGCCCTGGCAGGCCATTGTGCTGGGGTGGATGCTGCTGCCCGCGGCGGACCTGCTGCTGTTTCTGCGTGCGCCGCTGAATCACAAGCCGCCGGAGGAAACACTGCCCATCCGGGGTCTGGCCCGGCAGCGGGTGTTCTGGCTGGCGCTGGGTGCCATTGTATTCGGGGCGGCGGCAGAGGTCACCATGGCTCAGTATGTTTCTTCCTTTTTGGACCTGGGTCTGGGCATTCCAAAGCTGTTCGGCGACGTGGCGGGCATGTGCGGCTTTGCCCTGATGATGGGTCTGGGCCGCACCCTGCTGGGGCTCTGGGGCGACCGGTGGGATTTACCCCGGGTGCTGGGGGCCAGTGCTCTGCTGGCTGCGGGCTGCTACCTGACGGCAGCTGCTTTGCCTGCGGCAGCGGTGGTGGCCTGTGCTGCCACCGGTCTGTTTGTGGCGGGGCTGTGGCCGGGCACGCTGGTGGTGGCATCCCGGAAGATGCCGCTGGCCGGAGCTTCCATGTTTGCGCTGCTCAGCGCCGGAGGTGACCTGGGCGCTTCGCTGAGTGGCTGGCTTACCGGTGTTGGGGCGGATGCCCTGCTGGCGGCGGGCTTTTCTCAGCAGACAGCGCTGCGGGCTGCAGTAGGCGCGGCAGCACTGTTCCCGCTGGGGGCGTGGCTGTTTTACCGGCGCCTGCGCAAACAACAGCAAGAATAAACAAAAGACACCCTCGGGCAGAGGAACGTAAGGTTCCCGTTGCCCGGGGGTGTTGACTTGCCATGGAAAAGGAGTATAATGGCAAATAGTTATAAAAACAAACAATTTGTTAAACGAACAAAAACGGAAAGGGGCGAGGGGCTGTGAACAACCACATGGAGCTTGTGAACGGCCTGCGGGTAATCACCCGCTTTTATGATGCCCAGCGCCGGGCAGTCTGCCGCAGGGTGGGCATTTCTCAGATGGAATTCGACATTCTGGTCTTTCTGCACAACAACCCCGGCCGGGATACCGCCCGGGACATTGTGGCTCTGCGGGGGCTGCCCAAGAGCAATGTGTCCCAGGCGGTGGAGGTGTTGATGGGCAAGGGCCTTCTGGTACGCAGCCAGGATGCCGAGGACCGGCGGCGGGTGCGCCTGAGCCTGACCGAGGCGGCGGGGCAGCTGCTGCCCCAGCTGCTGGAAGCCCAGCAGACCTTCTGGGAGCAGGCCTTCCGGGATTTTTCTCCCCAGGACGCTGAGTGCTTTGCCGCCCTGTACGGGCGGATCGTGAAGAATCTTTCGGAAAAAGGGAGGCAACGGGAATGAATGAGGATAAGAGCCAGCTGGGGACTCAGCCGGTGGGCCGGCTGCTGGTGAAGATGGCTGCCCCGGCGGTGGTGGCCCAGCTGATCAACATGCTGTACAATCTGGTGGATCGCATCTACATCGGCCACATCCCCGGCGAGGGGGCCTATGCCCTCACCGGTATGGGCGTGTGCATGCCGGTGATCATGATCGTGTCCGCCTTTGCCATGCTGGCGGGCGCGGGCGGCGCGCCCCGGGCCTCCATCGCCATGGGCCGGGGGGACAACAGGTCTGCCGAGCAGGCGCTGGGCAACTGTTTCTGTCTGCTGCTGATTGTGTCGGCGGTGCTCACCGGGGTGCTGCTGGTGTTCAACCGGCCGATCCTGATGGCCTTCGGCGCCACCGAGAACACCATCGGTTACGCCACCGCCTACATGGACATCTACGCGCTGGGCACCGTGTTCGTACAGCTCACGCTGGGCATGAACTCCTTTATCATCGCCCAGGGCTTTTCCAAAACGGCTATGCTGTCGGTGTTGATTGGCGCGGTATGCAACATTGTGCTGGACCCCATCTTCATCTTCGGCTTCTCTATGGGTGTGCGGGGCGCGGCCCTGGCCACCGTGCTGAGCCAGGCGGTGAGCTGCGCATGGGTGGTAAGCTTTTTGCTGGGCAAGCGCACCATCTGGCGCATCCGGCCCCGGAACATGATTCTGCGCCCGGCGGTGATCCTGCCCTGTGTGGCGCTGGGTCTGGCCACCTTCATCATGCAGGCCAGCGAGAGTGTGATCTCGGTGTGCTTCAACACCTCGCTGCGGGAATACGGCGGCGATCTGGCGGTGGGCGCCATGACCATTCTCACCAGTGTAATGCAGTTTGCACTGCTGCCGCTGCAGGGACTGGGGCAGGGCGCGCAGCCCATCGTGAGCTTCAACTACGGTGCGGGCAACGCCGACCGGGTGAAGAAGGCATATTTCCTTCTGCTGCGCACCAGTCTGACCTACTCGGTGGTGCTGTGGGCGTTTCTGATGCTGTTCCCCCAGACCTTTGCCGGGGTGTTCACCTCGGACCAGGAGCTGATTGCCTTCGCGGTACCGGCCATCCGCTGCTACTGCGCGGTGCTGCTGGTATTCGGTGCGCAGATCGCCTGCCAGATGACCTTCACCTCGCTGGGCTACGCCAAAGCCTCCATCGCGGTGGCGGTGACCCGCAAGTTCGTGCTGCTGGTGCCGCTGATCTATCTGATGCCCCGGCTTTTCCCGGCCGACAAGACCATGGCGGTCTATATGGCTGAGCCGGTGGCGGATGCACTGGCCGTGACCTTCACGGTGATTCTGTTCAGTTTCCAGTTCCGCAAGGCGCTGCGCCAGATCGGCGCACCGAAGGAACAGGCTTCCTGAATGTAGAGGGCGGCTTCCGGTTTGGAAGCCGCCCTTTTCATCCGGCAGAATATGACAATTGTCTTGACAAGCCGTGCGAACTGTGGTAGAATCAGACGATTTAAATTGACCCGGCGGCAAGGAGGCGAAACCATGAGCAAGATGATCGGCAAGCAGGTTGCATTTGTTCTGGCTTCGGTATTCTTCTTGCTGGCGCATGGGGTCTTTGTTTGACTTTTCCTTTTTCGGGAAGAGTCATTTTTTTTAAGCTTTTTTCGCTGAGAGGAGGCGCTTTGATGCTGATCAAAAACGCAAAACTGTCGGACGGGACCCGGGTGGATGTGCTGATCCGGAACGGCAAGATCGCGGGCCTGATGCAGGATATGCCCGCCCACGGGGAAGAGGTGATCGACGCCGCCGGCCGCACCCTGCTGCCCGGCTTCATAGATCTGCACTGCCACTGGCGCACCCCGGGCTTTGAATACAAGGAGGACATCGCCACCGGCAGCGCGGCCGCAGCCGCGGGCGGTTACACCTTCGTGAACCTGATGCCCAACACAAAGCCGGTGTGCTCCAGCGCCGCGCAGGCCCACGCCGTGATGGACGAGGCCGAGCGCCTGGGCATCTGCGGAGCCAATCAGACCATCTCCATCACCGAGAACTTCGACGGCCACACCCTGGACCATCTGAAGAGCCTGCCCGAGGATCTGCGCTTCATTACCGAGGACGGCAAGGGCGTGCAGAACAATGAGGTGATGGCCAAGGCCTTTGCCATCTGCGCCCAGCGGGATCTGGTGCTGATGAGCCACGCTGAGGACATGGAGATCTCCAAATGGGATTACCGCCTGGCCGAGAACATCGAGACGGTGCGCAACCTGCACCTGAGCGAGTATTACGGCACCCGGCTGCATATGTGCCATGTGAGCACCAAGGAAGCCGTGGCCGCCATCGGCGACGCGAAGCGCCGGGGCGTGCCGGTCACCTGTGAGGTGACTCCCCACCACCTGTGGTTTGCGGATACCGACTACCGGGTGAATCCGCCCATCCGCCAGGCGGAGGACGTGGAGGCTCTGGTGGAGGCCATCCGCACCGGCGTGGTGGACGCCATCGCCACCGACCACGCTCCCCACTCTGCCGAGGACAAGGCAAACGGCGCGGCGGGCATGATCGGGCTGGAAACCGCCTTCGGTGTGTGCTACACCAAACTGTGCCGGGAACAGGGCCTGGACCTGTACTACCTGGAGGCGCTGATGAGCCGCTTCCCGGCGGCAATCCTGGGCCTTGCAGGCAAGGGCGCCATCCAGGTGGGCATGGATGCTGACCTGACCCTGGTGGAGCTGGATACCCCCTATGTGGTGGATGCCGCTGCCATGCACTCCAAGAGCCACAACACCCCCTTCGACGGCGTAACGCTCTATGGCCGGGTGGATCTGACCATCCGGGGCGGCCGCGTAACCTACCGGCGCTGAATCTGGCGAAAACCGCCGCCATCCTTTATAATAGAGGAAGAGAATCCTCGCACTTGAACACCAAACAAAAACCGGCTTTTGCCGGACCAAAGATGAAGAAGATGAAAAGGAGAGGTTCACAATGACCAACATGGACAAACTGTACGAAGCTGTTGCTGCCCGCGGCCCGGTGTGCGTGGGACTGGACACCGATTTTTCCTATCTGCCGGAGGGCTTTGCCAAGGCTGAGCTCACTGCCGGTGAGAACATCGTGCGCTTCAACCAGGCCATTGTGGACGCCACCAAGTCTGTGGCAGGCTGCTTCAAGGTGCAGATCGCTTACTACGAGAGCCTGGGTCTGGACGGCCTGAATGCCTACAAGAAGACCCTGGACTACGTGAAGGCTACCGGCGTGCCGGTGATCGCCGATATCAAGCGCGGCGACATCGCCAAGACCGCCGAGATGTACGCCAAGGCCCACTTCGAGGGTGATTTCGAGGCCGACTTCATCACCCTGGCCCCCTACATGGGCCTGGATTCCATCAAGCCCTATATGCCGTTTGTGGAAGAGAAGGGCAAGGGCGTGTTCGTACTGGTGCGCACCTCCAACCCCGGCGCCAAGGACTTTGAGTATGAGAAGCTGGCCGACGGCCGCCACGTATACGATATGGTTGGCGACAAGCTGAACGCCATGGGCAAGAGCTGCATGGGCGAGCACGGCTACTCCAGCCTGGGCCTGGTCATCGGCGGCACCCACATCGAGGAGGCGGCCGAGATCCGCGCCCGCTATAAGGACAGCTTCTTCCTGATCCCCGGCTACGGCGCCCAGGGCGGCACCGCCGAGGACATCGCCCAGTACCTGAGCGCAGGCAACGGCGGCGTGGTGAACTCCAGCCGTGGTATCCTGCTGGCTTACAAGAAGCAGCCCGGCGTGGAATTCGCCCAGGCTGCCTACAACGAGTGTGTAAACATGAAGGAGGCCATCAAGAATGCCTGTGATCGCCTGTGATGTAAAGGTTCTGGAGCACCAGCGCCTGACCGATACCATCCGCCTGATGACCGTGAGCTGGCCCCGGCGGGACAAGGCCCCCAAAGCCGGCCAGTTCTTCATGCTGCGCTGCTGGCCCGCGGATGTGGCCCCGGTGCTGAGCCGCCCCATCAGCGTGCACTCCTATGACCCCGAGCTGGCCACCCTGGACTTCCTGTACGAGGTGCGGGGCAAGGGCACCGAAAAGCTGGCGGCTCTGGTCCCCGGCGACACCCTGAGCCTGGTGGGCCCTGCGGGTAACGGCTTCAATGTGGCTGAGGCCGCGGGCAAGCGGGTGGCCCTGGTGGGCGGCGGCATCGGTACCGCCCCCCTGTACCAGCTGGCCAAGGAGCTGTGCGAGGCGGGCACCAAGGCCGACTACTTCTGCGGCTTCCGGGACGAGCCCTATGGCATGGACCGCTTCACCCAGGTGTGCGGCAAGGTCCAGCTGGCCACCGACAGCGGCCGCTTCGGCTTCCATGGCTTTGTGACTCAGCTGCTCAAGCCCGAGGAGTACGACCTGGTGCTCTGCTGCGGTCCCGAGCCCATGATGCGGGCGGTGGCCAAGCTCTGCGACGCTGTGGGCACCCGCTGCATCGTGAGCCTGGAGCGCAAGATGGCCTGCGGCATCGGCGCCTGCCTGGGCTGCACCTGCCACACCGAGACCGGCGGCAAGTGCGTGTGCAAGGAAGGCCCCGTATTTGATTCCAAGGAGGTGTTCGGCGCATGAGCGTATCCCTGAAGGTAAACCTGCTGGGCAAGGAAATGGCCGGCCCGGTGGTGGGTGCGTCCGGCACCTTCGGCTTCGGCGAGGAATACGCCGGCATGGTGGATCTGAAAAAGTTGGGCGGCATCAGCGGCAAGGGCATCACCCTGATCCCCAAGGCGGGCAACCAGGGCGAGCGCCTGCTGGAAACCCCCAGCGGACTGATCAACTCCATCGGCCTGCAGAACCCCGGTGTGCAGCACTTCATCGACCATGAGCTGCCGGTGATGGAAACCCTGGGCACCACCATCTGGGCCAACCTGGGCGGCGGCTGCATCGAGGACTACGAGAAGGGCGCCGAGCTGCTCAACCCCACCAGCGTGGATTTTGTGGAGCTGAACATCAGCTGCCCCAACGTGAAGCAGGGCGGCATCGCCTACGGCATCAAGGCCGAGAGCGCCAAAGAGGTGGTCAGCCGTGTGCGTGCGGTCTGCAAAAAGCCCCTGATCGTGAAGCTGAGCCCCCAGGCTGAGGACATCTGCCAGATGGCCGCCGCCTGCGTGGAGGCGGGCGCGGATGCGCTGAGCCTGGTGAACACCTTCCAGGCCTGCGCCATTGATCTGGAAAAGCGCCGCCCGGTGTTCAACAATATTTTTGCGGGTCTGTCCGGCCCGGCCATCAAGCCCATCGCTCTGCGCATGGTCTACCAGGTCTGCGGCGCGGTGAATGTGCCGGTGATCGGTCTGGGCGGCATCCTGACCGGCGCCGACGCGCTGGAGTTCATCATGGCAGGCGCCACCGCCGTGCAGGTGGGCACCGCGAACTTCATGAATCCCCGCGCCTGCGAGACCATCACCGATGAGATCGCCGCCTGGATGGAGGCACACGGGGTAGAGACCCTGGACGAGATCCGCGGCTGCGCCCGGGTGTAACATTGGCGGCTTTTGCGTTCATCGCGCAAAGGCATCCAATTTTTGAACGGCAGCCTTGTGTAAAAGTTGAGCGCTTTAAAACTCATGGTATAAAAATTGCCGGGGACAGAACAGTTATCAATTGTTTTCAGACAGAGTAGAGGAGAGGTTACCATGAACAACACCATCGAGATCTTGAAAGAGTGCGAAGCCTTTCTGGAGGGCCACTTCCTGCTGAGCAGCGGCCGCCATTCCAGCGCCTACTGCCAGATGGCTTTCCTGCAGCAGTACCCCGACCAGTGCGCCAAGGTGATGGCGAACGTGGCCGAGAAACTGAAGGATATGGACATTGACGTGATCGTCGGACCCGCCATGGGCGGCATCGTGTACGCCTACGAGCTGGGCCGCCAGCTGGGCAAGCGCGCCATCTTCACCGAGCGTGTGGACAATGTGATGACCCTGAAGCGCTTCGCCATCAAGCCCGGCGAGAAGTGCATCATCGCTGAGGACGTGGTGACCACCGGTATCTCCAGCCTGGAGACCAAGCGCGTGATCGAAGAGGCCGGCGGCGAGTGCCTGGGCATCGTTTGCGTAGTGGACCGCACCAAGGCCGACGCTCCCTCTCCCATTCCCATCCTGGCCAGCGCTGCCAAGCTGGACCTGCCCAACTACCTGCCCGAGGAGTGCCCCATCTGCAAGGAGGGCAAGCTGCCTCTGGTGCACCTGGGCAGCCGCAAGATGAAGGAGCAGGCAAAGCAGACCCTGTGATCACTTTTCTGAGCCCGACCGGGTGCTTTTTTGCCCGGCCGGGCCGGCCTTTGTCACGCAAGGGCGACCATTTTGCAACAACGCTGAAAGCGAGGGATTAGAGCCTTGAAAACATTTTTGGTTTTGGCCAACGGAACCGTGCTGGAAGGCCAGCAGTTCGGCGCTACCGGCACCCGCGTGGGTGAGGTGGTGTTCAACACCGGCATGGTGGGCTACGAAGAGACCCTGACCGACCCCAGCTACTACGGTCAGATCATCACCCAGAGCTATCCTCTGGTGGGCAACTACGGCATCAACGGCGAGGACGCGGAGTCCGGCCGCATCTGGGCCTTTGGCTATATCGTGCGCGAGCTGTGCGACGCGCCCAGCAACTTCCGCTGCAAGAAGACTCTGGATCAGTACCTGAAGGAGCAGAACATCATCGGCCTGGCGGGCATCGACACCCGCAGCCTGGTGCGCCTGCTGCGTGAGAGCGGCGTCATGAACGGCGCGCTCACGACCGAGTACGCCACCGCCGAGGAGGCCCTGGCGGACGAGGCCCTGATGAAGGCCATCCGGGAGTACAACGTGACCGAGGCTGTGGCCAACGTGACCCGCACCGAGACCACTGTGCTCAACGAGGACGGCAAGTACCATGTAGCCCTGTTCGACTTCGGCTGCAAGAACAACATCCAGCGCAGCCTGGTCAAGCGGGACTGCAAGGTGAGCGTTGTGCCCGCCACCACCACCGCCAGCCAGCTCAAGGAGATGGGCCTGGACGGCATCATGCTCTCCAACGGCCCCGGCGACCCGGCGGAAAACGTGGAGATCATTGAGAACCTGAAGGAGATCGCCAAGCTGGGCCTGCCCATCTTCGGCATCTGCCTGGGCCACCAGCTGATGGCGCTGGCCCAGGGCGCCAAGACCGAAAAGCTGAAATACGGTCACCGCGGTGTGAACCAGCCGGTTACTGACCTGGCCCACGGCCGCACCTACATCACCAGCCAGAACCACGGTTACGCTGTGGTGGGCGACAGCCTGGACAAATCCCTGGGCGAGGTGAGCCATGTGAACGCCAACGACGGCACCGTGGAAGGCATCCGCTACAACAATATGGACTGCTTCACCGTGCAGTTCCACCCGGAAGCCTGCGGCGGCCCCAAGGATACCGACTACCTGTTTGATGAATTTGTGGACATGATGAAGGGAGGCTGCTGAGCCATGCCAAAGGATACGAGCATTAAAAAAGTTCTGGTGATCGGCTCCGGCCCCATCATCATCGGCCAGGCGGCCGAGTTCGACTACTCCGGCACCCAGGCCTGCCGCGCGCTGAAGGCCGAGGGCATCGAGGTGGTGCTGGTGAACTCCAACCCCGCCACCATCATGACCGACCCCAACATCGCCGACCGGGTGTATGTGGAGCCCATGACCCCCGAGGTCATCAAGCGCATCATCCAGAAGGAAAAGCCGGACTCCATCCTGCCCAACCTGGGCGGCCAGACCGGCCTGAACATGGCCATGACCCTGGCCCGGGAAGGCTTCCTGGAGGCCGAGGGCGTGCGTCTGCTGGGCTGCAAGCCCGAGACCATCGACCGGGCCGAGGACCGTCAGCTGTTCAAGGACACCATGGAGAAGCTGGGCGAGCCCTGCATCCCCAGCAAGGTGGTGGAGAACCTGGACGATGCCCTGGCTTTTGCCAAGGAGATCGACTACCCCGTGATCGTGCGCCCCGCCTTCACCATGGGCGGCACCGGCGGCGGCATCTGTGAGGACGAGGCCCAGCTGCGCGAGATCGGCACCAACGGTCTGCGCCTGTCTCCCATCCATCAGGTGCTGATCGAGAAGTGCATCGCCGGCTGGAAAGAGATCGAATACGAAGTGATGCGCGACGGCAAGGGCAACGTGATCACCGTATGCAACATGGAGAACTTCGACCCCGTGGGCGTGCACACCGGCGACTCCATCGTTGTGGCTCCCAGCCAGACCTTGTCCGACAAAGAGTATCAGATGCTGCGCTCTTCCGCGCTGCGCATCATCACCGAGCTGGGCATCGAGGGCGGCTGCAACTGCCAGTTCGCCCTGAAGCCGGACAGCTTCGAGTACGCGGTCATCGAGGTAAACCCCCGCGTGAGCCGCTCCTCCGCGCTGGCCTCCAAGGCCACCGGTTACCCCATCGCCAAGGTTGCCACCAAGATTGCCATCGGCTACAGCCTGGACGAGATCACCAACGACATCACCGGCCAGACCTGCGCCTGCTTCGAGCCCGCGCTGGACTACTGTGTGGTCAAGTTCCCCAAGTGGCCCTTCGATAAGTTCGTTTACGCCAAGAAGGACCTGGGCACCCAGATGATGGCCACCGGTGAGGTCATGGCCATCGGTCAGAGCTTTGAGGAGGCTCTGATGAAGGCGGTTCGCTCCATCGAGCTGGGCCTGGATACCATGGACCTGCCTCACCTGGCCGAGTGCACCGACGAGGAGATTCGCGCAAAGCTGCACGTCTGCGACTCCGACCGCAGCTTCGTGGTGTTCGAGGCCATCAAGCGCGGCTTCGATTTCGAGGAGATCTACGCCGCCACCAAGATCGACTACTGGTTCCTGTCCAAGCTTGCCAAGCTGGCCGACACCGAGAAGCGTCTGGCCGCCGGTGAGATGAGCATGGAGCTGTACAAGCTGGCCAAGCGCCAGGGCTTCACCGACAAGGCCATCAAGCGCATCAGCGGCTGCACCGAGCTGCCCGCCCGTCTGCGCGCCGGCTTCAAGATGGTAGATACCTGCGCCGCCGAGTTTGCCGCCCGCACCCCCTACTTCTACTCCAGCTTTGACGAGGAGAACGAGGCCGCTCAGTTCATCGCCGACCATCCCACCGACAAGAAGAAGGTGCTGGTATTCGGTTCCGGCCCCATCCGCATCGGCCAGGGCATCGAGTTCGACTACTGCAGCGTGCACTGCGTGTGGACCCTGAAGAAGTTCGGCTACGAGGCCGTGATCGCCAACAACAACCCCGAGACCGTTTCCACCGACTTCGACACCGGCGACCGGTTGTACTTTGATCCGCTGGACCCCGAGAGTGTGGAGAACATCCTGGAGACCGAGAAGCCCTGGGCCTGCGTGGTTCAGTTCGGCGGCCAGACTGCCATCAAGCTCACCAAGCACCTGACCGAGCTGGGCGTGAAGCTGCTGGGTACCCCGGCGGACGCCATTGACGAGGCCGAGGACCGTGAGCGCTTCGACGAGCTGCTGGAGCGCTGCGGCATTCCCCGCCCGAAGGGACACACCGTCTTCACCACCGAGCAGGCCCTGGCCGCGGGCAGCGAGCTGGGCTACCCGGTTCTGCTGCGTCCCAGCTATGTGCTGGGCGGTCAGAACATGATCATCGCCTACGGCCCGGACGACGTGACCGAGTACATGGCCATCATCGCCGAGCACACCGATATGGAGAACCCGGTTCTGGTGGACAAGTACCTGATGGGCACCGAGTGTGAGGTGGACGCCATCTGCGACGGCGAGGATTACCTGATCCCCGGCATGATGGAGCACGTGGAGCGCGCCGGCATCCATTCCGGCGACTCCATCAGCGTCTACCCGCCCCGCACCCTGTCTCTCCGCATCAAACAGATGCTGGTGGAATACACCGGCCGTCTGGCCCGTGAGCTGAAGGTGGTAGGCCTGGTGAACATCCAGTATGTGGTGTACAACAACCAGGTTTACGTCATTGAGGTGAACCCCCGTTCCAGCCGTACCGTGCCCTACATCAGCAAGGTGACCGGCGTTCCCATGGTGGAGCTGGCCGTGCGCTGCATGCTGGGTGAGAAGCTGAAGGATATGGGCTGGGGCACCGGCATCCGTCCCGACGCTCCCTATGTGGCCGTCAAGGTACCCGTGTTCAGCTTTGAGAAGCTGCACGGCGTGGACACCCAGTTGGGACCCGAGATGAAGAGCACCGGCGAGGTGCTGGGCATCGCCCGCACCTTCAGTGAGGCGCTGCTGAAGGGCCTGGTGGGCGCCGGCTACAAGTTCCAGAAGCCCCGCAGCGGCAGCTGCTGCCTGATCACCGTGAAGAACGCGGACAAGCTGGAGATTCTGGACACCGCCTGGCAGCTGAAGGACATGGGCTACAAGCTCTATGCCACCAGCGGTACCGCCAAGACCCTGAACAGCAACATGATCGCCTGCAACACCGTGCGCCGCATCAGCGACGAGCATCCCAACATTCTGGACCTGCTGGAAAGCGGCCTGGTGGACTACGTGATCTCCACCTCCGATCACGGCCGTGACCCGGATCTGGACAGCGTGAAGATGCGCCGCAAGGCTGTGGAGCTGAGCGTTCCCTGCCTGACCGCCATCGACACCGCCAAGGTGCTGGTGGAGACCCTGCGCAGTGGTGCTACCCTGGACGACGTGGAGCTGATCGACATCTCCACCCTGTAAGAACAAAACTTCTCGCTTTATCAAACGCCGCCGGAAACATCCGGCGGCGTTTTCTTTCTGCCTTTTGCTGACAGAAACTGCCCGAACCGGTATAATAAAAGAAAACGAGAACCGGCGCGCCCCGGCAGGGCGAATGCCGGAACAGGAGGCAGGGTCCATGAAGCGAAACGCACCGGAATATGATGCCTGGAACGCACAGATGCCGGAACAAGAGTCTTGGCAGGAGCCGGACGGCTTTTCGAACCAGCTCCCGGAGCAGAAAAGCGCAGGCGCAGCCCGGCTGCTGCCTCTGGCCATCTGCGCCGTGCTGCTGGTGGTACTGCTGGCAGAGGGGGCGTTTTTCTGGCTGCGGGGCCGTCAGCTGGAATGGCGGAATGCGGTTTATGTGCCGGATGCCCAGCAGAGCATGTACCAGGCGGATGAGAGCTTTTCCTTTGGTCCGTATCAGCGAGCCGTGAAGGTGAGCGGCCAGGGGGAGGACCTGGGGCCGATCACCGGCATTGCCCAGGGAGAAAAAATCGTGCGTGCGGCGGTGAGCCTGGGCGCAATGAACCAGGCCGCCTGGGACTGCGACGGGGCGTTTTATCTGCAGAGCGGCGGCGTATATTACCCAAACCTGGGCGGCTACGAGCTGGAACAGGAGCACCCGGAATGGGCCATGCGTGCACTGAATGGCTACGAGCTGTGCGGTACCGGTATGGAAGAGGGCTGGGTATATTTCCTGGTGCCGGAATCCGTGAGCGAGGGAACTCTCTGGCTGCACTGGCTGGAAAAGAATGAGGACTACAACACCGAAAGCGTACAGGCAGCGGGAGTGGCCGTGCGGTTTGACCAGGAGGTGACCGGCGATGATTGAGGATACCCGCAAGGGAATGGGCCTTTGGGTACTGGCGGGCCTGCTGGTGCTGGCCATTCTGGGGACCGGCGTCTGGGGCGCCATGCATCTGAGTGCGCTGGGCACCGCTCCCGGCTGGTATGCCTCCATGGATGGGGTACAGATCGAGCCGGTGCAGCCGGAAGGCGCGCAGGAAGGTTACGAATATTACCGCCTGCATTTCGTGCTCACCAACAACAGCGACCAGGATGTTTATGTGGCGGCATGGAACCTGGGCATGCGCCCGGTGAAGGGGTACGAATATGCAGTGGATGTGTGGGACCCCTGGGACGAGAGCATTACCCTGGAACAGGAGTCCTGTGTGCCGGTGGGCTGCATCGGCGACGTGGAGCTGATTTTGGAGGTGGACCCGGAAGAACTGGACACCAAAACCCTGCAAATTACCCTGGACCCCTATGGCGAAACACCCCTGGAACTGGGGGAAGTGGAGCTGCCCTGAATTGCACGCGAAATCTTTTAGAAACGTTCATATATTCTTAATATCGGGAATGTATCCTAGAATAGTAGAATTGAACCGATACCACTTGAAAAAGGCGGAGTGAATATGAAAACAACAGGACCCAAAAATCCTAAAAAGGCACTGATCTATTACTACGTGGCCGCGGTGGTGATCCTGCTTCTGCTCAATGCGCTGGTGTTCCCCAACATCATGCGCGGTTCGGTGACCGAGGTGAGCTACAACCGCTTCGTCACCGATCTGGAAGAGGGCAAGGTGAGCGTGGTGCAGGAGGATGCATCCAACGGCACCATCACCTATCAGGCACTGGACGAAAACGGCAAGGAGCGGATCTATCAGACCGCGTGGGTCAATGACCCGGACCGGGTGGAGCGGCTGCTGGAGGCCAAGAACCCGGAAGGCGGCGAGGTGGAATACGGCGGTGTGATTCCTACCAAGACCTCGCCCATCATGAATCTTTTGTTCAGCGTGGTGCTGCCGGTGCTGTTCATGGTGCTGCTGGGCCAGCTGCTCATGCGCTTTATGATGAAGCGGATGGGCGGACCCAATGCCATGAGCTTCGGCAAATCCAATGCCAAGGTGTATGTGGAGGCCCAGACCGGCAAGACCTTCGCGGACGTGGCCGGGCAGGATGAGGCCAAGGAAGCCCTGGCTGAAATCGTGGACTTCCTGCACAATCCAAGCAAGTACAACAGCATCGGCGCCACCCTGCCCAAGGGTGCCCTGCTGGTGGGTCCTCCGGGTACCGGTAAGACCCTGCTGGCCAAGGCTGTCGCCGGTGAGGCGGGCGTGCCCTTCTTCAGCATCGCCGGTTCCGAGTTTGTGGAGATGTTCGTGGGCATGGGCGCGGCCCGTGTGCGCGACCTGTTCAAGCAGGCGGCGGAGAAGGCCCCCTGCATCGTGTTCATTGACGAGATCGACACCATCGGCAAGAGCCGTGACAATGCGGCCGGCATCAGCGGCGGCAACGACGAGCGGGAGCAGACTCTGAACCAGCTGCTCACCGAGATGGACGGCTTTGACGGCAGCAAGGGTGTTATCATCCTGGCGGCCACCAACCGGCCTGAGACTCTGGACAAAGCCCTGCTGCGCCCCGGCCGGTTTGACCGGCGCATTCCGGTGGAGCTGCCGGACCTGGAGGGCCGCGCTGCCATCCTGAAGGTACACGCCAAAAAGGTCATGGTGGACGAGAATGTGGACTTCATGGCCATTGCCCGGGCCACCAGCGGTGCTTCCGGCGCCGAGCTGGCCAATATGGTGAACGAGGCCGCGCTGCGGGCGGTGAAGCAGAACCGCCGCATTGTGAACCAGAGTGACCTGATGGAGGCGGTGGAGACCGTGATCGCGGGCTACCAGCGTAAGAACAAGGTGCTCAACCCCAAGGAAAAGCGGATTGTGGCCTACCACGAAATCGGCCATGCGCTGGTGGCGGCCAAGCAGACCAACAGCGCCCCGGTGGCCAAGATCACCATCGTGCCCCGCACCTCCGGCGCGCTGGGCTATACCCTGCAGGTGCCCGAGGAGGAGACCAACCTGCTGAGCCGTGAGGAGGCCTTCAACAAGATCGCCACCTTCACCGGTGGCCGTGCCGCCGAGGAGCTGATCTTCGGCAGCTACACCAGCGGCGCCTCCAACGACATCGAACAGGCTACCCGGCTGGCCCGAAATATGGTCACCCGGTTGGGCATGAGCAAGGAATTCGACATGATGGCCCTGGCCACCGTGAACAGCCAGTACCTGGGCGGCGACGCCTCGCTGGCCTGCAGCGAGGGTACCGCGGAGAAGATCGACCAGGAGGTTCTGGAGCTGATCAAATCCGCCCATGCCAAGGCCATGGAGATCCTGAAGGACAACGTGGACAAGCTGCATGAGCTGGCCGCCTTCCTGATGGAGCGGGAGACCATTACCGGCGAGGAGTTCATGGAAATTCTGAACCGGCAGCCCGAGCCCACAGCTCCGGCCCAGCAGTTGCCCGGCTGAGCATACAAATGAGCATCCCCGGCACGGCGTTTTGTACAAAAACGCCGTGCCTTTTTTGTGTGCAGCAGAGGAAAAGGGTTGACAAGGCGGGCACATCTCTCTACAATTAATTTGCAAGCAAACGAAATAGGAGGGAAGAACCGTGCAGCAAAATCCACAGAACCAGGATGTGAGCCTTCAGATCAAAAAGCTGGATAACCAGATTCTGCGGCGCATCCATTCGCTTTACGACCGGCGCAAGCTGCAGGAGTGCACCCTGCAGAACATGTGGGTCACTGATTTTCTGTTCCATAAAGAGCAGCAGGAGGAGCCGGTGTTTCAGCGGGATGTGGAGGAGGAGTTTGCCATTAACCGGGCCACAGCCTCCAAGATGCTGGCCCTGATGGAGGAAAAAGGGCTGATCCGTCGGGTGAGCGATGCCCGGGATGGCCGCCGCAAGGCACTGCAGCTGGAACCGGCGGGCAGGGAATTGCAGCGGCGGTATTCCGCCATCCGCCAGGAGCTGGAACAGCAGCTGGTGAGCGGGTTCTCTCCGGAGGAGCTGAACCAGCTGCGCCGTTTTCTGGCCCGCATGCAGGCCAACCTGTAAGCGGGACGCCCGAAAAAGGGCGCGGCACCCGCAAATAGTTTGCTAACAAACAAAAGAGGGAAGAGGGAAAATCAATGAAAAGCGATCAGGAGCTGTTTCTGCGCACGCCGGTGAAAAAGGCGGTGCTGCGCATGGCCATTCCCACGGTGATTTCGTCGCTGGTGCTGGTGATCTACAATATGGCCGATACCTTTTTCGTGGGCCAGACCAACGATGCCTGCCAGGTGGCGGCGGTCTCGCTGACCAATGCGGTGTTCGTGATGTACATGGCGGTGGCCAACCTCATCGGCATCGGCGGCAGCGCGGTTATCTCCATTCTGCTGGGGCAGAAGGAGGAGAAGCGAGCCAAGGAGGCTTCCGCCTTCTGTTTTTACAGCGCGCTGGCTGTGGGGCTGGTGGCTGCGGTGGCCATTCTGCTGGGCATGGACCCGCTGCTGCGTATCCTGGGCAGCACGCCGGACACCTGGGAATTTTCCCGGGATTATCTGTTTTACATTGCGGTGGGTGCGCCCTTTATTCTGCTGGCCAACGCCTTCGGCCATGTGGTACGGGGTGAGGGCGCGGCCAGCGCCTCCATGCTGGGCGGTATGATCGGTACTGTGGCCAACATTATTCTGGACCCGATCTTTATCCTGACTCTGGATATGGGCACTGCAGGCGCGGCCATTGCCACGGTGCTGGGCAACGTGTTCGGCTGCGTGTATTACATCTACTATCTGACCCGGAAAAGTCCGCTGCTGTCCATGCATCCCCGGTATCTGGCGAGCTGCGGGCGCATTGCCCGGCGCGTGGTAAGCATTGGGATTCCCGCGGGCATCAACTCGGCGCTGATGAGTATTTCCACCGTGCTGCTGAACAATGCGCTGGTGCCCTACGGGGACACCGCGGTGGCCGCCATGGGCATCGTGACCAAGGTGTATATGTTCATTGTGTTTGTGCATATGGGCATTACCAACGGCATTCAGCCGCTGCTGGGCTACTGTCACGGCGCAGGAGCAGCAAAGCGGTTTGGTGCCATCCTGCGGTTCAGCGGGGTACTTACGGTGGTGTGCGGCACGCTGCTCAGCGGGTTCTACATCGCGTTTGCGCCGGGTGTGGTCCGGGCCTTCATCGATGATGCACAGGTGATTGAATACGGGGCCGCGATGCTGGTGGCCACCTCGCTGGCCGGCCCTGTTCTGGGCCTGCTGTTTCTGACCATCAACAGCCTGCAGGCGATGGACCGGCCGGTTCCGGCCACGTTGCTGTCGCTGTTCCGGCAGGGCGTGTTCTTTATCCCGCTGCTGTTTGTGCTGGGGCGGCTGTTCGGTTTGAATGGCATCAACTTCACCCAGACCACGGCGGACTATCTGGCCATTGTCATTGCACTGTTTTTGCTGGTGCGGGCGCTGAGGCAGCAGCGCGCTGTTCTGGCGGCGCAGGAGGCTTGAGGGGCTATTCCGTTTCGGCTTCGGGCATGCTATAATAATTTTGTATGCACAAAAAAGAAAACCCCCGCGGCCGGTGGTGCGCGCCTGCGCACGGGACCGGGCGGGAATATACGAAACGGAGTAAATAAACTATGTTATACAGTGAGCTGAAATGCAGCCCCGAAATCCTGCAGGCCGTGGAGCGTATGGGCTTCACCGAGATGACCGAAGTACAGGAGAAGGCCATTCCGGTGATGATGGCAGGCAAGGATGTGATCGCCAAGGCTCCCACCGGCACCGGCAAGACCTGCGCCTTCGGCATTCCCATCATTGAGCGGATCAATCCGGAGAGCAACAAGCCCCAGGCGGTGATCCTGGCCCCCACCCGTGAGCTGGCCCAGCAGATCGCCGAGGAGCTTACCGAGCTGGCCCACTTCCTGCCCAAGGTGCGCATTGTCTGCGTATACGGCGGCGCCAATATCCAGCGCCAGGCTGAGAAGCTGAAGAAGGGCTGCCAGATCGTGGTGGCCACCCCGGGCCGCCTGATGGACCACATGCATCACAAGAACATCGACGTGAGCGGCGTGACCAGCATCGTGCTGGACGAGGCCGACGAGATGCTGAACATGGGCTTCTACAAGGATGTGCGCCGAATCATCGATTCCATGAAGGCCCGCAAGAGCCTGTGCATGTTCAGTGCCACCATCAGCCGCGAGGTGATGGACATCGGCTGGCTCTACCAGCGGGACGCCGAGGAGATCAGCGTGCAGCCGGTGCTGGAAAGCCAGCCCAAGATCCACCAGTACAAGCTGCTGACCACCGGCCGCAACAAGCTGGCGGACCTGGCCCAGATCATCATCTCCGGCGAGTACAAGCGGGTGATGGTGTTCTGCAACACCAAGTTCACCACCGCCATCCTGACCAACCAGCTGGCCCGGCTGAACTTTGTGGTGGACTGCCTGCACGGCGATCTTTCCCAGAGCGACCGGAACAAGATCATGGCCAGCTTCCGGGAGGGCAACATTGCGGTGCTGGTGGCCACCGATGTGGCCGCCCGCGGCATCGACGTGGACGACGTGGACGCGGTGATCAACTACGACGTGCCCGGTGCCAACGAGCACTACACCCACCGCATCGGCCGTACCGGCCGCGCCAAGCGGGAGGGCGTGTCCTACCTGATGTACACCGCCGAGGAGACCAAGCGAGTGGATGAGCTGCTGCGGCTGACCCGCAACGAGGCTATCCCGGTGCACTGGAACGAGGACCATACCGCCCTCATCGAGGAAAAGGTGGAAAAGGTGGATAAGTTCCAGATCCGCAGCTACTTTTAAACAATCTCCGGGCCGGTTTGTGGAAAACCCGCCCGGCTTTCGAAAACAAGAAAAGCGCATCCCATCCGGGATGCGCTTTTTGTCGTTTTCGAGGCAGAAATTACAGGCCCAGCTGCAGCAGCATTTTCTGCAGGCTCTCGCAGCAGGCGGCCAGCTGATCCTGCTCTTCCGGCAGCAGGGTCACTTCCAGCACCCGCTCGCGGCCGTTTGCACCGATCACACAGGGTACGCTCATGGCCACCTGCTCCAGGTCGTACTCGCCCTGCAGCACGCAGCTTACCGGCAGCACGCAGCGCTCGTTCAGCACGATGGCGCGCACCAGACGGGCCACGCTCTGGGCAATGCCGCTGGAGGTGAAGCCCTTCAGCTTCAGCACCCGCAGGCCGGCGGCCTTGGTGTCTGCCAGAATCTTTTCCTTGTCCAGCGCGGCGCTCAGGCCAAAGGCGCGGGGCAGCTCGTCCACCGGAATACCGGCCACATTCACCATGCTCCAGGGGATGAAGGCGCTCTCGCCGTGCTCACCCAGCAGGTAACCGTGCACATTCTTGGAGTCCACGTTGCACTGGGCGGCGATGAGCTGACGCATGCGGGCGGTGTCCAGCAGGGTGCCGGTGCCGAAGATTTTGTCGGCGGGGTAGTTGTATTTGGTCTGAGCAAAATAGGTGACCAGGTCCACCGGGTTGGTGACCACGATCAGAACGGCACTGCGGGTGTAGCGGGTAATTTCGGCCATCACCGCGTCCATCACGGCGATGTTCTTTTCCGCCAGCACCCGGCGGTCGTTGTCACCGGCCTGAATGCTGGGACCGGCAGTCATCACGATGATGGAGGCGTCCGCGCAGTCGGCGTAGCTGCCCACCCGGATGGTGGTGTTGGTGGAATAGGCGAAAGAGGTGGTGTGCAGAGCGTCCAGCACCTCGCCCAGAGCCTTGTCTTCGTTGGCGTCGATCACCACGATCTCGCTGACCACGCTCTGGGCCAGGATGGCGTTCAGAGTGGCGCTGCCCACCATACCGGCGCCAATCAGCACCAGCTTGCCTTCTTTCATACGCATAAGGGGATTCCTCCTAACATAATCTCATGGAACCTGCGCAAAAGGCGCAGAAAAAACCAGGGCGCGGGCCGTAAGGCTTCCAAAACACCCTGGTTTTTATTATGAATCAGAATTGCAGCATTTGTCAATCTGCATAAAACAGGAAAAAGATTTTTGGTGGACTGGCCAAAGCGTTGGCAGAGACAGCAGCACCTCAATCGGCGGCAGATTCGGAACCCGCAGCTTCCAAGGTATCATCGGGCGCATTCAGGAAGGCGTCCACCCATGCCTTTGCTTCCTGCAGCTGGCTGGCCTCCACATACAGATCATACCCCAGCAGAGAGGTGCCCAGATAGATACTGGAAGCCTGTCCCAGCGTGCCGGACTCCCGCAGATAGCTGGGGATGCCGTTGTCCTCCAGGAGTTCAGCCAGCATCCCGGCCAGTGCATAATCCGGCAGATTGACCAGATGAACCGGGTCCTGAGGCATATGGTGACCGGGCCGGTCCTTGAGAGAAAAATCCCATTCCGCACGGAGTGCGGGCTCCAGGGGGCCGCCGCATTGTGGGCAGGCCGGGGCGTCATCTGGTATGTTGCACTGGCAATGAGAGCACCAAAGCATACACACACTTCCTTTCCAGTCGGAAAACCGCTTTTTCTTTATTATAGCATGCACGTTGCTTTCTGTGGAAAAAGAACGACCCGTTCCTTTTGGGGGAACGGGCCGTTTGCATCTTATTGGCAGAATGGCGGTTGCTTACATGCTCTCGGGTACGGTGACCTTGAACATGGTCAGCACGTTGGCGATGACCTGCTTCACGGCCAGGCACAGAGCCAGACGGGCCTGACGGGCGGCGGGCTCTGCGTCCTTGATGCGGCAGGCGTTGTAGAACTTGTGGAAGGAACCGGCCAGATCAATCACGTAGCGGGTGATGCGGGCGGGCTCGTAGTTCTTGGCGCTGGTCACGATCTCGGCGGGGAAGGCGCTCACAGCACGGATCAGCTCCAGCTCGGCGGGGTCGCTGAACTGGTAACCGGCCCAGGCGGTGTGGCCCTCGTAGGAGATGCCCTCGCTGGCCAGCTTCTTCACGATGGAGCAGATGCGGGCGTGGGCGTACTGCACGTAGTATACCGGGTTGTCGCTGTCCTCCTTCACGGCCAGATCCAGGTCGAAGTCCATCTGGCTGCCTGCCTCGCGCAGGTTGAAGAAGAAGCGGGCGGAATCGATGGGCACCTCGTCCAGCAGGTCGGTCAGGGTGATGGCCTTACCGGTCCGCTTGCTCATGCGCACCTGCTGGCCGTCCTTCACCAGCTTGACCAGCTGCATCAGGATCACGTCCAGATCCTCACCGTTCAGGCCCACGGCATCCATAGCGCCCTTCATGCGGGCCACGTGCCCGTGGTGGTCGGCGCCCCAGATGTCGATGGCCTTGTCGAAGCCGCGTACGGCCAGCTTGTTGTAGTGGTAGGCGATGTCCGCCGCGAAGTAGGTGGGAATGCCGTTGGCGCGCACCAGAACCTCGTCCTTGGCCTCGTCCTCATCCTTGCGCTTGTTGGCCGCGCCGTACTTCTCGCTGTACTGGGCGCTCTTGTACATGATGGCGCCGTCCTCGGCCTTGTAGCAGGCGCCGGTGGCCAGCAGCTTGTCGATCACTGCCTGCACCGCGCCGGAGTCGTGCAGGGTGCTCTCGCGGAACCACACGTCGTAGGTGATGCGGTACTTGGCCAGGTCGCGCTCCAGACCGGCAATGTTCTTGGGCAGGCCGTAGTTGATCAGGGCCTGCTTGCGGGTCTCCTCGTCAGCGTCCACGTACTTGTCACCCTCGATGGCGGCAAACTCGGCGGCCAGCACCTTGATGTCCTCGCCCTGGTAGCCGTCCTCGGGGAAGGGTACGGCCTCCTCGCCCTTGAAGTGCTGCAGGTAACGGGCGGACAGGCTCTTGCCGAACTTCTGAATCTGGTTGCCCGCGTCGTTCACGTAGAACTCACGGGTCACATCGTAACCGGCCCAGTCCATCACAGCGGCCAGGCAGTCGCCCAGCGCACCGCCGCGGGCGTTGCCCAGATGCATGGGGCCGGTGGGGTTGGCGGAAACGAACTCCACATTGATCTTCTTGCCCTCGCCGAAGTCGGTACGGCCGTACTGCTCGTTCAGGGTCGCGCCGTAGACCACGCTGGAGAACCAGCCGGGGGCCAGGAACAGGTTGATGAAGCCGGGACCGGCCACCTCTACCTTGGAGAAGATGCTGCCCTCCAGGCTGGGCAGGTGGGCCAGAATCGCGTCGGCAATCTGACGGGGAGCCTTTTTGAAGACGCGGGCACCGGCCATGGCCAGGTTGCTGGCCACGTCGCCGTTCTTCACGTCGCCGGGGATCTCCACGATGAAGTCGGGCAGATCGGTCTGAGGCAGCTCACCGGCGGCCATGGCAGCCTGAGCGGCCTGGGTCAGCAGGGCGCGGGCCTCATCCAGCGCATTCTTGCGGGGATTGTAGTTCTTGTAGGTTTCCTTCATCTCGGCGATCATGGATTCGTATTCCGTATTGGTCATATCGATCGGTATTCCTTTCCTTTTAAACTTGAAGGCGCGCGCCGCGCCGGGAACAGCAAATCAAAGAGGCGTACGCTCGGCCCGCTTCACGGTGATGGTTACCAGGTTGCGGCTGAGTACGATGTCCTGGTCGGCGTCCAGCGTGTAGCTGAATTTCACCTGGCCGCCCTCGTCGGACAGCCGGCTTTCGATCTCATCGGCGGCCACGCCCAGGGTCATGGAGCCGTAACCGGTCTCGTAGTGGCACAGATGGCGGGTGCCTTTTTCAATCACCAGCTGGCTGGCGGCGGGGCCGAAGCGCAGCATGGTGACCTTCTGTGCATTTTCGGCCACCTTCACGGTGGTGGTGCATCCGGCATAGCCGGTGGTCTCGCTCTCTTTATAGGTGATGAAGAAGCTGCCGCCCCGTCGCACAAAGCTGCCGCGGGTCATCAGCTCCACCGAATCGGTTTCACCGGCCTGCTCCATCCGGCCGTCGATGCGGATGAGAAAATCCTCGTTCATAAACTGGCGGGGACCTCCTTTTGGGTTCAATATTGCTCAATGGCGATCTGGCTGGCCGTGCCCTCGCCCTGAGGGCCGATGAACAGCCGGACCGCCGCGGAGAAGCTCTCCGGAGAATCGCTCATAAAATAGCGGGTTTCGCCCTTTGCGGCGCCGTCGCCCAGAAGGTCCAGCCGGGTGAGCATATCCCGGGTCTTGAGGGCGGCCTCCCGGCCCGCGTCAATCAGGGTCACATCCGGGCCCATCACCTGAGCAATGATGTGAGCGATCAGGGGATAGTGGGTGCAGCCCAGGATCAGGGTGTCCACTCCTTTGGCGCGGATCTCGTCCAGATACTCGTGGGCGATGGCGGTGGTGATGGGGTCGTTGGGGCCCACATAGCCGTTCTCCACCAGCGGCACGAACATGGGGCAGCTTTTGGTGAAGATCTCAGCGTCGGGCAGAATGCCCTGGATGCGGGTCTCGTAGCTGCGGCTGCGGATGGTGGCCGGGGTGGCAATCACGCCGATGCGGCCGTTTTTGGTGGCGGCCGCCGCTGCACTTACCGCTGCGCCCACCACGCCCACATAGGGCACCGGCAGGGCTTCGGTGTAGGATTTCGGCAGTGTGCTGCTCACTGTACCGCAGGCGGCCAGCAGGAATTTCACGTCCTGGCTGAGCAGAAAACGGATGTCCTGCTCGGCGTACTGGCGGATGGTTTCCGGGCTGCGGGTACCATAGGGCACCCGGCCGGTGTCGCCAAAGTAGACGATGTTTTCGCCGGGCAGCATGGCCTGCAGCTGGCGCACCGCCGTGAGACCGCCCATGCCGGAATCGAACACGCCGATGGGCCGCTTATCCATGGCGGACCCCCGCGCGCTGCAGCGCAAGGGCGACCAGTTCATCCAGCAGATGGTCGATGGGCTTGCCCGCATCTTCCATCAGCTTGGGGTACATGCTGATGGAGGTGAAGCCGGGCAGGGTATTGATCTCGTTGAGCAGAATGGTGTCGCCGTTCTCCACGAAGAAGTCCACCCGGGCCAGACCCTCACAGCCCAGGGCGCGGTAGGCCTTTTCCGCCTGGGCCTTCACCTTGTCCAGCACCTCCTCGCTCAGATGAGCGGGGATCACGGTGCGGCTGGTGCCCAGCACATATTTATCCTCATAGGTGTAGAAAGCCTCGCTGGCCAGAATCTCACCGGGGCGGGTGGAAACGCAGACCTCGTTGCCGATCACCGCGCACTCCACCTCCTGGCCCTGCACAAAGCGCTCGAAGACCACCTTGTTGTCCTCGGCCAGGGCCACCTGGATGGCCTTCTCCAGCTCGGCCTTGTCAGCCGCCTTGCTGATGCCCACGCTGCTGCCCGCGTTGGCGGGCTTCACGAAGATGGGATAACCCAGCTTTGCGGCCAGGCGGGCCTCCAGGGCCTCGAAATCAGCGCACTCGTAACGGCTGGCCCAGTCCCAGGCGCAGCGGTCGATGCCCGCCGCGTCCATCAGAGTGTTGGCCACTGCTTTGTCCATGCAGACGGCGCTTGCCAGAACGCCACAGCCCACGTAGGGAATGCCCGCCAGCTCCAGCAGGCCCTGGATGGTGCCGTCCTCGCCGTTCTTGCCGTGCAGGGCGGGAACCACCACGTCCATGGGCAGCACTGCCCAGGTGCCGTCGTGGCGGCAGAGCACCAGGCCATGGTCCGAGCGGTCCGGGCTGATCATGCAGGGCACGCAGGAGGGGTCCTGCTCCCAGCTGCCGTCCGCTATTTTTTCAATGGGGCCGGAGTAATACAGCCAGCGGCCATCCTTGGTGATGCCCACGGTGTAAAGATGGTACGAGGAGGGCTTGAGCGCCCGGGCAATGGTACTGGCCGAAACGCGGCTCACCTCGTGTTCGCTGGAAACGCCGCCGAACAGCAGCGCAACATTCAGTTTGTTCATAGCTGCAAAGACCTTCCTCTCTCCAAGGAAATAAACACAAATCGAATCACATTGACCAAGCGGGAAAAGCCGGTCAAAGGCGGTTGCACATAAGTACTCTAATAATACCATAAAAATGCCTGGCAGGCTATGGGCAAAAGGTAAAAGCCTTTGCGGCGCGCCGCAAAAAAATCTGTGGGATTGGTATTGACGGCCCCGGCGGGATGTGCTATGATGATTACACCTCATTTTGCAGGCTTATTTTTTTGTGCCTTTTTTCAGGGTACGGCCTGCAACCACGAGGGAGGCTAAACAAACCGTTAAATGGAGGTGCCGAAGACAAATGAGAGTGAAAATCACCCTGGCCTGCACTGAGTGCAAACAGCGCAACTACAACACCATGAAGAACAAGAAGAACAGCCCTGACCGGCTCGAGATGAAGAAGTATTGCCGTTTCTGCAAGAAGCATACTGTCCATCGCGAGACCAAGTAAGAAAGGCGGGAACATCCATGGCTGAAAATACTGCCAAGAAGCCCGGTTTTTTTGCTAAAGTCAAAAATTGGTTCAAAGGGATCGGGAAGTTCTTCCGCGACACCAAGAGCGAACTGAAAAAGGTGGTTTGGCCCTCCAAGAGCCAGATCATCAACAACAGCATTGTGGTGCTGGTGGTTATGATCATTTCCGCCATCGTCATCCTGCTGCTTGACCTGCTGTTCGGCGAGGTCATGCATCTGGTGCTGCAGGCCGCTGCAAGCTTGTAAGCGGCCGCATCCTGAAAAGCGGAAGGGAGTAAACGTATGGCAGAACAGGCAATGTGGTATGTTGTGCATACCTATTCCGGTTATGAAAACAAAGTGGCACAGAACCTTGAGACCATCGTGGCCAACCGCCGCCTGCAGGATCTGATCCATGAGGTGAAGGTTCCTGTTATGATGGAACCCGAAATCAAGGACGGCAAGGAGCGCATGGTCGAGCGCAAAATCTTCCCCGGTTATGTGCTGGTGAAGATGGTCATGACCGACGAAAGCTGGTACATCGTACGCAACTGCCGCGGTGTGACCGGTTTCGTGGGCCCCTCGTCCAAGCCGGTGCCCCTGTCTCAGGCAGAGGTGGACAAGCTGGGCGTGGAGACCGTGGCCGAGCCCACTGTGGACTACGAAGTGGGCGACAATGTGGAGATCAACGCTGGTCCTCTGGAGGGCTTCGTGGGTCTCGTGGAAGAGATCGACATGGAGCATCGCAAGGTGCGCGTGAAGGTCTCGATGTTCGGGCGCGAAACGCCCGCAGAACTGGAGCTGGATCAGGTCAAACCCCTGTGACAGCAAAAACCCTTATGGTAAGAGCCGCTATATGCGGTTTTTATAGGGCGCTGGCGGTTGCCGGTGCCCGTGGGAGGGCCGGATAAACCCGGCCCGCTAGCTTACCACAAATTTTGGAGGTGCATTTAAAATGGCGCAAAAAGTAACTGGCTATATTAAGCTGCAGATCCCCGCCGGCAAAGCGACTCCGGCTCCCCCTGTTGGTCCCGCTCTGGGCCAGCACGGCGTGAACATCATGGCGTTCACCAAGGAATTCAACGAGCGTACCCAGAAGGACATGGGCTACATCATCCCCGTTGTAATCACCGTGTATGCTGACCGTTCCTTCAGCTTCATCACCAAAACTCCTCCGGCCCCCGTGCTGATCAAGAAGGCCTGCGGCATCGAGAGCGGTTCCGGCGTTCCCAACAAGACCAAGGTGGCCACCATCACCAAGGCTCAGCTGGAAGAGATCGCCAAGACCAAGATGCCCGACCTGAATGCTGCCAACCTGGAAAGCGCTGTCAGCATGATCGCCGGCACCTGCCGCAGCATGGGTGTTACCGTAACCGAGTAATCACCCCGCTGGATTCGTGGGAGGAACTTAAATCCGATAGACCACACAGGAGGAAAAAGTAATGAAACATGGTAAACACTATGTCGACAGCGCCAAGCTGATCGACCGCTCTAAGCTGTATGAGGCCGACGAGGCTCTGGCTCTGTGCTGCCAGACCGCCAAGGCCAAGTTTGACGAGACCGTTGAGCTGCACGTCCGCCTGGGCGTTGACAGCCGCCACGCTGACCAGCAGGTCCGCGGCGCTGTTGTGCTGCCTCACGGTACCGGCCGCGACGTTCGCGTTATCGCCATCTGCAAGGGCGATGCCGCCAAGGCCGCTGAGGAAGCCGGCGCGATGATGGTTGGCGACGCTGACCTGATCGCCAAGATCCAGAACGAAGGCTTCGTTGACTTCGACGTTCTGGTTACCACCCCCGACATGATGGGCCAGGTTGGCCGTCTGGGTAAGGTTCTGGGCCCCCGTGGTCTGATGCCCAACCCCAAGGCCGGCACCGTTACTCCCGACATCGGCCGTGCTGTTACCGAAGCCAAGGCCGGTAAGATCGAGTACCGTCTGGACAAGCAGAACATCATCCATGTGCCCGTGGGCAAGGCCAGCTTCGGCGCTGAGAAGCTGGGCGAGAACCTGCGCACCGTGATGGACGCCATCGTGAAGGCTAAGCCCGCTGCTGCGAAGGGCCAGTACATCAAGAGCGCCACCGTGGCTACCACCATGGGCCCTGGCATCAAGATGAACGGCGCCAAGTTCGGCGGCTAATCACAGCCTGACGGCTGCGAGTGAGCAGTTCGCTGCCCCGCGCAAAACGCGGGGCGGCTTTTTTGCGGAAAAATCGCAAAAAGCACTTGACAAACCCGCGCGCTTTGCGGTATACTATTCATGCTGTTTTTAAGACAGCAGGTGCTCATGTGATATAAGGAGCATAAGAGGCCATCCCGCCCGCCTGCCGAGAAGCCGCGTAAATTTGCCTTGTGTATGTTTATGCCTCTTTCTCGGCCAAGCTGGGAAAGGGGCTTTTTGTGCAAAGTAGAAGTTACGAAGGTTTGAAACGAGGTGAATCGAAATGCCCAGTGCAAAAATTCTGAGCGAGAAGCAGGCTTATGTTGCCGCTCTGAAGGAGAAGATCGCCGCTTCCGTTGCCGGTGTGGTCGTTGACTACAAAGGCATCAACGTGGCCGACGATACCAAGCTGCGTAAGGAGCTGCGTGAGGCTGGCGTTGAGTATGCGGTTGTGAAGAACACCATGCTGCGTCTGGCCCTGAAGGATACCGAGCTGGAGGCTATGAGCGAAGTGCTGGAAGGCACCACCGCCATCGCCATCGCCCACGAGGACCCCATGGCTGCTGCCCGCATCCTGTGCAAGTACGCCGAGGCTTCCAAGGGCGCTTACAGCGTGAAGATCGGTTACATGGAAGGCGCTGTTATGCCCAAGGAAGAGGTTGAGGCTATCGCTAAGCTGCCCAACCGCGAAGGCATGCTGTCCATGTTCGCCGGCGCTCTCACCAGCACCCTCAGCGGTCTGGCTGTTGCTATGCAGGCCTACGCCGACAAGTGCGAGGAAGAGCCCGCTGCGTAAGTTACGCAAATCCCCGTCCGTGCGGTGCGCCTGAGCGCTGCCGCTGAACGAACATTATTTTGAAATTAAGTACATTGGAGGTATATGACAATGGCTTCTGAGAAAATCACCAAAATCATTGACGCTGTTAAAGAGCTGACCGTTCTGGAGCTGAAGGAACTGATCGACACCTACTGCGAAGAGTTCGGCGTTTCCGCCGTGGCTGCTGCCGCTCCCGCTGCTGCTGGCGCTGCTGCTCCCGCTGCTGAGGAGAAGACCGAGTTCGACGTTGTGCTGGCTGAGGTTGGCGCCAACAAGATGGCCGTTATCAAGGCTGTTAAGGAAGCTACCGGTCTGGGCCTGAAGGAGGCCAAGGAGCTGGTTGACAACGCTCCCAAGACCCTGAAGGAAGCTGCTTCCAAGGCTGACGCCGAGGAAATGAAGAAGAAGCTGGAAGAAGCCGGCGCCAAGATCGAGCTGAAGTAAGTTCTGCTTTTTGCCTGATTGAGCATCTGCAAAGCCGCCGCCCGTTTGGGCGGCGGCTTTTGTTTTGCCAATTTTACGGGGATATTGCCCAAGGGCCGGGCGAACGCGTCGAAAATTTGTGTATGAAAATATAAATTTTGCGGATGAAATTGAAAATCACTGCTGCATATGCTATACTGATTCACATGCTTTGCAAAAACGTACACAAAATTTATATTTTCTGCATAGGGAGGCGATCGCCATGTGCGGCATCGTTGGATATTCGGGAAAGACTGGCAGCCTGAATGTGCTGCTGGAAGGGCTTCATAAACTGGAATACCGGGGCTATGATTCGGCGGGCGTGGCGCTCAGCTATCCGGACGGCATCCGGGTGGCCAAGGCCCAGGGCCGGCTGAGCGCTTTGGAGGAAAAGCTGGCCGGGATGCATCTGCCGGACAGCGGCTGCGGCATCGGTCATACCCGCTGGGCTACCCACGGCGCGCCCAGCGACGTGAACAGTCACCCTCACTCCGCGGCCCGGGTGAGCCTGGTCCACAACGGCATCATTGAAAACTACGCCGAATTGAGGGAGTATCTGGTCCGCAAAGGATATGAATTCTGCAGTGAGACCGACAGTGAGGTGCTGGTCAAGCTGATGGACCACAACTACCAGGGCGACCCGCTGGACGCTATGCGCCGCACTCTGGCCCAGGTGCGGGGCAGCTACGGTTTGGCAATCCTGTTCCGGGACCGGCCGGGCGTGATCTACGGTGCCCGGAAGGACAGCCCGCTCATCGTGGGCTGCGGCGAGGGCGAGAATTTCCTGGCCAGCGACATCCCTGCGCTGCTGCGCCATACCCGCACCTACATTGCCCTGGAAGAGGGGGATATGGTGGAGCTGAAGCCGGACAGCATCCGCCTGTTTGACCGGCTGGGCCAGCCGGTGGAGCGGCCCCGGCTGGAGGCCCAGTGGGAGATGGAGGCTGCGGAAAAGGGCGGTTACCCCCATTTCATGCTCAAGGAGATTCACGAGCAGCAGGCGGCCTTGCAGGCCACTATTGGCCCTCGCATCAAGAACGGTCTGCCCGATCTGAGCGAGTGCGGTCTGACCGACGAATATCTCAAGGGGTTGACCGGTATTCACATTGTGGGCTGCGGCACTGCCATGCACGCGGGCATGGTGGGACGCACGGCCATTGAAAAGATGGCCCGGCTGCCCGCCTTCACCCAGATTGCCAGCGAATTCCGTTACAGCGACCCCATTTTGCATCCGGGCGATCTGGTGGTCATCATCAGCCAGAGCGGCGAAACGCTGGATACCCTGGCGGCCCTGAAGCTGGCCAGGGAAAAGGGCGCAAAGACCCTGGCCGTGGTAAACGTGGTGGGCTCCTCCATCGCCCGCGCGGCGGACTGGACTCTCTATACCCATGCAGGGCCGGAAATCGCGGTGGCCAGCACCAAGGCATACAGTGTGCAGCTGGCGGTGATGTACCTGCTGGCGCTGCGGCTGGCACTGGCCCGGGGTACTCTGGACGAGCATGAGGTGGGCTACCTGACCGAGCAGCTGCAGAAGGCTCCCGCCCTGCAGCAGCCGCTGCTGAAAAACTGCGATCAGATTCAGTATCTGGCCAGCCAGTTTATGAACAGCACCGACCTGTTCTTCATGGGCCGGGGCTTCGATTACTCCCTCTCGCTGGAGGGCAGCCTGAAGCTGAAGGAGATCAGCTATGTGCACAGCGAGGCCTACGCCGCGGGCGAGCTGAAGCACGGCACCATTTCGTTGGTCACCGAGGGTACCCCGGTGATTGCTCTGGCCACCCAGGACGACGTGTTTGAAAAGACCCTGAGCAACGTGAAGGAGGTCAAGACCCGGGGTGCCCGGGTGATTCTGCTGTGCAAGGAGGAGGCCGTGGTGCCGGAGGGTGCGGCGGACTACGTGGTGCGCTTGCCCCGGCTGGAAAGCGTCTTCATGCCGCTGTTGATGATCGTACCGCTGCAGCTGTTTGCCTATTACATGAGCGTGCTGCGGGGCTGTGACGTGGATAAGCCCCGCAACCTGGCCAAGAGCGTGACCGTGGAATAAGCGGTTCCCGGAAATTTACCGGAAATGGACAAAGGGCTTGCAAAGGCCGCCGCCGGTGTTTATAATGGGCCTGAAAACGATTCCAGAAAAGGAGCGTGCAGACCTATGGAACGGCAATGGTGGCACAACAAAGCGGCCTATCAGATCTGGCCGAAAAGCTTTTACGATTCCAACGGCGACGGAGTGGGCGACCTGCCCGGCATCACCGCCAAGCTGGATTATTTAAAGGATCTGGGTGTGGATATCATCTGGCTATCGCCGGTGTACCAGAGCCCGCTGGCGGACCAGGGCTATGATATCTCGGATTATCAGGCCATCGATCCCCGCTTCGGTACCATGGAGGACATGGACCGCCTGCTGGAGGAAGCCAGAAAGCGGGACATCCGCCTGGTGATGGACCTGGTGGTGAACCACTGCTCGGATGAGCACATCTGGTTCAAAAAGGCAGTGGAGGACCCGGAGGGACCTTACGGGCAGTATTTCTACTTCCGCAAGGGCAAAAACGGCAAGCCGCCCTGCAACTGGCGGGGTTACTTTGGGGGCAGCGCCTGGAGCCTGGTACCCGGCCAGAGCGATCTTTACTACCTGCATCTCTTTCACGAAAAGCAGCCGGACCTGAACTGGGAGAATCCGGCGCTGCGCCGGGAGATCTACAACATGATCAACTGGTGGCTGGACAAGGGCGTGGCGGGTTTCCGCATCGACGCCATTGTGAACATCAAAAAGGACCTGGCCTTCCGGGACTACCCGGCGGACCGGCCGGACGGCCTTTCCGACTGCCGCCGGATGCTTTCGGAGCCCGGCGTGGCAGAGGGTTTGGGCGATTTTCTGGAGGAGATGAAGCGGGAAACCTTCGCTCCCCACAAGGCCTTTACGGTGGGTGAGGTGTTCGACACCGATCCCGCCCGTCTGGCGGAATTCATCGGACCGGAGGGGCACTTCTCCACCATGTTCGACTTTGCGCCCACCTGCCTGGGCAAGGACGCGCAGGGCTGGGCCCGGGCAAAGCAGCCCACCACCACCCAGTACCGGGATGCCTGCTTTGGCTCCCAGCGGCAGGCGGCGGGTGTGGGCTTCCTGGCCAACATCATTGAAAACCACGACGAGCCCCGGGGCGTGAGCCAGTATTTGCCGAAGGACGCACAGGACAACGAGCGGGCCAAGACCTGCCTGGCCACCGCCAGCGTGCTGCTGCGGGGCATTCCCTTCCTGTATCAGGGCCAGGAGCTGGGCATGACCAATACCCGGTTTGAGCGAATTGAGGATGTGGATGACGTGAGCACCCACGGCGAGTATGCGGCCTGCCTGGCACTGGGGCTGACCGAGGCCCAGGCGCTGGATGCCTGCGCCCAGTACAGCCGGGACAACGCCCGTACTCCGGTGCAGTGGACGGACGGGGAAAACGCCGGCTTCACCACCGGAACACCCTGGATCGGCGTAAATCCCAACTACACCCGTATCAACGCCAGGGAGCAGCAGGCACGGCCGGATTCGGTGCTGAACTGGTACAAAAAGCTGCTGGCTCTGCGCAAGGACCCCCGGTGGGAGGAAGCCCTGGTGTGGGGCGACTGCGAGCCGGTGCTGGAGGAGGAAGAGGGCCTGATGGCCTACCGCCGCACCGGCGGCGGAAAAACGCTGCTGGTGGTGTGCAACCTGAGCGAGCTGCCCCGAAGCCTGGCGCTGCCGGGGACCATCCGGCAGGTGCTGCTCAACAGCCAGGAGGGCGGCCCGCAGCCGGGCTTTGACCGGTATGCCGCTCAGCCCTGGCAGGCCGTGGTGCTGGAGCTGGAGCAATAAGCAAAACGGATTTTCAACAACAAAAGCCCTCCGCCGTGGAAAACTCCGCGGCGGAGGGCTTTTGCATATTCGGACAAGTGGTTCAGGCGGGCCGAAGAGCGGCGTGCAGCCGGTCGGCGCAGGCAAAGCAGAGAAAGATCGGGATGCAGAGCAAAAACCAGTACAGGCTGAATCGGGGGCAGATCTGGCCCCATAAATTGCCCCACCGGTCGGAGTAATCCCAGATGCCCATGCCCAGCAGCCGATTGCAGACGAGCCCCATGGCAAGCTCCAGACCGGTGATACAGCCTGCACCCGCCGCACAGCGGGCCAGCAGCGGTACCCGGCGGGGCAGGGCCCGGTCCAGCGCGGCCAGCACCAGCAGCAAAACACCGCCGGAAACCAGCATGGTCCAGTGGGTATAGCCCCGGTAGAGCAGCTCGATCTGCCCGTAGCCGAAGGCCCCCACAAAAAACAAGGTCGCGTTTCGCAGCATAAAAACATCACCCGGGGAATAGTCTTCCCCGGGTGATGGCGTTTTATGTGCGGGCAGGGCGTTATTCCGCCGATTTGCCGGTAACCTTGCTCAGCTCGGTGAGCATCTTATGCTGGCAGTCCCACAGCTTCTGGGACAGGTCCACATAGTACCGGTGAGGATATTCGAAACGGCGCATCTCCTCCCACAGGTTCTCCAGCTGCACGGTGCAGCGCTCTCGGATCTCCTTCACGGTGGGGCGCTCGTAGACCAGTTTACCCTTCTCGTAGATGGGGGTGGTCAGGCAGACCGCCGAGCAGTTGGTATAGGTGCGCTCTTTCCAGGTCTGGAAGGGGTCAAACAGGGTCAGGCCGTCGCCTACCTCCACCTCTTCGTCGTACACGGTCACATAGTCGGCCATGGCCTTTTTGGTGTAGTGGTCGTAGATACGCCACACCTTTTTCAGCAGGGGAATGGTCAGCTTCTCGGCGCTCTCGCTTACCTTGATCTTGGGGATGTAGTCCTCGCCGTCCTTCACGGCAGCCAGCTTGTACACGCCGCCGAACACCGGGTCACTCTTGGCGGTGATCAGGTTCTCGCCGATGCCGAAGCTGTCGATCTTGGCCTCCTGCAGAATCAGGTCCCGCACGATGTACTCGTCCAGGCTGTTGGAGGCGCAGATGCCGCAGTCCTCATAACCGGCGGCGTCCAGCATCTTACGGGCCTTCTTGGACAGATAGGCAATATCGCCGGAGTCGATGCGGATGGCCACCGGGCGCTTGCCCTGGGGCTTCAGCACCTCGTCGAAGACCTTGATGGCGTTGGGTACGCCGCTCTTCATCACATTGTAAGTATCAACGAGCAGTACACAGGAGTCAGGATACAACTCGGCGTATTTTTTAAAGGCTTCATATTCGCTGGGGAACATCTGCACCCAGCTGTGAGCCATGGTGCCGGAGGCAGGAATGCCGAAATCCCGGGCGGCCATCACGCAGCTGGTGGAGGAGCAGCCGCCGATGTAGGCGGCACGGGCGCCGTAAACGGCGGCGTCGTAGCCCTGGGCGCGGCGGGCGCCGAACTCCATGACCGGGCGGCCCTGGGCGCTGCGCACGATGCGGTTGGCCTTGGTGGCCACCAGACACTGGTGGTTGATGGTGACCAGCAGCAGGGTCTCCAGCAGCTGGCACTCGATGGAGGGGCCTTCCACCGTTACGATGGGCTCCCGGGGGAAGATGGGGGTGCCTTCGGGAATGGCCCAGATGTTGCAGTGCAGCTCAAAATGGCTCAGATAATCCAGAAAGCGCTCGTTGAACACACCGGTGCCCCGCAGATATTCAATGTCCTCCGGGGTAAATTTCAGGTTTTCCACAGCGTCGATGAAGGTGTCCAGACCGGCCATGATGGCGAAGCCGCCGCCGTCCGGGATCTTACGGAAGAACATGTCAAACACGCTGATCTTGTCCTCGTAGCCTTCCTCCAGGTACCCGGCGGCCATGGTGAGCTCGTAAAAGTCCATGATGGTGGTCAGGTTGCGTTTCACATCCAACATAAAGCTCCAACTCTCTCTCAAATGAATTTGGACCGGGCCGCAGTATGGGCGGCAGGGCCCTTCACAGCACCCGATGGGCGCGGGAAACAACGGGTCGCAGTTACAGCGAGGGGCGGCGGGGCCGGCGGTTTGTCTTGCGGGTGGCCTGCTGACGGTAATAAAGGATTACATAGGCCACGGCAGTCACCGCGCTCACACAAAGCAGCACCTTGAAATACAGCCCGCCGAAGAATTCCCCGATCTTGGACAGGGTGAACAGCAGCATGTTGCGGTCCAGATCCCGGTCGGCGGTCAGCTCCACCACGCCGATGGTCTGGCCGGAAAGGGAAAGGGTCACGGTGCCGATCACATCGCCCTTTTTCACCGGGGCAGTGACGTATTCCGGCAGATCAAAGGTCTTCTGGGTCACGCTTTCGTCGGTGTTTTTGGGCAGAATGGTCATCATATCGTCCGCCGGATAGAGCATTACAGTGTCGGCGTCGGTGGAATATTTCACCTTCACCTCAGCCAGTGGCTCGCCCACCTGCATGGCGGGCTGGATGGCGAAGCTTTCAAACACCCAGTCCATGAGCAGGCCGGTCTCGTACAGGGCCGGGCGCTTGGTGGGGTATTCGTAGGGGTCGATGGAATTGGGACTGTTCAGCACCACACTGATGTAGCTCTCGCCGGTGTCGGTGTTGGTGTGCCAGCCCGCAAAGTTCTGCCAGTCCTCCAGGGTGCCGGTCTTGCCGCCCTGGTTGTAGTCCCGGTAGTATTCCGCGCCCAGATCCTTGTCGTGCATCTTGTTGGTGCTGTAGAGCATGTAGGGCGAAGAGGAGGAATACCGGCTGGGCATGTAGTCCTGGCCCATATCCCATTTCAGGGTGCTCATGGCCTCCTTCAGAGTATCAAAGCTCAGCGCATAGCGCAGGATCAGGTACATGTCCCGGGCGGTGGTCACGTTCTCCAGGCTCATACCCACCGGGTCCACGAAGGTGGTGCCGGAGCAACCGATTTCCTTGGCCTTACTGTTCATCATATACACGAAGTTGTCGATACTGCCACCGCTCACCGTATTGGCAATGATCATGGCGGCATCTGCCGCGCTGGGCACCAGCGCCGCATACATCAGGCTGCGCAGGGTGTGAGGCTCGCCCATCAGGATGTCTGCGCTGGCCATGCCCTGGCCGTAGAGCGAGTCACGGATGGAGGCGGTGAGCTCGGCGGTCACGGTGTCCAGCTGGTCCTCGTACTGCTCTACCAGCAGAATACAGGTCATGATTTTGGTCAGACTGGCGGCGGGCAGCGATTCCTCGCTGTTCTTTTCGTATACGATGATGTTGGTGTCGGTATTCACGATGTAGGCAGCCTTGCCGGAGATTTCGAAGGGGGGCTCAAACCCCACCGCCCCGGCGGGCAGCGCGAAAATCGCGGCCATAAAAACCAGGGCGAGCAAAAGCGCGATGAATTTTTTCATGTGGACTTTTCCTTTTAAACGCGTTAAAATGTTTAGAGCAGTGCCGCATTGTTCAAGGGATGGAGTGCGGCGGGGCAAACGGGCAAAATGCCCGAAAAAAGCGATTGATTCACGGGCAGATTGCCCAGTGATTTACCTTGTATTATAGCATTTTTTACAGGGTTTATAAAGTGTTTTTCTGGTGAAAGGTGGGCGGCAAGGCTTGATTTATGTGACCGGCGACATCCATGGCGAGGTGGAGCGCTTTTCGGAGAAAGAGATAAAGCGGCTGAAAAAACAGGATACCCTGAT
This sequence comes from Allofournierella sp. CML151, assembly GCF_027853465.1. Taxonomy (NCBI): domain Bacteria; kingdom Bacillati; phylum Bacillota; class Clostridia; order Eubacteriales; family Oscillospiraceae; genus Allofournierella; species Allofournierella sp. CML151. The sequence continues at coordinate 8,546 of NZ_JAPNNW010000017.1, read as the reverse complement.
TGTTTTGGGGGATTTCGGCTTTTTGTGGAACGGCGACAAGGCGGAAAAGAAAAAGCTGAAATGGCTGGAAAAGCGCCGGTACCAGCTGTTGTTCATCGACGGCTGCCATGAAAATTTTGACCTGCTGAAGGAATACCCCGAGGTGGACTACATGGGCGGTAAGGCCCGGCACATCGGCGGCAACCTGTATTATATTGAGCGGGGCAGCATTCTGGAGATCGAGGGCAAAAAGCTGCTTTGCTTCGGAGGCGCCGAAAGCTGGGACAAGGAGGACCGGGACGAGGGCATCAACTGGTGGCGGGCCGAGCTGCCCACCAGCGAGGAGCTGAAGACCTGCGCCGACAATCTGGAAGCCGCCGGCTGGCAGGTGGACTACATCCTCACCCACGACGCACCGCTGAAAATTCTGGAGTTTGCCCAGCTGATGCAGGGCCAGCCCAACTGGCTGCACACCTTCTTCGGCCAGATCATGGACAAGGCCCAGTACAAAAAGTGGCTGTTCGGCCGTTATCACAAGGACCGCAAGCTGGGCGCCAAGACCCAGGCGGTGTTCTGCGACGTGATCCCGCTGGAGGATTGAGCGTCTCCTGGAAAGTATGGGCCGCAGGCAAAGCGGGCAAACCGGATTTGCGCACCCAAACAGAATCAAAACGCCGAGGGCGGTCTCCCCATCTAGGGGAGACCGCCCTCGTTTTCTTGCAAAGAACTTCAGATCAGCTTCAGCCGGGCAGGCCAGTGCTCCAGCGGACCCACCCGGGGCAGAGCGCCGCGGGCTCCGCCCAGCAGGTCCCGGTCCAGCTGTACGGGTGTGCCGTCCCGGTCCTCAAAGGGCTGGTCCGGCTGAAAGGCCCGGCCCAGCAGCCCGGCGGTGACCGGCTCAGCCTGCAGGCCGCTGGAATACGGTTCCAGGTCGTTCTCCAGCCAGAAATGGCCATTCTCTTCTGCCAGCCGCAGCGCCGGGCTTGCATCGGGCAGGACCTGGGCGTTGCTTTCGTGGACCCAGGGCTTTGCACCGTTCAGATACGCGTTGCCGCCCATGGTCACCGGCAGGGTGCGGCCCAGATCGGCGGCGGGGGTGTCGTCGCCGGTTTTGCGGGCGGGAAATTCCGCGCTGTAGGAATTATAGGCGCCAGTGCCACAGCTGCCGCAAAGGCGGCCGTCATCCTCACGGCCAAGGAACAGATTGTTGAAGAAGCGATCGTCGCCGCCGTAGATCAGCATCACGCCGCCCACCTGGGTGGAATGGGGCAGGTGATACAGGGTGAAGCGGTTGGTGTCCGGCACGGCGTGAATCTTGCCGCCGAACAGGTTGTGCACGCAGGCCGTGCCCTGGGACATATCCAGAAAGCTGCGGGGAGAGAGCAGCAGATTGTTCTCTACCAGACAGGGACCGTGGCAGACCTCGATGAACAGGTCCTCCTCCCGGTCGTTGGCAAAGCACAGGTTGTTCCGGAACAGGGCTCCCTGGGCCTGCCAGTCCAGCCAGACGCCCCGGGAGCAGTGGTGGATCACGTTCCCGGTCAGGTGGGTATCCACGGCGGCGTGCAGCTTGATTCCGGCGATCTCAGCCCCGTAGAATTCTCCCCGAATGTTGATGTGGTGGATGTGGTTTTCGGTGATGTCGCAGAAGGCGCCGCCCATGCAGCCCACGATTCCGGCCTGGCCGCAGTTCCAGATTTCGTTTCCGCGCAGGATGTGCCCGCCCACACGCTCCCGACTCCAGCCTCTTTGCAGGGTGGAGAAGACCATCTCGGTGTAGGTCTGGGTACCACCCTTGCAGGGGTCCTTGCTCCAGCTGTTATCCTTGGGATCGTGATTTTTGCCCAGGCTGATGCCGCAGCACTTGGAGTCGTGGATGCGGCAGTTCTCGATCACCCAGCCCCGGCTCCAGTGGGGACCCACCGCGCCGGGCTGAAAGGCCGTGGGCGGGGCCCACTGAGTGGCGGCGCAGCAGCACTCCAGGCCAGACAAAGTGATATAGTTGATGCCTTCCTCCCTGGGGAAAAAGCAGAAGGGCCGCACGCTGATTTCGGTTTGCAGGCTGTTGGGGTCCTGTTCGCCGAAGCGGACATGAAAGACCGTCTGTTCCTCTTCTACCTGGGCAAACCATTCCCGCGTTTTGCCGGAGGATTGATTCATCAGGGCGGGCAGCGAGGCGGCCTCGTCCAGCGGCTGGCCGTCCGCGAACAGCTCGCCGGTGTGGTGGGTCTGACCCAGGCCGTCGTACCAGTCACCAAACAGCTCGTCCGCATAGGGGTTGTATTCACCGAACATCGCGTTGTTCACAGTGGCACGCCAGATCCCGTTTTCACAGCGCGTCCAGCCGCTGACCGGTTCTGCGCCGGTGATGACCGGCCGCTCGCCCTCGGTAGCTTGGTAGACAATGCGCTGGTCATCGCTCTCGCCGCCCCGGGGCGGAGCGACCCACTCCCGATAGATTCCCTCATGAATGAGAATCGTGTCACCGGGTCGGGCAACGGAGGCTGCCTGTCCGATGGTTTGGAACGGTCGTGCGGTAGAGCCGTCGCCCCCGGCGGGGGCATGCTGGGAAACGGAATAGATCATGATCAGAGTCCCTCCTGTGTGATTGGGTAAAAGCTTATCCTCAGAGTACCACGGCAGACAGCCGGTTCCCATTCCCGATTTTTTTCAGCTCCTACACGATTTTGTCCTTCTGTGTTATAATGGGCCAAAAACAAAAAGCAGGCGGTCGGAGACTGGCCTGCAAGGGAAAAGGAGCGGGATGTTTTGGAGCAAACACTGCTGCAGAGCCTGTCGCCGCAGTTTGTGGGCTGGCACGATTCCGGCGCGGTGCTGCACACCGACAGTCGGCAAAGCTACGGGAGGCGGGTGGTGGAGCACTATGAGATTGAATATATTGTCTTTTCCCGCAGCGGCTGCATTGTTGCAAACGGCATCCCGGTGCAGACCATTCCCCAGTCGGTGTTCCTGCGAAGACCCGGCATGGAGGTGGAGGGGATCGGTGTCTACCGGTCCCTATTCGTGGAGTTCGATCTGAATGATGGAGCGGATCGGCTGCAGGCGCTGGACCGGCTGACACCGGTGCTGTTCAACGGGGAAGAGCTGGGTCTGGATGAGTCCTTTTTCCTGGGGCTGGCGCTTCCCGTACGGCCACAGCCATGGCAGCTGCTGGAATGGAAGGCAAAGCTGCTGCACCTGCTGGCGGTGCTGCTGCGGCAGGGCGAAACAAGCAGTGAAGCGACGGGGCAGGAGGGCAGTGCGGCGGTACGCCGGGCGCTGCGGTACATCCGCAGTCATTACGCGGAGCCGGTCACGCTGGACCAGCTGGCCGGGGCCGCAGGCTACAGCAGATGTTATTTCTGCAAGCTGTTCAAAAAGGTTACTCAACTCACGCCGCTGCAATATCTGGTGTGTTACCGGCTGGAGCAGGCGAAAAAGCAGATGCTGGAGTCGGACGAGCCGCTGGAGGTGGTGATGCTGGAGGCGGGTTTTCATAATTACGGGTATTTCTGGAGGGCCTTTCGGCAGATATACGGGCTTTCCCCGCAGGCGTTCCGCCAGCAAATGCGGCAGGGCCCCGGACAGCCACCCGCCCGGCAAAGAGGGATTGCGGAGGATGTTTTCGGTTGTGCCGGTCCGGGGGATTTGGTATAATGAAAAAACGAATGAAACACACGTGAACGGGCGTGGACACAAGGCAGAAGGAGAACGCGGATGCCCCCGGTAAACGGCCAGCAATGGAATACGGTAAATGAAAAATGGATGCGGCTGCATTGGTGGATGACCGCCAGTCTTGCGCTGGCTGCAGCGCTGCTGGAGATCATCATGGCCTTTGCGCTGAACCGGATCGAAGGGTTTGTGAACTCCGATCCCAGCCGCTATATGGTCAAGTATCTGCTGATTCCGGTGGCGCTCAACGGCCTTCTGGTGCTGGCGGGCATGCTGGCGGCCAGGAGCCGGCTGAAAGGGCAGGTGCGCCAGCTGATCGTTTCGCTGTGCATGGCGGGGGTGTGCCTGGTGCTGTATGGGGTGCATAGCTTATTCCAGGCGCTGATCCTGCTGCCGGTGGTGGCGATCATGCTTACCGTCTCCTACGGGAGTTACGGGCTTACCTCCATCACTGCAGCGGTGTGCCTGCTGGGAGTGCCGGTGGTGGACCTGGTGGTGGTGTGGGATTCCACCCAGCAGCACCGGCTGGAAAATGTCGAAAACCGAATCAACTGGCTGCTTGGTCTGGTGATGCTGCTGGGCTGCTATCTGCTGAGCCTTGCCTCTATTTACTATGAGAGGGAGCGAATTTGCCAGGCGGCCCGGCGGGAATGGGAGCTGCGGCGGGACAGCCTGACCGGCCTGCTGAACCGGATGGCGCTGGATGACCGGCTGGGCCAGCTGTGCGCCGGCGGGCAGGGTGTGGTGGTCATGATGGACCTGGACGGCTTCAAGCAGCTGAACGACATCCTGGGTCACCTGCAGGGGGACGCCTGCCTGCAGATGGTGGCAGGCATTCTGCGCAGCTATGCAGGGGAGGACGCGGCTTTCCGTTATGGAGGCGACGAATTCTGCATGGTGTTCCATGCGCCGGAGCCTGGCCAGATTCTGCAGACCTGCGAACGAATCCGCAAATGCCTGGAGGGTATCCGCCTGTTTTCGCCCTGTCGGGTGGGGGCCAGTTTCGGCCTGGCCGAGTGCCGGCCGGGGATGAATCCGGAGCAGCTGCTCAAAAATGCCGACAGTGCCCTCTATCAGGCCAAGGAGGAGCGGGGCTGCATCCGCCGGTGGGAGCAGAAAGCTACGTAAAAGAAAAACAGCGCCGCAGAGAGCAAATGCGTTCTCTGCGGCGCTGCTGTTTGTGTGGGGAAAATCAGTCGGTCACATCGGTGGGGGATTTGATGGTCTGCTCGGGGCGCTTGGCCAGCACGCGGCTGTTGGCGGGCACCGATTCGGTGATGAAGGTACCGCCGCCGATGGTGGTGTTTTCGCCGATTACGGTCTCACCGCCCAGCACCGAAGCGCCGGAATAGATGGTCACATTGTCGCACACGGTGGGGTGACGCTTCACACCCATCAGCTGCTGGCCGCCGCGGGTGGACAGGGCACCCAGGGTGACCCCCTGATACAGCTTTACGTGATTGCCGATGATGGTCGTCTCGCCGATGACCACGCCGGTGCCGTGGTCGATGAAGAAATATTCGCCGATCTGTGCGCCTGGATTGATGTCGATGCCGGTGCTGCTGTGGGCGTACTCGGTCATAATACGGGGAATGTAGGGCACGTTCTGCAGATACAGCTCGTGGGCCACCCGATAGATATAAATGGCGTAAAAGCCCGGATAGCAGAAAATGATCTCCTCCCGGCTCTTGGCGGCGGGGTCGCCCTCAAAGCCTGCCTGCACATCCTTCAGCAGAGTCTGCTGCAAGGCGGGCAGCTTTTCAAAAAAGGCGGCGCATACTTCATCCGCCCGAGGCTCAGTGTGCAGCTGACAGCCCTCCTTGCCGCACTCATACAGCAGGGCGGTGGCCAACAGCGAGCGCAGGTCGTCGTACAGACGGTCCAGCCGGTAACCGGCATAATGTTCGCCAAAATCACCCAGACGGCTGCAGGGTCCATAGTAGCCGGGGAAGATAATTTCTTTCAGATCCCGCAGGATATTGATCACCGCCTTGCGGTTCGGCAGTTCCATGCCCTGCTTCAGCGTGAGCAGCTCGTGGCTCTGATAGTTTTCGTTCAGGCCCTGTACCGTCTTCTGGATGGCCTGGTGCTTGATCTCGTTCATAAAAGGCTCCTTTCGCCGGTGATCCGGCCTTTTGCCGCCGGTAGCGGCACAGCAGGCGGGGGGATAGTTTAATCATACCTGTTTGGGCGGGATGCGTCAATGCAAAGCGGATAAAAAAGAACCAGGGGCTGCACTCTTGTGCAGCCCCTGGCCCTTGCGTGAAAACAGAAAAAGGAAACGATATGAAAAATCGGAATCGGTATAGGGAAGGGATCAGGCCTGGGTCTTTTCGCCCAGAACCACATTCAAGGTGATCAGCTCGCCGTTACGGTCCACCTGAACCTGAACGGTGTCGCCTGCGGAATAATCCTGCAGGGCGTTGGTCACATCCGTGGCGCTGGTCACGGTCTTGGTGCCCACGCTCACGATGCGGTCGCCAACCTTCATGCCGGCGTTGGCAGCGCCGCTGCCCTCCGTCACGCTCTGGACGTAAGCGCCCAGAGTGGAAACGCCGTACTGCATGGCGGTCTGGGCGTCAGTGATGCTCACCACGGTGATGCCCAGAGCGGGACGGCCGGTCACATAGCCGTTTTCAATCAGGTCCTGCGCCACGGTCTTCACGGTATTGATGGGAATGGCGAAGCCCAGACCCTCGGCGTTCTCATCGGCATTCTTCGCATTCACGATGCCGATCAGCTCGCCTCTGGAGTTGAACAGGCCGCCGCCGGAGTTACCCGGGCTGATGGCAGCGCTGGTCTGGATCAGGTTCATGGTGTTGCCTTCCACGGTCACACTGCGGTTCAGCGCGCTGATGATGCCGTCGGTGGAGGTCACGCCCAGGTTGCTGGGGTTGCCCACCGCGATGGAGGTCTCACCGATGGAGATGGTGTCGGAGTCGCCCAGCACCGCCGGGGTCAGGCCGGTGGCGTCGATCTTGATGACCGCGATGTCGCTCTGGGAGTCCGCGCCCACCAGGGTGGCGCTGTAAGTGGTGCCGTCGTTCAGCTTTACGGTGATCTGCTCAGCGCCCTCCACCACATGGTTGTTGGTGATGATGTAGCCGTCTTCGGTGTAGATCACGCCGCTGCCCGCGCCGCTCACAATTTGCTGGCCGCCCCAGAAGCCGTAACTGGTGGTGACCATCTGTTCGGTGGTGATCTCAACCACACTGGGGGTGATGGCGTTGATCACACTTACCAGCGGGTCCAGCGAGGTGGAACCGTCGGTGCTGCTGGTGGCGGTGCCGGAGGGATTGGCACTCTGGTATACGATGCGGGCGCTGCTGGTCTTGTCGGCCAGGTAGAAGCCTGCATAGCCGCCGCCGAAGCTTACGCCGGCCACCAGCACCAGGGCCAGGGCACCTGCGCCGATCTTCTTCAGGCGGGGGTGGCTCTTTTTCATGCGGGGAGGTTGGGGCTCGCCGCCCATGGGGGCGGAGGGACCAAAGCCGGGCATCGAAGCACCGGGAGTGGTGTAGTCGGTGCCGGCACCGGCACCCATGGAGGGTTCGCCGGTGGGGCCCATCGGGGTGTAGGAAGCGGGGGTGGGGTTGTTGCCGCCGCTGTTCGGGTAGGTACCGGAATAATCATATTCCCATTTGTTTTCCATGCTCTATCATCCTTTCAGGTGAACAAGGGGTCCGGGGCGTCTGCTCCAATGAAACGCCGCTCTTGCGGCCCCTTGCTTATCGTTCTGGTTATAGTTTATCCGCCCGCCGTGAAAAACATTTTATGGCCGGGTGAAAAAAATGTGAAATCCATGTATAATTGGTATGGTTCCGGGCTGCGGATCATGCCTGGAGTCTCACCATATAAGCATATCATATTTGGAAAGGCAGGGCAATGGCGTGCGGGTGATACGCGAAGGAGAAGAATTCCTGTTATATAAGGAAAAGCTGCTTGTGGGGCGGTGTGGTTGTGCCCGCCAGGGCGAGGGCTGGCGGCTGGGGCCTCTGTGGGTGGACCCGGCCTGGCGCCACAAGGGCTACGGCAGCTTTATGCTGCGCCAGGTGCTGAAAAGCACCGGTGGCTACACCGGCGAAAGCCTGCATTTTCTGGAGCTTGGAGAGGATGCGGCCGGGAAGGCACTGGCCGAAAAATTCGGCTTTTCCCGGGTCGGAACCCTCTGGCGCAGGCACCGGGTGCCGGACCCCACCGCCGTGGGTCTGACTCACGATTTCCTGCAGCAGAATCTTTTGCCCGGCGGTTTTTTTGTGGACGCCACCTGCGGCAACGGGGGCGATACCGAGTTTCTCTGCCGTCTTGCGGGCCCGCAGGGGAAGGTGCTGGCGCTGGATCTGCAGCAGCAGGCGGTGGACAACACCAATGCCCGGCTGGCTGCGGCGGGACTTTCGGATATCGGCCGGGCGGTGCAGGCAGACCACGCGGAACTGGCGAAGCTGGTGGAAGAGGGCAGCGCGGACTGTGTGGTCTTCAACTTCGGCTATCTGCCCGGAGCGGACCACAGTCTGTTCACCACCCCGAAAAGCAGCCTGCCCGCAGTGAAGGCTGCACTGGCGGCGCTGCGCCCCGGCGGAATCCTGGCGGCCTGCCTGTACAGCGGCGGACCCAACGGCGATGGGGAGAAGACTGCCCTGCTGGAATTTTTCCGGGCGCTGCCCATCCGGGAATACACGGTGCTGGTGTGCGAGTTCGCCAACTGGGCGCCCACTGCGCCTCTGCCCTGTTTTGTGCGCAAAAAGGGCTGGTGACGCCTGTTTGCAGAATCAAAAAAGGAGCCTTCCCGCCGGGAAGGCTCCTTTCAGCTTGTAGAAAAACCTGCTGTGACAATCAAGCCAGAGCAGGTTTTTTGCATGAAAAGTAAAAGAACAGAGAAAAAGGAAGAAGATTTT
>NZ_JAPNNW010000016.1:0-66822 GCF_027853465.1 Allofournierella sp. CML151 | reverse complement strand
CGACGAGAGCACCCCGCAGGCCAACCTGCCCGGTGAGAACACCAGCGGCAGCGTGATGCCCATGGTGATCGGCGGCGCAGTGGTTGCCATTGTGGTAATCGCGGCCATCGTGTTTGCCATCAACCGCAAGAAGAGCACGGAAGGCGAATAATTTTCCCTCCGCTCCATCTGAATGAAATGCAAGGCCGCAGCCGGGATGAACATCCCGGCTGCGGCTTTTTGTGCGGTTTTGAGGAAGCTTCCGGTGGGAGGAAACAAAAAATTGCGGAAAACAAGGGCGGCACCGCATCATTCCGGGTGGTGGAGCGCGCCGGAAAATTTTTCGCCCAAAAGATGGGATAAGAACCAAAAAGCACAGCCAATCCTTGGTGGACCCGCGCGCATTTTTGGAAAATAGCACGGAAATTTTGGCGTGATACGCCGCCTGAGCCGTCAGACGTGAATTATGCGGTGTTCCCAAGGCAAAAAACACTTGACCTTCCACCCGGTAGAGGGTATATGTTATAACTGAAACAACAGCATGCCGCCGGTCAAAGGGGAGGCGGCGCGCGCAAAACAGCCGGGCTGTTCCGGTGCGGAGGGGAGGAAAGGCCCATGCAGATCAAACAGGTGGAGCTTCTGGTGGGAATGAGCCAGAAGAACATCCGTTTTTATGAAAAGGAGGGTCTGCTCTGCCCGCGCCGGGAGGCGGGCAACGGCTACCGCAGCTACACCGACGAGGACGTGGACCGGCTGCGGCGCATCAAGCTGCTGCGTAAGCTGGACGTGCCGCTCAGTGAGATTGCCGTGATGCTGGAGGGCCGCCTGACCCTGGCCCAGGGGATGCGCCGCCATCTGGTGACGCTGGAGAACCGGCGCAAGAACCTGGACACCGCCCAGGCCCTGTGCGCCGAGCTGGCGAAGGAGCCGGGCCTGCTGGCGGAGCTGGACGCGGCCAAACGGCTGGAGGAGATGGCCCGGCTGGAGGAAACGGGGGTGCGCTTTGTGGATGTGAAGGAACGGGACCGGAAAAAACGGGCGAGGGGAGCCTGGCTTGCGGCGGGCATCTTTGTGGCCCTGATGCTGGTGACCGAGGCCTTTCTGGCCTGGGCGCTGAGCACCGAGCCCGCACCGCTGGGCGTTGCGGTGCTGCTGCTGAGCATCCCGCTGCTGTTTCTGGTGGGGGCGCTACTGGCGCTGCGGCAGCGTATTCAGGAGATCAAAGGAGGAGAGATCGATGATTATCGTAACTATTGACCACATCCCCGGCAGAAATTACGAGGTGCTGGGCGTGGTGAAGGGCAATGTGGTGCAGAGCAAAAACTTCGGCAAGGACTTCATGAGCGCCATGAAGGGCCTGGTGGGCGGCGAGATCGTTGCCTATACCGAGATGCTGGCTGAGGCCCGGCAGATCGCCACCGGCCGCATGGCCAAGGAGGCCGAGGCGCTGGGGGCGGACGCGGTGCTGAATCTGCGCTATGCCTCCTCCAGCGTGATGCAGAGTGCCGCCGAGTGCATCGCCTACGGCACCGCCGTGCATTTTGTGGACTGAAAAGGGGGGAATGAGGATATGATTTCGGACGCTTTGGTGGTTTCCTTCGGGGTGTCGCTGGTGTGCACCCTGATTTTGCCGGTTCTGCTGCTGATCGTGCTGCTCATCACCCGGAAGGTGAACCCGCTGCCGCTGCTGGCGGGCTTTCTGAGCTTTTTTATCAGCCAGATCATTCTGCGCATTCCGCTGCTGCAGGTGCTCGGTACCCAGAGCTGGTTTGCGGCCTTCGCCACCCACACCGTGGTGTATGTGATCGTAGTGAGCGGCCTGTCCGCCGGTCTGTTTGAGGAGACCGCCCGGCTGGTGGGGGCAAAGCTTTTGAAAAAGCACCGTACCTATAAAGATATGATCAGCTTCGGTCTGGGCCACGGCCTGTGCGAGGTGATTCTGCTGGTCGGTCTGGGCCAGGTGAACAATCTGCTGTTCTGCATGCTGGTGCGGGACCCCCAGCTGGCTTCCTCTATGGGTTTCGGCAATGACCTGCTGCAGGCCGTCACCCAGCAGCTGGCTGCCGCCAGCCCGCTCATGGTCTACCTGGGCATTCTGGAGCGGGTGAGCGCGGTGATGTACCACGTGTTCGCCACCTGCCTGGTGTTCCTGGCGGTGAAGCGCCGCCGCCCGGTGCTTTATCTGGCGGCCATCCTGGCCCACACCGCCTTCAACGCCGGTGTTTCCCTCGTGCTGATGGGCCTTTCCTACGTGGTGAATACCACCGTTGCATCGGTGCTCACCGAGTTGGTGCTGCTGGCCGCGGGCCTTGCCTGCACCGCCTTCACCCTCAGCCAGAGAGGGCGTTTTGACGCGCCGGAAGTGCTTGTACAAACGTCCACGAACGAAAGTTAAAAGTAATACTTTTGAGACTTTGAAAAACCCCGCAAACCCGCATTTCAGGCCGGTTTGCGGGGTTTTTACATTGTCTTAACAGACAAAATGATCGTGCAAATGGAAAGGGCCGTCGTGTATCTTGCCGAAGATGCGAACGGCACGGGGAAAAGTGTTGAAATCGTGAAAAAGAACGGCTACAATGGGTAACGTACTCAAAGAAACGAGCTTGGGGGAGCAGGCGGCCCGGCCGCCTGCTCGCAGCGTTTTTTTGGAATGGAACGAATGAAACAACCATGTAAGGGGGATTTTTCACATGAAGAAGATTCTGAGCCTTGCGCTGGCCGCTGTGATGGCCGTAAGCCTGGCCGCCTGCGGCGGCAGCACCGCTTCCGGCAGCACTGCTTCCACCGCCGCTTCCGGCAGCGCCGCCGCCTCCGGTGAGGCCACCGGCGCCGGCATCGCCAAGGAAGACATCAAGGTGGGCGTTGTGCACCTGTCCGACCCCGCTGAGGGCACCGGCTACAGCTACACCCATGAGCAGGGCATCCAGGGCATGATGAAGAACATCGGCCTGTCTGAGGATCAGCTGGTGGAGAAGATCAACGTGTCCGACACCGACGCCGCCGCTGTGGAGAACGCTCTGACCGAGCTGGTGGAGGAAGGCTGCAACATCATCTTCGCCACCTCCTGGGGCTACATGGACACCTGTGAGGCCATGGCCGAGGAATACCCGGACATCATCTTCAGCCACGGCACCGGCAACAAGTCCAACGGCACCAACTTCAACAACTACTTCGGCCGCATCTACCAGGCCCGTTACCTGAGCGGCATCGCCGCCGGCCTGAAGACCGAGTCCAATAAGATCGGCTACGTGGCCGCCATGGGCAAGGACAACGGCGAGGTTACCAGCGGCATCAACGCCTTCGCTATGGGCGTTGCCAGCGTGAACCCGGATGCTCAGGTTTACGTGAAGGTGACCAACAGCTGGTTTGATCCCGAAGGCGAGAAGCAGGCCGCCGAGGCCCTGATCGCTTCCGGCTGCGACGTGATCGGTCAGCACTGCGACACCGCCGGTCCCCAGCTGGCCGCTGAGGAGCACGGTGTCTGGGGCGTGGGCTACAACAGCGACATGAGCAAGGATGCTCCCGCTGCCACCCTGACCAGCGTAATGTGGGACTGGAGCGTTTACTACACCCAGGCTGTGCAGAACGTGATCGACGGCACCTGGGTTGCCGGTGAGAAGGTGGACAACTACTTCGGCGACATGGCCGACGGTCTGGTAACTCTGGCCGACCTGAACACCGACCTGATCGCTGAGGGCACCGCCGAGAAGATCGACGAGGTGAAGGCCCAGATCGTTTCCGGTGAGTGGGACGTATTCGACGGCAAGACCGAGATCCTGGACAACGAGGGCAACACCCATACTCTGGAGGGCGCCGACTACGGCACCTGCAACTGGTATGTGTCCAACGTGCAGGAGCAGGCATAACGCCAAACCCAACGCATAACCCTGAAAAGGGCGGTCCTGATGACCGCCCTTTTTTCCGGTATATGGGGCCGCGGCCCCGCACACAACCATGAACGCAAGGAGGAGGAACCTCATGGGCGAACAGAAATGCGCCATCCGCTGCAGCGGCATCACCAAGCGGTTCGGCAGCGTGGTTGCCAACGACGGCATCGAGCTGGACGTACAGTACGGCGAGATCCTGGCCCTGCTGGGCGAGAACGGCAGCGGCAAAACTACCCTGATGAATATGATCTCCGGCATCTATCATCCGGACGACGGCCAGATCTTCGTGGCCGGTCAGCCGGTGAGCATCAGCTCCCCGGTGGACGCCCAGAACCTGGGCATCGGCATGATTCACCAGCACTTCAAGCTGGTGGAGGTGTTCACCGCCATGGAGAACATCGTGCTGGGCACTCCCGGCAAGCTGCCGGGCAAAAAGGCTCTGAAGGCCCAGGTCAAGGAGCTGTGCGCCAACTACGGCCTGGAAATCGACCCGGAGAAGCCGGTGTACGAGATGAGCGTTTCGGAAAAGCAGACCGTTGAAATCCTGAAGGTGCTGTACCGGGGCGCGAAGATTCTGATTCTGGACGAGCCCACCGCCGTGCTCACCCCCCAGGAGACCGACAAGCTGTTCGCCATCCTGCGGCAGATGAAGGCCAAGGGCTGCGCCATCATCATCATCACCCACAAGCTGAACGAGGTGCTGGCCATCAGCGACCGGGTGACCATCCTGCGCAAGGGCAAGAGCGTGGGCAGCGTGGCCACCGCCGGTGTGGACGCCGCCAAGCTCACCGAGCTGATGGTGGGCCACGCGGTGAGCCTGTCCATCCGCCGCCCCGAGCCCAAGGACGTGCACACCATCCTGAAGGTGGTGGACCTGACCGTGGACAAGCCCGACGGCAGCAAGGGTCTGGACGACGTGAGCTTCCACATCCACTCCGGCGAGATTCTGGGCGTGGCCGGTGTGGCCGGCAGCGGCCAGAAGGAGCTGTGCGAGGCCATCGCGGGCCTGATTCCTGCCAAGAAGGGCGCAGTCCTTTATAAAAAGGAAAACATTCTGGGCAAGAGCCCCGAGGCCATCATCGACCTGGGCATCTCCATGAGCTTTGTGCCCGAGGACCGTCTGGGCATGGGCCTGGTGGCCAGCATGGGCATGACCGACAACATGCTGCTGAAAAGCTACCGCAGCGGCAAGGGCCCTTTCGTGGACCGTGCTCCCGCCCGTGCGCTGGCGAAAAAGCTGGTGGAGAAGCTCTCCATCGTGACTCCCGGCATCGAGACCCCGGTGCGCCTGATGAGCGGCGGCAACGTGCAGAAGGTGCTGCTGGGCCGCGAGATCGAATCCAACCCGAACCTACTGATCACCGCCTACCCGGTGCGCGGCCTGGACATCAACTCCAGCTACGTGATCTATGACCTGCTGAACCAGCAGAAGGAGAAGGGCGTGGCCGTGATGTTCATCGGCGAGGACCTGGACGTGCTGCTGGAGCTGTGCGACCGGATTCTGGTGCTGTGCCATGGCCGCATCACCGGCCTGGTGGACGCCAAGACCGTGACCAAGGAGCAGATCGGCCTGATGATGACCGGCGAGATGACCGAGGAAGAGAAGCAGAAGGAGGCGCAGGAGGCATGACCGGTACCGTGAAAACAACAAAAGAACCGCTGTTCCATGTGGTGAAGCATGCCGAGCGCACCGGCCGTCAGATGATCGGCTTCCGGCTGCTGGCGGTGGCCCTGAGCATCGTGGCAGGCGGTTTGTTCATCCTGGCCATCGGCCACAATCCCATCGCCGTGTACGGCACCATTCTGGAGGGCGCGTTCCGCAGCAAGATCGCCATCCAGTCCACCGTGAAGTTCGCCATCCCCCTGTGCATCTGCGCGCTGGGCGTGACGCTGGCGTTTAAAATGAAGTTCTGGAACATCGGCGGCGAGGGCCAGCTGATTATGGGCGCGGTGTTCGCCAGCTACTTCGCCCTGAATTTCCCCAACTGGAACCACTGGGTGCTCATCCTGGTGATGCTGGTGGCGGGCGCTGTGGGCGGCGGCCTGTGGGGCCTGCTGGCCGCGGCCTTCAAGGTGAAGTGGGGCACCAACGAGACCCTGCTCACCCTGATGCTCAACTACATTGCACTGCATCTGGTGTCCTACCTGCAGGCGGGCCCCTGGCGTGACCCGGAGGCCAACGGCTTCTCCAAGATCGCCCGGTTTGACAAGAACGCGGGTCTTGACAAGGTGCTGGGCGTGCACTTCGGCTGGATTATCATGCTGGTGCTGGTGGCGCTGGTGTGGATTTACTTAAAGCGCAGCAAGCAGGGCTACGAGATCAGCGTGGTGGGCGAAAGCCAGGACACCGCGCGCTATGCGGGCATCCACGTGAAAAAGGTGGTGCTGCGCACCATGTTCCTGTCCGGCGCCATCGCGGGCATCGCGGGCGTGTGCCAGGCAGCGGGCAGCGACATGACCCTGTCCATGGGCGTGGCCGGCGGCGTGGGCTTCACCGCCATCATCGTGGCCTGGCTGTGCCAGCTGAACCCGGGTATGATTCTGGTGGTTTCGCTGCTGTTCAGCATTCTGGAAAAGGGCTCCAGCGTGGTGCAGTCCACCTACGGCCTTTCCTCCGACTGCGCGGACGTGCTGCAGGGTATCATTCTGTTCTTCATTCTGGGCAGTGAGTTCTTCGTGCGGTACGCCTTTGTGGGCCGCGGCAAGAAAGGGGGCGCCAAATAATGGATATGTTCATCAAATTCCTGGTGGCCGCCATCGGCGCGGGCACCCCGCTGCTGTTCGGCACCGTGGGCGAGATTCTGAACGAGAAGGTGGGTCACCTGAACCTGGGCGTGGAAGGCATGATGGCCATCGGCGCCTGCGCGGGCTTCATGGGCGGCTATCTGAGCGATAACTTCCTGGTGGCGCTGCTCTGCGCCTTCCTGGCAGGCATGCTGGCCGCGCTGATCTATGCGGTGCTCACCGTCACCTTCATGGCCAACCAGAACGTGGCGGGCCTGACCATGACCATCTTCGGCGTGGGCATCTCCAACTTTATCGGCGTGTACATGATCGGCACCTCGGACAGCGGCACCCTGAAGCTGCCCGAGACCGTGACCGCCCAGATGCGCAGCATCCACATTCCGGTGCTGAGCGACCTGCCGGTGGTGGGCGAGCTGGTGTTCAGCTACAACCCCTTCGTCTACCTGGGCATCGTGGTGGCGGCGGTGACCGGCTGGTACCTCTACCGCACCAAGACCGGCCTGAACGTGCAGGCCATCGGCGAGAACCCCGGCGCGGCGGACGCGGCCTCCATCCAGGTGACCAAGTGGAAGTACTTCAATATCCTGCTGGGCGGCGGCATCTGCGGCATCGGCGGCGCCTACTGCGGCATGATCATCAACGGCGGCGTGTGGATCTCCAACAGCGTGAACGGCCTGGGCTGGATCGCGGTGGCGCTGGTTATCTTCGCCGCCTGGAAGCCTCACATGGCCATTCTGGGCAGCTTTGTGTTCGGCGCGCTGCGCGTGCTGAAATACTACAAGGTGGGCTTCATGGTGAACCTGCCCGACGCCTTCTTCGACATGCTGCCCTTCCTCATCACCGCGCTGGTGCTCATCATCACCAGCATGCGGGGCAGCAAGGGCGCGCACATCCCGGCGTTCCTGGGCAACAACTACTTCCGCGAGGAGCGGTAAGCGATTGCCTTTTGGCACAACATCACACGGCCCCGGTCCTCTGCAAAAGCAGAGGACCGGGGCTGTTTTTTCTGCGCCGGGGCGGAAAAGGGGCCGAAATAGGCGAAATCCAACGAAAAATTCGTGAAAAATTAACAAAATCAGCGCGCTGAATCGGTAAAACATCCGGGGCTTTTGTGTTATAATGGTAATACTGAACGTTGTTTACCGGTGGCGCCGCCGCACGTTTTTCACGTGAAAGAGGGCGGCGCCGCCCTAAAAGGGATTTTCAAAGCCGGGCGCAGGGCGTTTGTCTCCGCGCGGGCCATAAGGGGGAAACGAGGATGAGCGAAGTAACAGCAGCCGAGATGAAGCGGCTGGAGCAGCAGGCGGACGCGGCGGGGCTTTCCTACCGGCAGATGATGGAGAACGCGGGCGCGGCAGCGGCGGCGCTTGCCCTGCGCACCTGGCCCGGGGCGAAGAGCGCCGCGGTGTTCTGCGGCAAGGGCAACAACGGCGGCGACGGCTTCGTGGCCGCACGGCATCTGGCAAACGCGGGCCTGGCGGTGCGCCTTTATCTGGTAGAGGGCGAGCCGGTGACCACCGACGCCATTTACAACTGCGGACTTGCGCGCGAAATGGGCCTGCCGGTGCTGGCGGCGGATACGCTGGACGGGCCGGAGCAGGCGGAGTTTCTGCAAAGCGCGGACCTGATTCTGGACGGCGTGTACGGCACCGGCTTCCACGGGACTTTGCGCCCGGAGGGGCTGGCCGCGGCCCGGCGGATGAACGACGCGCCCGGCAAGGTGCTGGCGCTGGACCTGCCCAGCGGCCTGGAGGCGGACAGCGGAACTGCCGCCGAGGGCGCGGTGCAGGCCGACCTGACCGTGACCTTCCACGCGGCGAAGCCCTGCCACCGGCTGGCGGCGGCACAGTGCGGCCGGGTAGAGGTGGCGGACATCGGCATCGGAACAGCCTTACAGAAATAAGGAGGCGGCAGTCATGAAACGAGTGGTCATTACCGGTGCGTCCGGCTTTGTGGGCGGCCGTCTCGCAGCCCATTACCGGGACCGGTGGGACATCACCCCGCTGGACCACAAGGCACTGGACCTCACCGACCACGAGGCGGTGCACGCGGCTTTGCAGGCCGCCGCGCCCGAGCTGGTCATCCACACCGCCGCCCTGGCGGACACCGGCTACTGCGAGAATCACCCGCTGGAAAGCTTCGAGGTGAACCTGCAGGCCCCGGCGGCGCTGGCGAAGGAATGTGCGGCGCTGGGAGCAAAGCTGGTGTTCTTCAGCTCGGACCAGGTGTATAACGGCACCCGGAGGCTGGGCCCCCTGCCCGAGGATGCGCCCCTGGACCCGGTGAACGTGTACGGCCGCCACAAGTGGGAGGCCGAGCAGCGGGTGCTGGAGACCTGCCCCCAGGCGGTCTGCCTGCGGGCCAGCTGGATGTATGATTTTGACCGGCCGGGGCTGAAAAGCAGCACCGGCTTCTGGGGCATTCTGCGGTGGGCCGCCGCAGGCAAGATGCCCCTTTCCATGGCCCTGCGGGAGTACCGGGGCATCACCTGGGTACAGCCGGTGATCGAGGCCATGGAGCAGATGGCCACCCTGCCCGGCGGGGTGTACAACATGGGGGCGGAGAACCGCCTGAACACCTACGCCACCGCCCTGGAATGCCTGGGGCTGCTGGGCGCGGGGGAGGACGTGCTGGCCCTGGTGCGGCCGGACACGGACCGGTGGCCGGAATTTGAACGGAATCTGAGTATGGACACCAGCCGCCTGAAAACGGGCTGCGGGGTGGACCTTGGCGATACGGTGGGCAGCTTTGCCGCCTGCCTGCGCGCCTTTGAGGAACAAGAAGGAGGCAATGTGATATGATCCATGTGGCAGCGGTGATCCTGACCGACGAGGCGGGAAAGATCCTGATCTGTAAACGGGGCGAGGGCGGCAGCTGCGCCTTTTTGTGGGAGTTCCCCGGCGGCAAGGTGGAGGAGGGCGAAAGGCCCGAGCAGGCCGCCGTGCGGGAATGCAAGGAGGAGCTGGGCCTGGACATCACCCTGGGGCCCGCCTACGCCTCGCTGGATTACTCCTACCCGGATAAGGACATCCACTTCACCTTCTTCAACGGCCGGGTGACCGGCGGCGAGATGGAGGTGCGGGTGCACGAGGAGGCCTGCTGGGTGGCCCCCGCTGAGATGAAGGACTACAACTTCTGCCCGGCGGACGTGGCCCTGGTGGAACGTCTGGCCTGGGAGCGGCAGATCGAGCTGCCGGTGATGCCCGCCATGGCGGCCAGTCTGATCAGCGCGCTGAACGAGCAGGGCTTCGAGGCCTGGGCCGTGGGCGGCTGCGTGCGCGACAGCCTGCTGGGCAAGGACCCCAAGGACTGGGACCTGTGTACCAGTGCCCGGCCGGACCAGGTGAAGGAGTGCTTCGCCGGTACATATAAGGTATTGGAGACCGGCATCCAGCACGGTACCGTGACTGTGCTGGCGGGCAACGAGACCTACGAGATCACCACCTACCGGGCGGAAAGCGACTACGAGGACCACCGCCGTCCCGAGGAGGTCACCTTCGTGAACAGCCTGGAGGAGGACCTGGCCCGGCGGGACTTCACCATCAACGCCATGGCCATGGGGCCGGACGGCACCGTCATCGACCCCTTCGGCGGCCAGGGCGATCTGAAGAACGGCGTGCTGCGCTGTGTGGGCGACCCGGTCCAGCGTTTCAGCGAGGACGCGCTGCGCATCCTGCGGCTGCTGCGGTTTGCCTCGGCGCTGGATTTTTCCATTGAAGAAGAGACCCTGGCCGCGGCCCACGCCAAAAAGCCGCTGCTGCGCTGGGTAAGCGGCGAGCGGATGGCCCGGGAGATGACCCAGCTGCTCTGCGGCAAGGCGGCCCATCGGGTGGCGGCGGAGAACGGCGAGGTGCTGGCCTACGTGATGCCGGAGATCGAGCCCGCCCTCACCTTCACCCAGAAGCGGGGCGGCGAGGAGCAGAACCTGTGGCAGCACGCGGCCGATACCCTGGCCTATGCGCCGGACCTGCCCGAGGTGCGCTGGGCCATGCTGCTGCGGGACATCGGCAAGCCCTGGTGCCGCGAGACCCTGAAAGAGGGCGACAGCACCTTTGAGGGCCACGCCGAGGTGAGCGCCCAGCTGGCCGACTGCATCCTGCGCCGGCTGAAGGTGGACCGGAACAGCCGCGAGACCATCTGCCAGCTGATCCGGTTCCATGGCATCCGCCCCGCCACCGGCGAGGTGAGTGTGCGCCGCTGGCTGAACCTGCTGGGCCCCCGCCAGGTGAACAGCCTGGTGCACATCTGGTGGGCGGACGTTTCCTGCCATCACGCCAAGGGCGAAAACCTGAAGGCCTTTGAAAAGACTCTGGCCGATACCATTAAGAACGCGGGCTGCTACGCCACCGACCAGCTGGCCATCACCGGCGGTAACCTGCTCACCGCAGGGCTGGCCAAGCCCGGCCCCAGCATGAGCAACATGCTGGACTGGCTGCTCCACGAGGTGGTGGAGGGCCGGGTGGAAAACACCCGCGAGGCCCTGCTGGAAAAAGCTCGGGAGTGGCAGGAATAATTTTTTTTCGCAAACCGAAGCACCGGCAGGCCCCGCGGCCTGCCGGTTTTCTGCGTTTTCTCCAAAGAATTGCCAAAAACGGTTGACAATTTCCTTTTTGCGCAATAGGATAAACACAAACAGACGGATTTTGGCAAAGGAGGCGGCAGAGATGCAAAAAAACAAGGTGGCGGCTTTTCTCAAGGCCTACGCGGTGGTGAACGCGGTGTGCGGCGTGCTGCTGGTGCTGTTCGTGATGATCGAGCTGGACCCGTTTCTTTCGGTGCTGATCTTTTTCGGCGCGGCGCTGGCCAGCGGGCTGATCTATGCGGTGGGCGAGATCGTGGACCTGCTGGAGGAGATCCGGTGGAATACCCGCCCCAAGGACCCGCCCGCACCGGAGCCCGAGCCGCAGCCGGAACAGCAGCCCGCCGCCCCGGCCCAGCCGGAGCCGGAACCCGAGCCGGAGCCCGAACCGGAGCTGCCGCCCACCGATGCCCTCAGCGCCGGGGACAGGCAGGCGCTGCTGGCGCTGTGCGGCCTGCCCACCGCCCGCGGGATGCTGGACCAGGCGCGGGCCCTCTGCGCCGGAAAACAACGGCTTGTGGGGCAGGAGGAGTTCTTCCGGCGGCTGGAGCAGCTGGCGGCGCTGGAGGAGGACCACGGCAACATGAGCGTGGGCGCCTGCAAGGAGCTGGAGGCCTGGCTTTCCAGCCTGCGGGAAACCGGCTGAGCGGGAGGGAAGAACCAACTCTCCGCATACAAAAAACAAGCGAGAACGCCCGGCCCGGAAACGAAAACCGGGGCCGGGCCTTTGATTTGTTGCACAAAATCACAAAAACCGGCAAAAAAGCGCCTCGGAATGGGGCGGGGGGGCATTGTGTCAGGGCCAAAATGCGGCTATACTAGTCAATGCTGCCGCCCGGCGCAGATGTTTGCGGGCGGCCGGATGGGGAAGGAGAGAGATTGCTTTTATGATGCACGAACTGCTGCATGCCCTGGAGCATGCCTTTGAAGACAGCATTCCCATGCTGCCCTTTTTGTATCTTGCTTATTTATTGATCGAATACATCGAGCGGTTCCACGGCAGCCGCATCGAGAATGCCCTGGAGGGCGGCGGCCACTGGGGCTTTGTGCCCGGCGCGGTGCTGGGCTGCGTGCCCCAGTGCGGCTTTTCCGCCATGGCCGCCAACTTCTACGGCAGCCGGGTGATCAGCCTGGGCACCCTGCTGGCGGTGTTCCTGGCCACCAGCGACGAGGCCATTCCCATGCTGCTGGCCGTACCGGACCAGTGGCCCCGGCTGGTGCTGCTCATCGCCGTGAAGATCGGCGTGGCGCTGCTGGCGGGCTTTGTGCTGGACGTGCTGCTGGTGCGCCTGGTGCCCGCCTCGCTGCGGGGCGGCTACACCGGCCATGCCGACGAGGTGGACTGCCACGAGCACCACGCCGAGCGCCAGAGCATTTTTATCTCGGCGCTGTGGCATACCTTTATTATTTTCCTGTATATCCTGGGCTTCAGCTTTGCCATCGGCTTTGTGATGGAGCTGGTGGGCGAGGAGGTCTTCACCGCCTTTTTGGCCAACCTGGGCGTGTTCCAGCCCATCTTCGCGGCCCTCATCGGTCTGGTGCCCAACTGCGCGGCCAGCGTGCTGCTGACCCAGCTGTATCTGGGCGGCTCCATCAGCTTCGGCGCGGCGGTGGCGGGCCTGTGCAGCGGCGCGGGCGTAGGCCTGGTGGTGCTGTGGAAGGCCAACAAAAGCTGGAAGCAGAACCTGTTCATCATCGGCCTTCTGTGGGGCGCGGGCGCCGTGACCGGCATGGTGCTGCAGCTGCTGGGCGTTTAAAAGATTTTGCAACATCCCTCGGACTTTGTGTAGTCCGGGGGATTTTTTGCTGCTTTACAACTGCATGGAAACAAACCAGTTTGCCCCTCGCTTTGGGCGTTTTTATTGTTTAATTTGCACAATTGCGTATTTTGCCCGCTGCCGATTGTTCCGGCCCGGCGGCTGCGCTATAATGAGGCTAGAACCGACCGGAATTTTTCCATCAGGAAGGAGAGTATTTCATATGATTATCAAGAATGGTCATATTTTCACCGATCTGGGCCGCTTCATGCAGGCCGACATCAAGCTGGAGGGCGACCGCATTGTGGAGATCGCTCCCGCCGGCACCCTGGAGGGCGACGAGGTCATCGACGCCACCGGTAAGTACGTCACCCCCGGCTTTGTGGATATCCACATCCACGGCGCCGCCGGCAGCGACTTCTGCGACGCCACCACCGAGGACGTGGTGAAGATGAGCCGCTACGAGGGCAGCCAGGGCGTTACCACCTTCCTGGGCACCACCATGGCTTTTGACGAGGAGATTCTGACCAATGTGTTCGAGGCTGCCAAGCCCCGCTTCTATCAGGACGGCGAGGGCGCCGTGCTGCGCGGCGTGAACATGGAAGGCCCCTTCTTCAACAAGGCCAAGAAGGGCGCTCAGGCCGAGAAGTACATCATCGACCCCGATCTCGAGATGTTCCAGCGCCTGTATGAGAAGTCCGGCAAGAACATCCGTCTGGTGGACGTTTCTCCCGAGCTGCCCGGCGCGCTGTACTTCATCCGCAAGGCCAGCAAGCTGTGCACCGTGTCCATCGCCCACACCTGCGCCACCTACGAGGAGGCCAAGGCCGGCTTCGCCGCGGGCGCTACCCACACCACCCACCTGTTCAACGCCATGCCCGCCTTCACCCACCGCGCTCCCGGCGTTGTGGGCGCGGCTGCCGATGATGCCGCTCATGTGGAGATCATCAGCGACGGCATCCACCTGCATCCCGCTGTGGTGCGCGCCGTCTTCGCCATGTTCGGCAACGACCGCGTCTGCCTGATCAGCGACAGCATGCGTGCTGCCGGTATGCCCAACGGCGAGTACAGCCTGGGCGGCCAGAAAGTCTTCATGAACGACGGCAAGGCCACCCTGGAGGACGGCACCATCGCGGGCAGCGCCACCTGCCTGGCCGAGTGCTTCCGCCGCGCCGTGAAGTTCGGCGTGCCCCTGGAGACCGCTCTGAAGGCCGCCACCATCAACCCCGCCAAGGCCGCAAACCTGTTCGATGAGGTGGGCAGCATCACCGTTGGCAAGCGCGCCGACGTGCTGCTCCTGAACAAGGAGACCCTGCAGCCCGAGACCATCATCATCGGCGGCGTAAAGCAGTAATTTTTGCAAACACGAAGGCCCGGTCCTCATTTGAGGACCGGGCCTTTTCTTGATGTTATGAAACAAGAAAACCGCCCTTTGTGCAAAGGGCGGTTTTGTCTTGTTTAAAAGCTGGGCGGGGTGACAGCGAACACGGCCCGCAGCTCCTCGTCGGAGTCGTTCACCCACCGGTGGGGCGTGGCGGGGGGAATCTGCACCGAATCCCCGGCGGCCAGCCGGTACACGCTGCCCCGCAGATGCAGGTCCACCTGGCCGCTGATCACATAGGCCACCTCCTCGCCGGTGTGCTCCCGGTCGATGTCCGAAGAGGCGGTGTGGGCGGGAATCTCCATCAGGCAAAACTCGATGGCGCAGTCCGCGGTGGGGGTGAGCAGCTTGTACAGCACCTCCTCGCCGGGATGGCCGATGATCCGGTTCTCACCCCGGCGCACGATCAGCCGCTCGGCAGGGGGCTCCTCCTTGAAAAAGCGGAACAGGGGCACCCGCAGCGCCTGGGCAATGTTCTTTAAGGTATTGATGGAGGGGTTCACCGCGCCGTTTTCGATCTGGCTCAGCATCGAGGGGCTCAGCTCCACCCGGGCGGCCAGCTCCCGCAGGCTCAGCCCGCTCTGCTTGCGGAACTGCTGCACCTTCCGCCCAATATTCAGCTCTTCATCCATGCCGGGTCCCCTCCGTTCTGCTGGTAACAGAACTGATTATACCACAAACCCGCCCGGGGGAAAAGCCGCTCAGTCCAGCACGGTGGCCAGGTACTGGTCCCAGATTTCGGCGGGCACCAGGCGGCCGCCGGTGGCCCAGGCGATCTGCACGCTGTTATTGAGCACCTGCTCGGTCAGGTCGTGGGCGGCGCAGTAATCCCGGCTGCCGGGCAAGGTCAGCAGGCCGCGGGGGCCCGCGAAGGCCGCGCAGCTGGAGGGCTCGATCCGCTTGCCCTCGCTGGAATCCAGCAGGCGCAGGTAGTCGTAGAGCTTCGCGTCCGCCACCGTGAAGTCGCCGCTCACCAGGTTGCCCAGCACCCGGGTCACAAAGCTGGAGGGGGAGGCGCAGGCCAGGCCGTCCGCATGGGTTTTGCCGGAAAGGCCGAAGTCGCGCACGTTGGCCTTTTCATACTGCCTGGTAGCCATGCCCAGCAGCACCGAGGGGCACTGGGTGGGCTCCACCAAAAAGCAGTGTACATTATTTTTGAACAGCCGCTTCAGCCCGTAGGTGATGCCGCCGGGCGCACCGCCCACGCCGGTGGGCAGGTAGACGATCAGGGGATGCTCCGCATCCACCACGATGCCCCGGTCGTCCAGCTGCTTTTTCAGGCGGCGGGCCGCCACCGCGTAGCCCAGAAACAGGTCCACGGATTTTTCATCGTCCACAAAATAGCTCATGGGGTCCTGTTCCGAGTTGGCCCGGCCCTCGGCCACTGCCTTGGAGTAGTCGCCGCTGTACTCCAGCACCTCTACGCCGTGGCTGCGCAGCAGGTCCTTCTTCCACTGCTTGGCCTCGGCGGACATGTGCACCTTCACCTGGAAGCCCAGCGCCGCGCTCATGATGCCGATCGACATGCCCAGGTTGCCGGTGGAGCCCACCTGTACCGTGTACTGACGGAAGAAGGCGCGCATCTCCTCGCTGTCCAGCCGGGCGTAATCGTCGGTGAGGGAAAGCTTTCCCGCGGCGATGGCAAGATCCTCGGCGTGCTTGAGCACCTCGTAGATGCCGCCCCGGGCCTTCACCGAGCCCGCAATGGCCAGGTGGCTGTCCATCTTGAGCATCAGACGGCCGGGGATGGTGCAGTGATACTCCCGCTCCAGCGCCTGCTGCATGCGGGGGATGTCCTCCAGAGGCGATTCGATCAGCCCACCGGTGGGCTCGGTCTCCGGAAAGCGACGGCGGATGAAGGGCGCAAACCGGGCCAGCCGGGCCTCGGCATCGTCGATGGCCGCGTCCGGCACCACCAGCTGGCACAGTCCGTCGGTCATTTCCACGGGCAGATAAAGCGGGTTGATCCAGACCGTCTCTTCGGCGCGGGCCACCCGGCCCAGAGCGGGGTTTGCTGCAATGGCTGCCTGTACATCGATCATAAGGGGTCCCTCCTGTAAGTGTTCAATAATAATAAACGGTTGTTAAGTTGCATGTTCATTATAGATAAACGCTTGTTAAATGTCAATGGGGCAGGGCAAAAATTTTTTGACCCTTGCCCCCGGCACGGGCAGATGGCACAGAAAATCGGCCCCCGGCGGTCGAAAGTTTGGAGAGGGAAGGCGCGAAATTGCGACAAAAAGGCTTTTCAAGCGCACTTCTTTTCGCTACAATGGGAAAAGTGAGGGCATTGCCCAAGACATTTCCCGGCCCCCGCCGCCCGGGCGGCGGGCCGCTTTGACCAACAGGAGATACTGCCATGAACGATACCATTAAAGTACTGGCGCTGGATTTGGACGGCACCCTGACCAATACCAAAAAGGAGATCAGCCCCCGCACCCTGGAGGCGCTGCAGCGGGCAGCCGCCGCGGGCGTGCGCATCGTGCTGGCCAGCGGC
Organism: Allofournierella sp. CML151; assembly: GCF_027853465.1. Taxonomy (NCBI): domain Bacteria; kingdom Bacillati; phylum Bacillota; class Clostridia; order Eubacteriales; family Oscillospiraceae; genus Allofournierella; species Allofournierella sp. CML151. The sequence continues at coordinate 49,997 of NZ_JAPNNW010000016.1, read as the reverse complement.
CGGCCCACCGTGGGCATCTGGCCTCTGGCCCGTCAGCTGCAGCTGGAAAAGCTGGGCGGCTACATCCTGAGCTACAACGGCGGCTGCATTCTGGACTGCGCCACCGGCAAGGTGGTGGCCCAGGAGGCCTTCCCGCTGGACCTGATCAAGCCTGTGTGCGACGAGGCCCGGGCCGCGGGCGCGGTGGCCCTGAGCTACAACGACGAGGGCGTGGTCAGCGAGCACCCCGACGATGAGTATGTGCAGATCGAGTGCACCATCAACCGCATTCCCGCCTCCCGGGTGGAGGACCTGGGCAGCTACATCAACTACGACGTGAACAAGCTGCTGGTCACCGCCGAGCCGGACCGGATGGTCCACGTGGAGGAGCTCATGCAGCAGAAGTTCGCGGGCAAGCTCTCGATTTATAAGAGCATGCCGTTCTTTCTGGAGATCATGCCTCTGGGTGTGGAGAAGGCCCAGAGCCTGCGGGCGCTGCTGACCATCCTGGGCCTGACCGAGGAAAACCTGATGGCCTGCGGCGACGGCTGGAACGATATTTCCATGATCCGGCTGGCGGGCGTGGGCATCGCCATGGGCAACGCGGTGCCGCAGGTCAAGCAGGAGGCCACCTGGGTCACCGCCGACAACGACCACGACGGCGTGGGCCTGGCGGTGGAGAAGTTCATCTTCGAAGAGGAAGTGGAGCTGCCCCCGGAGGAAGAGTTCCCGTTTTGATCAAAAAGGAGGAGATACCATGACCACCTTCATCTGCTACGACAAATGCACCACCTGCCAGAAGGCGAAAAAGTGGCTGGACGAGCAGGGCGCTGCCTACACCGCCCGCCCCATCAAAGAGGAAAACCCCACCGCCGCCGAGCTGGCTGCCTGGCAGGCCAAAAGCGGCCTGCCGGTGAAAAAGTTCGTGAACACCAGCGGCCTGCTTTATAAGTCCATGGGCCTGAAGGATAAGCTGCCCGCCATAACCGACGCGGAGGTCTTCGACCTGCTGGCCACCGACGGCATGCTGGTCAAGCGGCCGATTCTGGTCACCGACAAGGGCGTGTTCCCCGGCTTCAAGGCCGAGGAGTGGGCCAAGCTTTTGTAATATTTTAAAAAGAAAAAACCGTGGAGCCGGTCCTTTTCCGGCTTCCACGGTTTTCTTTTTTTGTCTGAAAACGGTCACAGCAGCGCCAGCAGCCGCTCCACCACGAACACGGTCACGCAGGCGCAGGCGGCTACCGTGACCAGGCCCCGCCCGGCGAAGCCCACCGCCACCGCAACCACCAGGGCCGCGAAGGCGCTGATCGGGCTTTCGGTGGCCGAGAGGATGGCCGGGAAGGTCATGGCCGCCAGGCAGGCGTAGGGCACATAGAACAAAAAGGACCGCAGCCGCCGGTTTTGAATCTTCTTTTGCAGCAGCGTCAGCGGCAGCATGCGGATGAGATAGGTCACACCCGCCATGACCAGCAAATACCAGAAAAGACTCATGCGCTTGCCTCCTGTTTCTCTGCGGGCTGCTCGTCGGCCAGGTCCACCGGGAACAGCCAGGCACCCAGCGCGGCCGCCGCCAGCGTGCTCAGGATAATGGCAAAGCCGCTGGAGATGAACTTGAACAGCGGCACCCAGGCGATCAGGCAGCTGACGATGACCGCCGCCGCCACCACGATGCGCACGCTTTTCAGCTGGCGCATGGGCGGTACCACAATGGCCACGAACATGCTGTAGAGCGCCACGCCCAGCGCGCTGCGCACCGCCGCGTTGAGTAAACCGCTGGCCACCGCGCCGCTCAGGGTGCCCAGGGTCCAGCCCAGAATGGGCAGGGTGGCAAGGCCGTACATATAGGCCGGGGTCAGCGGGGCCTTGCGCCCCATGGCCACCGCAAAAATCTCATCCGTGTTGGCAAAGGCAATGGTCATCCGCCGCCGGGTGGTGAACTCCGGCCCCAGCCGCTGGCTCAGCGAAAGGCTCATCAGCGCGTAGCGCAGGTTGATCACCAGCTGGGTGAGCGCCAGCTCCACCAGCGAGCCGTGGGCCAGGATCACCGTGAGCCCGGCGAACTGCCCGGCACTGGTCAGATTGGTCAGGCTGATGAGCCCGGCCGTCAGCGCCGAAAGCCCGCCCTTTACCGCCAGAATACCGAAGGTGAAGCTCACCGAAAAATAACCGATGCCGATGGCAAGCCCGTCCGCAAGGCCTGCCTTATATTCCCCTTTCATGGGGCGTTCCCCCTTTAAACAAAGTGCTGTATCACATTATACAAATAAAGCGATGGGAAGTAAAGAGTGGAATTTCGGGCCGGACCGGCCCGCCGCCAGCCTTGTCCCCGGCGGGCAAATGCCCTATAATACAATCAGAATCAAACGAACCGGTTCATGAGGTGCGTAACAACAGTAAGAGGGGAATTTTGAAGTATGCAGTATAAAGCAATCGTTCTGGATGTGGACGGCACTCTGGTGGCTCACGGCGAGCCCAGCGCCCGCCCGGCGGTGGCCGCGGCGGTGAAGGCGGTGCAGAAGCAGGGTGTGAAGGTGGTCATCGCCAGCGGGCGCACCAGCTTTGCGGTGGAACCCGCCATTCTGGGCGGCATACGCCCGGATTATCTGATCTGCGCCAACGGCGCCCAGCTGCTGGACGGGCAGGGCCGCCTGCTGTCCAGCCAGGACATGACCGCCGAGGAGATGTACGCCCTGGTGGACTTCTTCGAGGACTTCGATTATCCGCTGGCCTTCTGCTTCGGGGATAAGTACTACGTGTATGTGGAATACAAGGCAATGAAGGACTTTTACCAGAGCGCCACCGGCCACGGGGAGTACGTGGCGGACGGCGAGGACCAGGACCGCCATCTGGAAAGCATGCCCTGCGGGGCTTTTGCCATCCTGCCGCCGGAAAAGGTGGACGCCTTCCAGGAGCGGTACGGCTATCTGGGCCTGAAGTTCGTGCCCTACCGCCCCGGCTATTACGACGTGATGCAGGCGGACGTGGACAAAACCAAGGGAATGGAGCGGCTGATGAAGCTCACCGGCTGGAAGCCGGAGGAGCTGGTCTTCGTGGGCGACAACGACAACGACGTGGCCATGATGGGCCTGGCGGGCTGCTCGTATTGCATGGGCAGCGGCTCGGAAAAGGCCAAGGCCGCCGCCAAGCACATCGCCCCCGGCGTGCAGGAAGAGGGCGTGCGTCAGGTTCTGGAAGAGCTGTTTTTGAAGTAAGGGGGAAATTCCATGAGCTTTGAACCGGTGTATGGCCCCGGCAGCCGGGCGCTGATTCTGGGCAGCTGGCCCAGCCCCAAAAGCTGGGAGGAGGGCTTTTACTACGGCCACCCCCGCAACCGGTTCTGGCCGCTGCTGGCAAGGCTGTGCAGGTGCGAAACGCCCGGCACGGCGGAGGAAAAGAAAGCCCTGATTTTGACCCACGGTCTGGCCCTCTGGGATGTGCTGGAGCACTGCACCATCGAGGGCGCGCAGGATGCCACCATCCGCGACCCGGTGCCGGTGGATCTGAAACGGGTGCTGGCTTCTTCGCCCATCGAGGCGGTGTTCTGCAACGGGGCGGCGGCGTACACGCTGTACGGCCGGTTTTTGCAGCCGGTGAGCGGCATTCCTGCGGTAAAGCTGCCCAGCACCAGCCCGGCCAACGCGGCCTGGAGCCCGGACAGGCTGGCCGCCGCCTGGGGCGCGGCGCTGGGGCCGTTTCTCGGGTGAACGGGGCGGAAAATACTTTTGCTTGCTAAAGAGGTTTAACACCCTGTTCATTGATTTTTCGGGGTGCGGTTGGTATCATAAAAGAATAAAGATACAGCACGCTTTTGGCGCGGTGTTGGAGGTAACAAGTATGAGCAAATGGATCGAGGTACGCCGCAAGTCGGTGCTGCCCTGGTATTTCGCCGGGCTTGTCTGGCTGGTGGGCGCGCTGGTGCTGCCCATCTATCAGCTGTGGGCGCTGGCGGTGGTGGCGGTGCTTTCGGTGGCGGGCTTTTTTGCCGCCCGGCGCATCTGCCCGGATGTGGTCAGTCGCAAGGAGGTGCCCTTCATGACCGGCCAGGAGGACGCCGACCAGATGCTGGCCCTCATCGACGCAAAGCGCAAGGAGCTGCACCAGCTCAACGTGCGCATCGAGGACGAACCCTTGAGCGCCGCCATGGACCGGATGGAAAAGGCCTGCCTCGGCATTCTCAGCGAGGTGGAGCAGCACCCGGAAAAGGCCGCCCAGGTGCGGCGGTTCGCCAATTACTATCTGCAGGACGCGGTGAAGATCCTCACCCTTTACGCCGAGCTGGAAGAGAAGGGCGTGCAGGGCGAGAACGCGGCCGGGGTGCGGGCCGAGGTTGCTCAGAACGCCCAGACCATCGCCACCGCTTTTGAAAATCAGCTGGACAGCCTGTTCGCAAGGGATGCACTGGACATCAGCACCGACCTGGAAGTGCTGAACGGCATGCTGAAGGGCCAGGGCCTTGTGGACTAAACGGCGACTCCGCAGCCAGCCGACCGGCGTGACCGGCGTGAAGGATGCGGCATTGCCAGAACAGAAAGGAAGCAATCAAGATGGACGACAACAAGATGACCCCCGAACTGAATTTCGACAGCTTTGACGCCACCGCCATGCCCAGCCTTACGCTGGAGGTGGAGCAGCCCAAGGAGGAAGCCAAGCCCGAGCCCGCCCCCGCGCCGGACCCGCTGGCCGAGGAAGCCGCCAAGCTGAGCCCCGAGGAGCAGAAGATGGTGGAGGAATTCGCCAATAAGATCGACGTGACCAACAGCCAGATGGTGCTGCAGTACGGCGCGGCCACCCAGAAAAAGGTGGGCGACTTCAGCGAAGCTGCTCTGGATAAAGTCCGCACCAAGGACCTGGGCGAGGTGGGCGAAGCCCTGGCAAGCCTTGTGGGCGAGCTGAAAAACTTCGACGCCGAGGAAGAGGAGTCCAAGGGCATCTTCGGCTTCTTCAAGAAGGCGGGCAACAACATCGACCAGATGAAGACCAAGTACGCCAAGGCCGAAACCAACGTGGAGCGCATCGAGGCCATGCTGGAGGCCCATCAGGTGCAGCTGCTCAAGGACATCGCCCTCATGGACAAGATGTACCAGATGAACATGCTCTACTTCAAAGAGCTGACCATGTACATTCTGGCCGGCAAGAAGAAGCTGGCCCAGGTGCGGGAAACCGACCTGAAGCAGGCCATGGACAAGGCCAAGGCCAGCGGTCTGCCCGAGGACGCCCAGGCGGCCCGCGACCTTTCTGACATGTGCGACCGGTTCGAGAAAAAGCTGTATGACCTGCAGCTCACCCGCACCATCTCCATCCAGATGGGCCCCCAGATCCGGCTGCTCCAGAACAACGACACCATGATGGCGGAGAAGATCCAGACCAGCATCGTGAACACCATCCCCCTGTGGAAGAGCCAGATGGTGCTGGCCCTGGGCCTGGCCCATTCCCGTCAGGCCATCGACGCCCAGCGCGCCGTGAGCGACATGACCAACGAGCTGCTGAAAAAGAACGCCGCCGCCCTCAAGCAGGGTACCATCGACACGGCGAAGGAGTCCGAGCGGGGCATTGTGGACATCGAGACCCTGCAGCAGACCAACAAGAGCCTGATCGAGACCCTGGACGAGCTGGCCAAGATCCAGACCGAGGGCAAGCAGAAGCGCGCCGCCGCCGAGCAGGAGCTGGGCCGCATCGAGGGCGAGCTGAAACAAAAGCTGATGGAGTTGCACTAACAGATGAAACAATTGGCAAAGCTGGAACAAAACCTGCCCGCCGTGCTGAAAAAGACCGGCGTGCCCCAGGCCGCGGCGCTGGTGCTGCTGGCGGTGAGCGTGTTCGGCGTCGGCGGGGCCAAGCTGGCCGGGTATTATTCGGGTACCATGGCGGGCTTTACCACCGGCAAATACAGCATCACCGCCGACCTGGACCAGCGGGTGAGCGCCGCCGCCAACGTGGTGACGGTGGCGAAGAAGATCACCGGGGTGGACCAGACTCTGCTCGCCGCCGCCGAGGAGGCGGTGAACGCGCTGAGCGCCCCCCTGGGCCCGGCGGATACCTACGCGGCCAACGAGACGCTGGACGCTGCGGTGGAGGCGTTGTACGACGCGGCCCTGCCCCTGGCAAGCGCGGACCAGAAGGACCTGCTCAGCGAGCAGCATTCCGAGTTTATGAGCCGGGGCACCATCCTGCGCAACAGCTCTTATAACGAAGAAGCCGAGCAGTTCAACAAGGACCGAAACGCCTTCCCGGCCAGCCTGATCGGCGCGCTGTGGGGCGTGGACGAAGCGGAGTATTTTGCATGAAACAGGCAATCAAACGACGGCTGACCGGCCTTGTGCTGTCGGCCATTCTGCTGGCCGCGCTGGCCCTTCCGGCCTTCGCGGCCGACATTCCCGCCGCACCCAGCGGCCACGCGGTGCTGGACCAGGCAGGCGTACTCAGCCAGGAAACCATCAGCACGGTGGACGGCTACAACAACGCCCTTTCCTCCACCGGGGCCCAGATCGGCGTGCTCACGGTGGATTTCACCGGGAACTTGAGCATCGACGACTACGCCCTGCAGGTGTTCAACGAGTGGGGCATCGGCGACAAGAAAAAGCAAAACGGCGTGCTGTTTCTGCTGGTGACCGGCGATCAGAACTACTACTGCACCCTGGGCACCGGCCTTGAGGGCGAAATCACCTACAGCCGGCTGAAAAGCCTGCTGAACGACTACGCCGAGCCCGGCTTTGCCAAGGGCGACTATGACGCCTGCGTGACCGAGTTCACCGGCGCTGTGTACAGCGAGTTGTGCAGCCTGTACGGCATCACTCCGGGCGAGGGGCAGCCCCAGCCCAAACCGGTGGAAAACGACGACAATGCCGAAACCATGCTGATCCTGATCGTCACCGTGGTGCTGATCGTGGTGGCCATTGCCCTGAGCAGCCGCGGCGGCCGTGGCGGCGGCGGTGGTGGCGGCGGCGGTGGCCGTGACGTGGTGTTCTGGCCCCTGTTCCTGGGCGGCTACAGCCGTCCCCGCTATTATCACCGGCCCTACCATCGGCCCCCACCGGGCGGTTTCGGCGGCGGCTTCGGCGGCCCCGGCGGCTTTGGCGGAGGCGGCTTCGGCGGCGGTGGTTTTGGCGGCGGAGGCGGAGGCTTCGGCGGCTTCGGGGGCGGCGGCTCCCGGGGCGGCGGCGCGGGCCGGGGCTGATGGCCTGAGCGGTTCCCTGCTGCGGAAAACTGAATAAAGAAAGCGCTCGTGCTTTGGCGAAAACGCCGGGGCACGGGCGCTTTTTTGCGTCCGGCGGGCGGAGGGAAAGGGAATTTTTAAATTTTGGTTGACAGCTGTCTACCTGTCTGCTATGCTTAAGGTAGACAAGAGACTACCTTTTTCGAGGGGAGGAAGAAATATGAACGTGGAACTGTCTGCCGGGGAGTGGAAGCTGATGAATCAGCTGTGGCAAAACGCCCCCCGCACCATCACCCAGCTGGTGGCCGATCTGGCCGAGGAGACCGGCTGGTCCAAGCACACCGTCATCACCATGCTCAACCGGCTGGAGGCCAAGGGCGCGGTGCGCCACGAGGAGGGCGGCCGGGCCAAGGAGTATTACCCGGCGGTGGAAAAGGCCGGGGTGGCCCTGCGGGAGACCGAGAGCCTGCTGGACCGCATCTACGGCGGCAGCCTGGGCCTTCTGGTCAACGCCTTTGTGGAGCAGAAGGGCATCAGCGAAACCGAGCGCGCCCAGCTGCTGAAGATTCTGGAAGAGGCCCCCGGAGAAAAAGGAGAGTGATCCCATGCGTGAACTGCTCATCACCTCCAGCCTGTTGATTCTGGCTGTGCTGGCGGCGCGGGCGCTGCTGGCCGGGCGGATCAGCCGCCGGATGCAGTACGCCCTGTGGGGCCTGGTGCTGCTGCGGCTGCTGCTGCCAGTCAGCCTGCCCCAGAGCCGGGCCAGCGTGCTGAACGCCCTGCCGGACACCGCGCAGGTCAGCCTGATGGCTTCGGCGCAGCCGGAGCGGGGCGAGACGCTGCCCGTCCCGGTGGGCACCGAGACGCAGACCGGCACCGCCATAACTGGCGAGATGCAGGCGGGCCTTGCTGAAATCACCAACAACGCCGTATCCGGCGCACAGCACCCGGAATGGTCGCTGAACCCGGCGGCGCTGCTGCCCCTGGTCTGGGCGGCGGGCGCTGTGCTCACCGGCGGGGCGCTGCTCTGGGCCAACCTGCGGTTTTCGCTGCGGCTGCGGCGGGAGCGGTGCCAGCTGGACCTTGCGCCCGAAGTCACCGGCGGCCTGCCGGTTTACCTCTGCCACGATCTGGCCAGCCCCTGCCTGCACGGGCTGCTTCATCCGGCCATCTATCTGAACCCGGCGGCGCTGGAAAGCCGGGAGCGGCTGGAATTCGTGCTGGCCCATGAGAAGGCCCACCACCGCCACAAAGACCATATCTGGGGCGCGCTGCGCTGCCTTGTTCTGGCGGCATACTGGTTCGACCCGCTGGTCTGGTGGGCGGCGGCGGTCTCCAAGCGGGACTGTGAGCTTGCCTGCGACGAGGCGGTCACCGCCGCCATGGAAGAAGCCCGGCGGCGGGATTACGGCCGCTGCCTGGTGGAGCTGATTCCCCGGCGCGCACCGGGCACCGCCCTGCTTGCCGCCACCTCCATGAGCGGCAGCGCTCGTTCCATGCAGCAGCGGTTAAAGGCCATTGTCACCGCGAAAAAGCCCCGCCGGGCGGCCATCGCCCTGACGGCGGCGGGTGCGGTGCTGCTCACCGCCTGCACCTTCACCGGGGCCAGCGAGAAGACTGTTACCGGCGCCCGGGATTTTCTGGCCGAGGGCGAGACCGAGTGGAAGCTCTGTGCCCTGGGCGACGAGAACCGGATGCAGGAGCTTCTGGTGGCGCGGGCCCCGGCCCCGGAGGGCGAACCCCTTGCCCAGGGCCAGGAGTACGTGAAGGTCTATTACTGGGACAGCGCCGCCGAAACCCAGGAAAACTATCTGCAATTCGCCGGGCCGGTGGCCAACGGTTCGCTGGAGGCCACCTGGAGCGACGAGACGCTTGACCCGGATGCGGAGTCCGGGGTGGTGCGGGTGCAGCCGTACCAGGGCAGCGAGGACCCGGCCGGTATCCGAACGCTGGATGTGGTGCTTCTGGAACCCGACGGCACCTGGCTGCAGTTCAATCTGAACCGGGATGCGCCGCTGACCCTCATCAAGACCCGCAGAGTTGAGAACGAAGAGCCGTTCGACTCCATGCAGACGGATTGGGAGCTGATGGACCTGAACACCCAGCTGGCGAACAGCATCCATCAGGAGGGCGACGCCCTCCGCTTCACCCTTCCGGAAGGGCTGAAGGACCGGCCGGAACACTGGCGGCTGGCGCTGAGTTATCTGCCCGCCGGAGAAACCAGAGAAATTGAGATCACCGAGGGCCTGCCGGAGCCCTTTGCCAGCGGCGAATGGGAGCCGGGGCAGGAATACGCCATCCCGCTGGATGCCCTGCCCACCGGCAACGAGGGAACCGCCTCGCTGCAGCTTCTGATGGAAAAAGAGGATATGCTGCCGCTTCCGATCACCTCCCTGGCGGACTACCAGCGCCTGACCGGGCCGCTTTTCTCCACCCGGAGTGAGGAGGAAGCCCCCACCGGCGACGCACTGATGGAGTATCAGGCGGCGATGACCGCCCTTTCCGAGACCGTTCGGTGGGACCCGGACACCCGGGATTTCACCGTGACCATTCCCGAAACCGCCGAACCCGGCGAGTGGACGCTGGAGCTGAGCCAGCGGAATCCGGAACGGGACAGCTGGGTCACCCGGTCCGCCCTGCTGCCGGACGCGGAACCTCAGCCCGGCGAGACGGTCACCCTGAAGGGCGCAGACCTGCCGGAAGGCGGCCACTACCGGCTGGACGCCACCAACACCCTGTGGAACACCACCCTGTCGGTGGAATTTGAGTAAAGAAAGAGGGGAACAAGATGGAACTGCTCATCACCTCCAGCCTGCTGATTCTGGCGGTGCTGGCGGCGCGGGCGCTGCTGGCCGGGCGCATCAGCCGCCGGATGCAGTATGCCCTGTGGGGCCTGGTGCTGCTGCGGCTGCTGCTGCCGGTCAGCCTGCCCCAGAGCCGGGCCAGCGTGCTGAACGCCCTGCCGGACACCGCGCAGGTCAGCCTGATGGCTTCGGCGCAGCCGGAGCGGGGCGAAGCACTGCCCGCCCCGGTGGATACGGTCATGCAAAATGAAACCGATACCGCCCCGGAAACCGACCTGGCCCAGCCCGCCACCGGCGGCACCCAGGCGAGTCTTTCCGGCGGCGATTCGGATGCCGCCGCATCCGCCCCACAGCACCCGGAATGGTCGCTGAACCCGGCGGCGCTGCTGCCTGTGGTCTGGGCGGCGGGCGCGCTGCTCACCGGTGGGGCGATGCTCTGGGCCAATCTGCGGTTTTCGCTGCAGCTGCGGCGGGAGCGTTGTCTGCTGGATCTGGACCCGGAACGCACCGGCGGCCTGCCGGTCTACCTCTGCCATGATCTGGCCAGTCCCTGCCTGCATGGGCTGCTTCATCCGGCCATCTATCTGAACCCGGCGGCGCTGGAAAGTCCCGACCGGCTGGAGTTCGTGCTGGCCCACGAGAAGGTCCACCACCGCCACAAAGACCACCTCTGGGGCGCGCTGCGCTGCTTTGTTCTGGCGGCGTACTGGTTCGACCCGCTGGTCTGGTGGGCGGCGGCAGCCTCCAAACGGGACTGTGAGCTTGCCTGTGACGAGGCGGTCACCGCGTCCATGGAAGAGGACCGGCGGCGGGACTACGGCCGCTGCCTGGTGGAGCTGATCCCCCGGCGCGCGCCGGGCACTGCGCTGCTGGCCGCCACCTCCATGAGCGGCACCGCCCATTCCATGCAGCAGCGGTTAAAGGCCATTGTCACCGCGAAAAAGCCCCGCCGAGCCGCCATTGCCCTGACGCTGGCGGGCGTGGTGCTGCTCACCGCCTGCACCTTTACCGGAGCGAGAGAAAAGACCATCGCCAGCGCCGACGAGCTGATCGGCGAGGGCGAGACCGTGCGCCGCCGCGTGAGCTGGCAGCAGGAGAGCGGCACCCAGGAGATCATTCTGGTGCAGGCCAGCGCGGCCCCTGAGGGCGAGAGCCTGCGGGACGGTCAGGGCTGGTTCAAGCTCTATTACTGGAACAGCAACCGGGACAACACCGCCGAAAACACCCTGCATTACGAGGGGCGGCTGTCCAACCGGCAGCCCATTCAGGTGATCGCACAATTTGCGGACGGCAGCATGGGAGACTACGCCCGCCCCACCGCCGACGACACCGTGCAGCTGCTGGAGGTGCATCTCTACCAGTCGAACGGCGAGTCGGTCTGGTACGACTGGCGGAGCGGCGAGCTCTCGGCTCAGCCGGAGGAGCCCCCCGAATACAATACCCCCGAGTCGGCCACTGCGTCGATACAGGACGATGTGCTGCAGCAGCTGGTGGGCAGCCTGCAGTCGGCGGAGGGCGGCATCCGGTTCACCATCCCAGCCGTCGCGGGCTGGACCGGGGAGGACTGGCATCTCACCCTCTGGCGGCTGGACGGCGGCGAGGGCGAGCCCCTCACCCAGGGCCTGCCGGAGGTGTTCACCAGCCAGGACTGGCAGCCGGGCCAGAGCTATCTTGTGCCCGCCGACTGCCTGACCGACGGCCCGGTCACCCTGATTGCCCGGCTGAGCAATGAGCCCGGCCAGGATGTGCTGACCGGGAATATGGCCATCGCGGTGCATGACGTGTTCTCGATGGCAACCGGCATCTACGGCGACCAAACCGCTCACCAGAGCATCCGGACCAGAACCGACGCGGAGCTGATCGCCGAATATCCGGCCTCCGAGCGGGAGCAAACCGGGCGCCAGCAGGCGCTGGAGCAACTGTGGGCCAGCTGCATCTGGCAGGAGCAGAACTTCACCTTCACCATTCCGGCGGACCTTTCCCCCAACGAGGTGGAGCTGCGCTTCGGCTGGGCCAACGGGAGCACCTTCATGTTCTCGGAAATCAGCTGGGGTGAGCGGGGAATTCGCCTGAAGCTGAACCGCAGCAGCGCCGACATCACCATGGTCAGCGACGAGCAGGGGCTGTTCACCGGCCAGACCTGGCAGCCGGGCGATACCATCACCGTGAACGGCGCGGGCCGGGGCAATGTTCAGCCGGTGCTCTTGCTGCGGGACAAAACCACCCGCGAGGAGCAGAAGATCTGGCTGCCCGCATCGGCCCAGCCGCTGCCCACGGTGATCCCTGCGCCCGGCGACCCGGGCAGCGCCGCCCCCCAGGCGGATTATGAGTTCTACAACGTGGAACCGGCGCAGACCGAGGAATTCCAGCAGCGGCTGGACACACTGGTGGAGAATCTCCAGTACAGCCAGGGCGGTTCCCTCACCGTGACCATCCCCGAAACCGCCGAAGTCGGCGAGTGGGAGCTGCGCCTGCTGCGCTACAACGAGAGCCGGGGCAGCTGGACCATCGTGTCCGCCGGTCTGCCGGATGCCTTCGTGAGCCAGGGCTGGCAGCCCGGCCAGCAGGCGACGGTGGACGCCGAAACCATGTCCGGGTCCGATTGGAAGATGGAGGCAAAGAACACGGTGCTGGGCGGCTGGGTGCAGTTCCGGCTGGGCCTGTCCGGCACACCGCTTGCGCCTACCCCCACCCCCATCCGCCCGGAAGCCGACCAGCAGGCGCGGGCGGATGAGGCCGAGCAGCAGTATGAGAACTGGGTGGCCAGCCAGTCCACGCTCAGCCCCACGCCCACCCCCATGCCCATCGAAACGCTGGGCGGCAAGGGCTACCCGGCGGGCCGGGTACGCGCCCAGGGCTCGCTGGAGCTGGACGGCCGCACCCAGGAGCTGGTGGCATTGCAGATTCAGCCCCCCGAGGGCGTGAGTCTGGCCGGGGGCGAAGTGTATCTGAATCTCTACTACCGGGACAGCCAGGCCCCCAACCCGGAGTTCGGCCTGGCCTTCACCGGGAAGGTGAGCCAGTACCAGACCTTCACCATCGATTACCGGGACGCAACCGGTCAGCTGGTGACCCACTCCAACCCGGAAAACGCAGCGTCCATGGAGCTGGAGCTCTGCCTGGGCAGCGAGCCGAAGGGCAGCACCTCCGGCAAATGGCGGCGCTACACGGTGGATGAAATCGGCATCACCGTCAGCGCGGCCTGAGCGGGCCCGTGCTGCAAGACCCCCAAGTGTATACCGGCCACACCGGCCAAAGGGTGCTGATGGTTTCATCGGCACCCTTTTTTGTGCCGGTGCGCTTTGACAGCCGCTTTGCTTCGTGCTATAAACAGTATGAAACCATCATCCGTGGACCGGCCTGCGCCTTCACGGAAAAGCGAGAGGAGTTTTTCACTATGCAGTACCGCAAAATGGGAAATACCGGTGTGGAGGTTTCCGCGCTGGGCTTTGGCTGCATGCGCATGCCGGTTCTGGAAGGGCAGCCCGACAACTGCATCGACGAGGCCCGGGCCATCGGCATGATCCGCCACGCCATCGACAGCGGCGTGAACTACATCGACACCGCCTATTTTTATCACCACGAGGCCAGCGAGCCGCTGGTGGGCAAGGCCCTGCGGGACGGCTACCGGGAAAAGGTCAACCTGGCCACCAAAATGCCGGTGTTCTCGGTGGAAAAGGAGGAGGATTTCGACTTCTTCCTCAACAACCAGCTGGAGCGCCTGCAGACCGACCACATCGACTTTTACCTGATGCACGCCCTCAGCCTGGACAGCTGGAAAAACAAGGTGCTGAAATTCGACCTGCTGACCAAGGCCCAAAAAGCCCGCGCGGAAGGGAAGATTCGCTATCTGGGCTTTTCCTTCCACGACAACGAGGCCGCCTTCCTGGAAATTCTGAACGGCTTTGACGGGTGGGATTTCTGTCAGATTCAGATGAACTACATCGACGTGGAAAATCAGGCCACCCTGCGCGGGCTGGAAGCCGCCCACAAAAAGGGACTGGGCGTGGTCATCATGGAGCCGCTGCTGGGCGGCAAGCTGGCAAACCTGAGCCCGCAGGTGAAGAACACTCTGGACGGCAGCCGCACCCCGGTGGAGTGGGCGCTGGACTTCTTGTGGAACCGCCCGGAGGTGTCGGTGGTGCTCAGCGGCATGGGCAGCGAGGAGATGGTGGAGCAGAATCTGGAATATGCATCCCGCTCCTCCATCGGCATGCTGGGCCAGGCCCAGCTGGAAATGCTGGCTAACACCCGCAGCGTATACCAGAAGATGGCGCTGGTGCCCTGCACCGGCTGCGCCTACTGCATGCCCTGCCCCTTCGGGCTGGACATCCCCGGCATCTACGAGATCTACAACCAGACCGTGAACGATTCCCGCGCGGTGACCGTGGAGAAATATGCGTCCCTGGCAAAGCAGGCCGACGCCTGCCGCGCCTGCCGCAAGTGCGAGGGGATCTGCCCGCAGCACATTGAATCCAGTACCCTGATGCCGGTCATCCACGAAAAGATTTCCGCGATGAAGGCCGAGCTGGAAAAGAAATAACCTGGTTTTGCTCAAAACAAAAGCGAAGCGTGTATGCGCTTCGCTTTTTTGCTGTCTTTTTGCCGTGGGCCGGTCAGGCATCCAGCCGCTTGAGAAGGCGAGGGCGGCGCGGGGCCAGAAAGTCCACGGCGGTGTTCGGGTCAAAGGGTCGGCTGGTCTGCTGGAGCCAGGCGGGCATCCGGTACTTCTGCGCCTGGGCAGTGGGGGCCGCATCTTCCCAGCGGCGGTGGGTCAGCCAGCGGGCCGGGTGGGGGATATACCGCCCGCCGCTTTCCTTCCAGGGGGCGCTTTCGCATTGGACGGCCAAAGCCGCCAGCATGGTGTTTACCAGGGATTCATCCGGCCGCAGCGCCTTCCAGGCCAGCAGGGCGGCCCGCTTGTCTGCCTTGCGGGGATAGGCCTGCCAGAACCGCTCAAAGCTGGCTGTCGTATCGGCTGAAAGCTGTTCGGGCTTCGGCTCTGCTTTCGGTTCCGCGTTCCCCAATTTCTCAGAGGAGGGAGAAGGCACACGCCCGCCGCAGGCGGTGTATGTGTGTTGGGTATCTTCTTGGATATCTTTTTGGGTATCTTTTATAGCTCTTTCGGATTCGTCATTTGAATGTTCCGGATTCGTTTGTTGCAAGTGACGATTTTGAAGCATGGAAGCAGCGGATTCGCTGATTGCATACCACAGGGTGCGGTCAAAGGCGAAACGGCCGAAGCGGCCCTCTAAAAGCGCACCCTGCCGCACCAGGCTTTTTAAAAGACGGCGGATCTGGGACACGCTCCAGAAGGAAAAATGCTCGGCCAGCCGGGCGGCGCTGGCGTACATCCAGCAGCGGCCCTCTTTTTGGCAGTCCGGGTTCGACTGGTTTTTGTCGCACCAGAACCGGATGTGATCCAGCAGAATGGCCTCTTCCACCCCGTAGCGGGCGGCGATGTCGGTATCAAAGGAATAACGCATATGTGACCCTCCTTTTCGCTCAGAGATAAACCGGGGAAAACAAAAACCGCCCCCGGCGCGCCTGTTTTAAAAACAGCGCGCACCGGATGACGGTTCTAAAAAAGGCGGGGCCAATGAATGACCTCGCCTGATCTTCTCAGTATACAGAATAGCACGGGATGAACCGGGCTTGCCAAGGGTCAAACACTGAAAAAATCCGGGCTTTTCAAGGGTCAAATGGCGGAAAAATCCGGGCTTTTCGCGGCGGGGAGGAAGAGGACGCAAAAAAGCCCCGCGCAGCGTTTGGGCCAGCGCGGGGCGAGAGGGATAAAATTATTTTGCGGGGGTGGGTTCCTCCGGCTTCGGGGCGCTGCCCCGGGCCGAGAATTCGCAGCCGCACCAGTCCTGCCGGTAGAGGCCGTACTGGGCCGAAAGCTCCAGGCTGCGCTTGTGGCCCTCCTTGCGCTTGAACTCGTTGGGCAGATGGCGCACGCCGTATTTTTCTTCCAGCTCCCGGCCGATGGCGTTGATCTTCTCCGCGTCCTTGCGGGGGCTGATCGAGAGGGTGGAGCAGAACCAGTCGAAGCCGTTGGCGGCGGCGTATTGGGCCGCGTGCTCCATCCGCAGCCGGTAGCACACGGTGCAGCGGCCGCCCCGCTCGGGCTCTGCCTCCAGCCCGGCCACGGCGGTGTAAAACTCGCTCTGGTCGTAGCCCTCCTCCACCAGCGTGATGCCCGGCAGCTTTGCCTGCTTCACGAACTGGTGCAATTCGTCCGCCCGGCGGCGGTACTCGGATGCGGGCCAGATGTTCGGGTTATAATATAAAATAGTAATATCAAAAAAGCCGCACAGTATCTCCAGCACGGCGCTGGAGCAGGGGGCGCAGCAGGCGTGCAGCAAAAGGCGGGGGCGAGTGTCGCCCAGGCTCAGCAGCACCTGTTCCATCATTTTGGGGTAATTGGGGCGGTTTGCCATAGGGAAAAATCTCCTTTGTGCGGGCCTTTTGGAGAAGCGGCCCTTTGGCGCTATTGTATCACGTTTTGCCCCGCCGCGCCAGAGCGGCCCCGCGTTTCACGGTTTTCGCAGAATGTTTATAGGCCTATCACGATTTATCCACAATTTGCCTGTAAGATAATAAGCGTAGACCGAAGGAAAGACAATCGTCTTTCAAAACCCGGTATTACTGCTGCGGCAGGGCGGCCAGGGCCGAATTGCTGCCCGCTGCGCACTTACACTGGAGCCCGGCGATGCGAGGCATTGCAGTGCCGAGCCGGGCCCAGACAACCATCTCCGTTTTCCTCTGTAAAGGAAAGCTTCCTTATAATCGCTGTTGCAAAGTCAGCCCGGCAGAAATGCCGGGCTGACTTTGCGTTTTACGGTAAAATCTGCTACAATAACTTTTATATCCAAAAGCAACCCCGCACAATTCACGCCTGCCGGCTCAGGCGGCGTATCACGCCAAAATTTTCCGGCGTGCTCCACCATCTGGAATTGCGCGGTATTGCCTTTGTATCCCAAAAGCAATGAACACAGAAAGTGAGACATAGAATATGACCAAGGAAAAGATTGCCCGCATCAACGAGCTGGCAAAAAAATCCCGCACCGAGGAGGGCCTCACCGAGGCTGAAAAGGCCGAGCAGGCCGCCCTGCGCCGGGAGTACATCGACGAGATGAAGCAGAGCCTGCGCAGCCAGCTGGACAATGCCGACTACATCGACGACAAGGGCGTGCGCCGCCCGGTGTCCGACCTGAAAAAAACGAAGAACTGATAAAACAGCCGGCGTTTTCTTGTGCCACACCGGCTAAACAGGCGGTATCCCGCAAAAAGCCCGTACAACCACTGGTCAACGGGCTTTTGCTATGCTATAATAAAGCGGTGAATCGAATAATCCGGTTCGGTTCGCCCAAAGAGAGGAAGGATTCAACGTGACCAAAGCCCTGATCCGGCTTTTTGTGAAAAACCATGAGAACACCCGCGACCCCGCCGTGCGCGGCGCTTACGGCCGTATGGCCGGTGTGGTGGGCATCTGCTGCAACCTGCTTCTGTTCGCGGGCAAGTTCATCGCGGGCACCGTGTTCGGCAGCATCGCCATTGCGGCGGACGCCATCAACAACCTGTCCGACGCGTCCTCCAACATTGTGAGCCTGATCGGCTTCAAGCTGGCGGAGAAGCCCGCCGACGAGGACCACCCCTACGGCCACGCCCGGTTTGAATATCTGGCGGGTCTGGCGGTGGCGGTGATGGTGCTGGTCATCGGCGTGGAGCTGGCCAAGAACAGTCTGGACAAAATTCTGCATCCCACCCCGGTGGTGTTCAGCTGGCTGTCGGTGGCGGTGCTGGCGGCGTCCATCCTGGTGAAGCTGTGGATGGCGGTGTTCAACACTCACATCGGCAAGCTGATCGACTCCTCCACCCTGCAGGCCACCGCGGCGGACAGCCGCAACGACGTGCTCAGCACCGGCGCGGTGCTGCTGGCCACCCTGATCAGCCGGTTCACTCCGCTGGAGCTGGACGGCTGGATGGGCCTGGCAGTGGCGGTGTTCATTCTGTACAGCGGCGCGGGCCTGATCAAGGAGACGCTGGACCCGCTGCTGGGCCAGGCGCCGGACGAGGCGCTGGTGCACTACATCCACGACAAGGTGATGAGCTACCCGGGCGTGCTGGGCACCCATGACCTGATGGTGCACGACTACGGCCCCGGTCGTCAGTTCGCCAGCGTGCATGTGGAGATGGCCGCTGAGGGCGACGTGATGGAAAGCCACGATGTGATCGACAACATCGAGCGGGACTTCTGGGACAACGACCACCTGCATGTGGTCATCCACTTTGACCCCATCATCACCAGCAACGAAAAGGTGAACGACGCCCGCCACTGGCTGGGCGAGCTGGTGAAGGACATCGACCCGGCGCTGACCATCCACGACCTGCGCATGGTGGCGGGCCCCACCCACACCAACCTGATCTTCGACTGCGTGACCCCCGCGGGCTTCGAGATGGACGAGGCCGACCTGAAACAGGCCATCAAGCAGGCAGTGCGCAGCCGCCGCCCGGATTATTTCTGCGTCATCACGGTGGAGAGCAGCTACGCCTCCATCCCCCATTAAAAGCCGGTGTGGCACAAGAAAACGACGCCGACTGGGTATATTTTATAAAGGAAAGAAGCGATTCAGCATGGAATTCCGTTATTCAAACAAGGTCAAACAGATGAAGCCCAGCATCATCCGCGAGCTGCTCAAGCAGATGAGCGACCCGCAGCTGATCAGCTTTGCGGGCGGCAACCCGGCGGCGGACAGCTTCCCCGCGGACACCATCCGCAAATTCAGCGACGAGCTGCTGGCCACCGACCCGGTGGGCATGCTGCAGTATTCCGTCACCGAGGGCTACGGCCCCCTGCGCAAAGCCGCCCGGGACTACGCCAACCGTCAGTGGCCGGTGGTGAGTGATGCGGATGATCTCATTATCACCAGCGGCAGCCAGCAGATCATCGAGTTCATGACAAAGCTGCTGTGCAACGAGGGCGATGTGATCGCGGTGGAGGAGCCCGCTTTTCTGGGCGCCTACAATTCCATGCGCAGCTTCGGCGCGCGGCTGGCCGGTGTGCCCCTGGAGGCGGACGGCGTGAACCTGGAGGCTCTGGAACAGGTCTTCCGGGACCAGCAGCCCAAGTTCTTCTACTGCATCCCCAACTTCCAGAACCCCACCGGCTACACCACCAGCCTGGCAAAGCGCAAGGCCATCTGCGAGCTGGCGGTGCGCTACGGCGTGCCGGTGCTGGAGGATGACCCCTACGGCGCACTGCGCATCTCCGGCGAAGCGATTCCGCCCATCAAGCACTTCGACACCACCGGCGCGGTGGTGTATGCCGGGTCCTTCAGCAAGGTGCTGTGCCCGGGCATGCGCCTGGCCTTCTGCGCCGGGCAGCCGGATCTGATCGGCAAGATGGTGGTGGCAAAGCAGGGCAGCGACGTGCACACCAACGTGTGGGCCCAGCGGGTCTGCGAGCGCATCCTGACCCAGACCGACATGGACGCCCACCTGGCCCGCCTGCAGGACATCTACCGGGACAAGGCCAATTACATGATGGCCGAAATGGACGAAAAACTGGCCGGCCGGATGACCTACATCAAGCCCGAGGGCGGCATGTTCCTCTGGGCCACCCTGCCCGAAGCAGTGGACACCGACGCTTTCGTGAAAAAGTGCCTGGAGAATAAGCTGGCGGTGGTGCCGGGCAGCGCCTTCTATACCACCGACGCGCCCTGCCGCAGCGTGCGGCTGAACTTCTCCACCCCCTCGAAGGCGCAGATCGCCCAGGGCGTGGAGATCATGGACAAGGTTCTGCGGGAGCTGGGCGCGTAACGCGCTTTCCCCGATTCCCCCAAAACGAGAGAAAGAGAGGACAAGCCGATGGAAAAGATCAAGATGACCACCCCCCTGGTGGAGATGGACGGCGACGAGATGACCCGCGTGCTGTGGCAGTGGATCAAGGAGGAGCTGCTGTGCCCCTTTGTGGAGCTGAACACCGAATATTACGACCTGGGCCTGCCCAACCGGGACGCCACCGGCGACCAGGTGACCATGGACGCGGCTCTGGCCAACAAGAAGTACGGCGTGTCGGTGAAGTGCGCCACCATCACCCCCAACGCCCAGCGCATGACCGAGTATGACCTGCACGAGATGTGGAAGAGCCCCAACGGCACCATCCGCGCCGTGCTGGACGGTACCGTGTTCCGCGCGCCCATCCTGCTGGACTGCATCAAGCCGGTGGTCAAGACCTGGAAAAAGCCCATCACCATCGCCCGTCATGCCTACGGCGACGTGTACAAGGGCACCGAGTTCCGCATCCCCGGCCCCGGCAAGGCCGAGCTGGTGTTCACCGGCGCGGACGGCACCGAGCTGCGCCAGACCATCTATGACTTCGAGTGCGCAGGCGTTCTGCAGGGCACCTACAACAAGGACAGTTCCATCGAGAGCTTTGCCCGCAGCTGTTTCAACTACGCATTGTCCACCAAACAGGACCTGTGGTTCTCCACCAAGGATACCATCAGCAAGAAATACGACCACACCTTCAAGGACATCTTTGCCGAGATCTACGAGAAGGAGTATAAAGAGCAGTTCGAGGCCGCGGGCATCGAATACTTCTACACCCTGATTGACGACGCGGTGGCCCGCGTGGTGCGCAGCGAGGGCGGCTTCATCTGGGCCTGCAAGAACTACGACGGCGACGTGATGAGCGACATGGTCTCCACCGCCTTCGGCAGTCTGGCCATGATGACCAGCGTGCTGGTAAGCCCGGACGGCAACTACGAGTACGAGGCCGCCCACGGCACCGTGACCCGCCACTACTACCGCTACCTGAAGGGCGAGAGCACCTCCACCAACCCCATGGCCACCATCTTCGCCTGGACCGGCGCGCTGGCAAAGCGGGGCGAGCTGGACGGCAACGAGGCTCTGGTGAAGTTCGCCCAGACCCTGGAAGCCGCCTGCCTGGACACCCTGGCCAGCGGCGTGATGACCAAGGACCTGTGCGGCCTGGCCGAGGGCGTGGAAACCAAGCCCGTGGACAGCCTGGAATTCATCCGCGCCATCCGCGCCAACCTGGAAGCCAAGCTGGCCTGAGCGCAGGTTTAAACGAGTAGAAAAAGAACCGCCCCGGCGGCCGAGCGATTCGGCTGCCGGGGCGGTTTTTCTGTGTGGAACGGAAAGGGTCAAATGCTATTTTCCAGCCGGGTAAGAGCCTGGGCGAACACCGGGTGGTCCATTAGGGAACGGTATTTTTCCTCCTGCCGGATTTCATCCAGCAGCAGGCGGCGCAGCTCCCGGTGGCTGGCCTGGGCGCTTTCCGGGTGCTTGGCGGTCACGCCCGGGGCGAAGATGTCCGCCCGGGGGAAGGCGGGCGGGCCGGTGAGCACCTCCACATACCGGGCAAAGCAGGCGGCGGCTTCGTCCGGCTGGCCCTCCTGCAGGCACAGCTCCATGGCAAGGCCTGCGCTCATGTCCGGGAAATCGAAGGCCCGAGCCAGCGCTCCATAGACCTCGCACACCGCCCGCTGGCGCTCCGGCTCCGGCAGCAGCTTCGGGTCCATCATGGTGGCCAGCAGGCTCTGGGCCTGACTGATCAGCTTGTACAGCTGCTTCTGGATGGTTTCCAGCGCCTTGCCGGGCTGGCCGGTTTTCAGGTAATACTGGGCCCAGGCCCCGGTGGGGTCGCCCACCCGCTCGGGCAGCTGGCGCAGCAGCGCCGCGCCGGTTTCCGCGTCGCCGTCCGTGAGCTCCAGCACCGCCAGCCCGATGGTGGCAGTCTGCCAGTAGGCGGCGTTGCCACTTTCGCGCACCTGCTCCAGCAACTGGCGCTTGCGGGCCCGCCAGCGGGTGCGCACCTCCTCGCCCGCCGCGGGGAAGAACATGGTCAGCGCGTCGTAGCTGGCCACCGCGTTGTACTGCAGGGCGGTGCAGCTGGGGTACTGGTGCAGTAACTCCTCCAGCTGCCGCTCGGCGGCCTGCCAGCCGTCCGGCTGCTGGCGCATGGCGGTTTCCAGCAGCTGGTTTACCTGCCGCACCACCTCCTCATCGCTCAACGTCTCCTCAAATTGCAGCAGCGCGTCCACGCTGGTGCCCAGCGCCCGGGCCAGCGGGCAGAGCAGGGTGATGTCCGGGTAGGAGGTGTCGGTCTCCCACTTGCTCACCGCCGGGGCGCTCACCCCCAGTCGGGCCGCCAGCTGCTCCTGGGTCAGGCCCTTTTCTTTGCGGCGGGCCGCGATGGCCGCGCCGATCTTCATCCGGTTCAGTTCCATGGTGTGCTCCTTGTTCGGGTTAAATGGGTGGATGTGCGCCACGCTCCTTCTGCTTTTATTGTAGTGCATCCCGCCCGCCGCCACAAGCGACGGGTGGTTACGCGCCGGGCAGGTTTTTCTGCCCGCCGGTTACAAAAATGCCCCGGCAGCCGTTTTTTTGGCCGCCGGGGCGCTTGCTTTTTTCAAAAATCTCAGGCCTGCTTTGGTTTTACCAGCAGGGTGTCTGCCATGGTGAACACGTCGGGCACGCCCTTGTAGGCGCACCACTGGGGCATTTTGGCGTAGCGGTGGGCCACCAGCCGGAAGCAGCGCAGCGGCTCGTTCACCGGGAAGACAAAATCCTGCCGGGCGATCTCCCGCGCACAGGGGGCGCAGGGCAGGTGCAGCGTGTCCTTTAAGGTCAGATGCTCCGGGTCCGGCCCGGTGAACAGCTCGATATACTCCGGGAAGACGATGCCGGACCGGTGGTGGGACAAAAAGCCCAGCCCGATGCTCTCGACCTCGGTTTCCTCCGGCAGCAGGGCGGTCACGTCCAGATTTTCCAGCGTGCCCAGCCACTGGCCGCAGAGGTAGTCGCAGCTGCCCCGCCGGGGGTCCAGCAGTCCCTGAATGCCGCCCGCCGAGAACACCGGTCGGGGGTCAAAGCAGGTGGGGCTTTGCAGCTCCATCCCGGTGAGGACGAACTGGTAGTGGGCGCACACCGGCTCGCTCACCCGGCCATCCGCCAGAAAGAGCCGGGCGCAGAGGGTGGTATCCTTTTGCAGCGGGATGGGCCCGGTATACACCGGGGAATGCTCGTCGGGCAGGGTGCCGTCGGTGGTATAGCGCAGAACGCCCTCCTGCCGGGCGGTCAGGGTGATGCTGGCCTGGGTGCCCGCCGGGAACACGCGTTCGGGCGGGTCCAGCCGGGGCGTGAAGGGCGGCACGGCTCCGCTCTCCGTCCACTGGGTCTGTACGCTGTCCAGCGGCGCGGGGTCTTCCAGATACTGAGCGGTGAACATGGATTCGGTGAGGGGAGTATCCGCCAGCAGCAGGCAGATTTTGCTCGCCTCCGGGGCGATGCGCACCCCGTCTGCCCCGGCCCGGGTCAGGGTGCCGGTCTCCACCGTGAAGCGGTAGGCAAAGCCCTCATGCATCATCTCAACGCACCGGCCCTCGGCGGCGCGGAACACCGGCAGCCGGTCGAAGATCAGGTCGGATTCGCCTTCCAGAACGAGCCGGTCCGGCAGCATGGAAAAGCGAGCCAGCAGCGCGCCGGTTGCCGGGTCGGTCAGCTCGGCTCGGGCCTCGGTCTCGCTTTCGGCATAAAAGCGGATGCGGCCCTCCGGCTCGGCGCCGTCCGCACCCACCAGCCGGATGAAGGGCCGGGGGTCGTCCTGCCCGGCCCAAAGCTGGGGGAAGAGCAGGGGCAGGGCGTCGAAGCTGCTCTTGGCGTTTGTCATGGCATGCCGGCGGTAGCGGGAGAGGTATTCATCCCGGTAGAGGAAGAAGTCCCGCACCCGCAGACGGCCCTTTTCGCCCAGAAAGCCCACCCGGTAGCAGCAGGAGGCGTACCACTGGGCGCTCAGGTCGTGGGCGGTGTTCCAGTCGTGGGAAGCCTGCCAGGTCATGGGCGGGGTGATGCGGTATTTTTTGCAAAACCACTCGCCGCTGGCCGCCATGGTCTCCACCCGGGCCAGGCCCTCTTTGGCCAGACGCTCCACCAGATTCAGCTGGGGCAGCAGGCCGGGGCCGATGTTCTCCCACAGGAAGTTGTTCTCCTGGCCCACCTGGGCGTAGCCGATGCCCAGCGAGTCCTCCTTGGTGATGGTGTCGAACATCCAGCTGATCCACTGCTCGTCCCGGCCGGTGAGCCAGGCGGGCTCCAGGGTGAACACCATGCCGTACAAGTCCGGGCGCAGGTTCTGTTCAAAGTTGTAGATGGGGTCCGGCCCCAGCAGACGGAACACCGGCACCGGCAGCTGGTTCGCCGGGTCCTGGGCGGGCAGGTTCTCGTTCCGGCGGCTGGGGAAGTAGACCCCGTTGGGCCAGCCGCCCCACAAAGTAAAACCGTCGGTGCCGATCTGGTCCCGGCAGGTGGCTGCGGCGGTGATGCCGTATCGTTCGGCGGCGTATTCCAAAGTCACGGTGTCCAGCACCCAGGAGCCGATGCTTTTGGGGTAGCGGCCAAAGACGGAAAAGAAGGTGTCCATGTAGGCGTCCACCAGGCGCTTGCGCTCCTCCGGCTCGTAGCCGATGCAGTAGGCGCTGTTCACCCGCTCGTCGAACTCCTCGGTCACCTGGCCGCGAAAGCGCACCCCGGCCTTTTCGCACAGCTCCCGGGTGATCTCCCACCAGGCGGAAATTTCGTCCTGGGGGGCAGTCTCCTCCCGCAGCAGCTTCTGGTAGCGGGGGTCGGTGAGCGCGTCGTATTTCAGCGCGTAGGTGGCGGGCAGGCCGTACTGCCGCACCAGCTGAATCTGCTTTCGGATGGTGTCGAAATCGTCCTGAATGAAGCGGCTGGGCTCCTCGTGGGACTTGCGGATGAAGTTGTAGATGTTGATGATGGCTGTTTTTTTCATAACGTCCTCCCCCCGGCCGCCGGGCGGCGCGGAGTTTTTTTCGGGCCGTGTCCGCCGCGGTGGGGGGCGGGCTGTGGGCCAATCCAACAATACCATATCACACCCGGCGGCGCTTTGCCAGATGCGATTGGAGGACAGGCGCAAAAAAGCCCCGGACCCGGGGAACTCGGGTCTGGGGCAGAAGGTCAGCGGGGCTGGCGCAGCATCCGGCGCAGAGCCAGCAGCGCCGCGAACAGCACCGCCGCCACCGGCCAGATGATCCAGGTGCGGGCCCACTGGCCGGTGTAAAAGCTCACCGCCAGATAGATGGCAGTGGTCAGGCACCAGTAGAAGCCGGCGAAGGGGTCGTTGCGCCGGTTCTCCGCCTTGTGCTCCCGGGTGTAGTCGCCTTCCTCCAGCAGCTTTTCGTAGGTCTCCCATAGGCAGGCCACCCGGATGATGATGTACACGCCCACGGCGATGAGGGTCAGCAGCAGGCAGACCGCGAACACGCAGGCCAGCTCGGATTCCAGCGCCATGCAGAAGAACAGCGGCACCACGCTCAGGATGCACAGCACGATGCCCACCACCAGGCCCGAATGGTAGGTGGAAGCAAAGGCCTCCCGCTTGGTCTCCACGATGCCCGCCACGCCGTATTCCAGGGCGATGGGCTCCTTTTCCAGAAATTCATACCGCTCCAGCTTGATGCCGCTGGGCAGCAGGATGGCCACGCCCGCCGCCACGATCACGAACAGGCACAGCAGGCCGATGGCGGCGGCCACGTCTTCGCTGAGGGCGAGCCGCCCGTGCTCTGCCATACCGGCAATGGCCACCAGCGGCACCGGCGACAGGATGAACAGCGCCACCGCCAGCGCAATGAATTTGTGGCAGCGCTCGCTCAGGTCCATGTAAGCGTTGGCCTCCTCCAGCGAGATGGACCGGGGCGCGGGGCCTTCCTCCAGGATGGGGGCGGCGCAGCCCTCCTCTTCGGCGGCGTTGTCCTTTAATAAATAATCGGTGCTCACCCCGAACAGCTCGCTCATCTTTAAAATCTTATCCAGGTCCGGCATGGAGGCCATGGACTCCCACTTGGACACCGACTGCCGGGACACGCCCAGCTGGACCGCCAGCTCCTCCTGGGACCAGCCCTGGGCCTTGCGCAGCTTCATGATTTTTTCTGCTAAGATCATATTCCCACAACTCCTTCTTACAGGTTCTGTTTTGTTGCTCTCATTGTAGCAAAAGCGCCGGTTACCCGCCACCCAGTTTGCTGTTCAATTTGTCAACCGGCGGTTGCAGGTGGGGAAAACCGGCCGTGCAGGCCCGTTCTCCGGGCAAAAACAAGCCGCCCGGCCCATGTTACAACAGGGCCGGGCGTTGTTTTGTTTTGATGTCACATCTCTTCCAGCGGCTCGGCCAGCTGGCGCAGCAGGATGCGTTCCAGCTGGGCGGAAAGCCGGGCGGCGTCCAGCTCGCGGCGGTCGCCGTAGTCCAGCAGCACGCCGGTGAGCGCCCGGGAATTGTAATCCAGAAAGACCTCCCGGTCCGGCTGGTTCACCGCGAAGTCCGGCCGGAAGCGTTCCAGCAGCCCGTTCAGAAAGACCCGCACGCAGGCGGTGAGGGCGTCGGTAAAGCACTGCCGCCGGTGGGAACAGAGCAGCTTGTTCAGCACGTCGAACTGCCCGGCGGTGTGGGCGATCAGCAGCTCCAGACCGCAGCGAAGCTGGGGCAGCTCCAGGCTCTGACGCAGCAGCTGCTCGGTCTCGCGGCGGACGGACCACTCCATCACGTCGTTGATGTCCTGAAAATGGTAGTAAAAGGTCTGGCGGGAGATGTGGCACTCCTCGATCAGCGCGGTCACGGTGATCTTGTCCACATTGCCCCGGCGCACCAGCTCCTTGAATTGGCCGGAGATCACCAGCTTCATGTCGATGGGCATAACGAGATACCTCGCAGGGATCAAAAACGATTGGGTGAATTATTTCCCATTATACCAAAAAAACAGCCGGGGAACAATTTGAATTGCCCCGGCTGCGGTAAAATTACCGGCCCAGCGTGTCCAGCTCCCGCTGGATCAGCTCATTGGCGATGGTGAAGGCCTCGATGCGCCGCTTTGCCAGCGTGAGCTGGGATTTGTAGCGGGCCGGGTCTTCCTTTGCTTCAAAGGTCTTCACCGTCTGGCGAAGCTTGTGCAGGGTGGAGTCGATCTGGCGCTTTGCTTCGGCCAGCTCTTCGCGGGTGTAGTCCATGGGGTGTCCTTTCTGAAATATCACATCTGACCCTTCCAGACCCGGGCCAGAATGTCCTTTAATACCAGCAGCGCGTCGGTGGTGTTGTAGCCGTATTCCACCTGCAGCTGGGTGAGCATCTCCCGCAGCTGAGGGGCGTAGTCCTGGATGCGCACCGTTTTGTGGTAGGTGGCCAGCACCGGGTATTTCTTGCTCCATACCTTGTTCCAGTCGATCTTGGCCTGGGCCTCCTCGCTCACGCTGTCGATCATCTCCCGGGCCTGCTGCTCGTCGAAATCGTATTCCACCAGCTCGTCCAGCGTGATGTGGTACAAAACGGCCAGCCGCTTGGACTGGCGGATGTCCGGCAATGTTTCTCCGGTTTCCCACTTGGAGATGGTCTGGCGGGAAACACCCAGCTTTCCGGCCACATCCTCCTGGGAAAGGCCGCTCTTTTTGCGGGCGTGATACAAACCGCTTGCAAAGATCATGGGTAAAACCTCCTGTTGGCTTGTGTATTCTGCACTTTCAGTATACCGCCAGCCGCGGCAAAAGGCCACCAACCAAACCTGCCGCTTTCGCCCGGTTTGTTAACATCATTTGATGAGGGCAAATTGGTAGGCCTCTTCGGTCCAGTCCAGCAGCTCGGCGTCCACCTCTTTGGGGGTCGTGAGCAGGATGTGGTGGGTCCAGCGGTTGGGGTAGGGCTCGGTGGCCACCGCCACCCGGGGGGACTCCTTGCGATAGGAAAGCCCCAGGCTCACCAGCAGGTATTCCTCCGGCCAGCCCTTCACCTTGCGCCAGGGCAGCGACACCGCCGCGAACACATACCGGTTGCGCAGCGAAATCTGGGTGCGGCTCACCTTGGCGGTGAAGGCAAGGCCCCGGTCCGCAAGCCCTTGGCAAAACGCCTCGTAGATGGGCAGCATTTGGGGCATGGAGTCAAAAAACAGCAGCTCGTCGTCGGTCATGGTTGCACACCTGCCTTTTTTCTTTATTATATCCCCGGCGGGCGGGGCGGGGCAACGGTCAGCGGTGCAGGTCCTGCCCGGCGGTCAGCGCCCGGCGGCGCAGATACAGCTTGCAGAAGCCAAACGCGCCCACGGCGGCCAGCGCCAGGTTCAGCCAGCTGAGCTGGTGCAGGTTGCTGTTGGCCAGATTGGCAAAGCCGGGCAGCAGGTTCGCCGCCGTGATCACGCCGCAGAGGGCCAGCACGCCGTCCAGATGGCGCAGCACGCCCTCCAGGTCCGAGAAGATTTCAAAGGGCTGGCCGTCCGATTTCTTTTTCAGATAGATCCAGTTCAGGCAGCGGCCCACCACCTGGATGCCGGTCTCCTCCAGAAAGGCCAGGTAATCCGGGTCGGCCTTGCGCAGCAGCTGCAGCTGGTACTGGTACTCGTCCGGCTCGCCCTGCTCGAATTCATACACAAAGAACCCCGCCCGGCACAGCTGCCAGCCCTGGCGGCTCATCTCGTTCAGCCAGGCGATCTCCTTTTCAAAGTTCCAGATAAAAAACGTGCGGTGGATGATCTTTTTCATACCGGATTCCCTCCTGTGACCTGTTCGCCGTTTTTCACCAGCTCACGCAGCCGGGCCAGCTCGTTTTCCACGGCGGCGCGGCCCGCGGCGGTGATGCGGTATTCCTTCTTCCGGCTGCCCGGGGTGCAGGGCAGCGCCTCAATCCAGCCCTTGTCCTGCAGGGTGTTCAGCGCGCCGTATAAGGTGCCCGCCGCCAGCCGCACCCGCCCGCCGGAAAATTCCTCGGCCTTCTGCATGATGCCGTAGCCGTGCAGCGGCTGATACAGCGAAAGCAGAATGTAATAAAAGGCCTCGGTCAGCGCGATGTGTTCGTTCATCTGCGGCCCTCCTTTTCGCTTGCTCGGAAAGCGTTATATCGTCTTCCGATATAACTATATCAGGTGCCGATATATTTGTCAAGCGGCCGGGTGCCCGGCAGCAGGGTTGAAATGGGAAGGTTTGCGACAAAAATCTATGGCGGAAAGGGTAGGAAAAATGAATTAGCACTCTAAGCGGTAGAGTGCTAATAATTAACAAAATGTTCATAAATCAACCGATTTTATGTCACAAACCGGCGGTAGAATATAGTTGTCAAAAGGGAACGGGAGCCAAGGGCAAGGGTCCTTGGAAGCCGACCCGGACAATTCCGATTGACAAAGCGGTGCAGCCCCCGCGTACCATGCGCACCGCTTTACAATAAAAATCCATTTCAAATGGCGCGGAGCAAAGGAGCAATTTATGTTTGGTATGATTCCGTTTGGCCGTGAAGAAAACAGTTTGTTCAACTATCTGGATAACATGGAGCGCAGCCTGTTCACCGGTTTCGGCGATATGAGCCAGTTCCGCTGCGACATTCAGGATAAGGGCGATTCCTACCTGATGGAGGCGGAGCTGCCCGGCTTCAACAAAGAGGACATCGCCATCGACCTGAACGGTGACAACCTGATGATCACCGCCCGCCACAACTCCGAGAGCGGCGAGAAGGACGACAAGGGCAACTACGTGCGCCGTGAACGGAAGTTCGGTTCCTTCAGCCGGAGCTTCGACGTGAGCGGCATCGACACCACCGCCATCAAGGCTGCCTACAACAACGGCATTCTGGAGCTGACCCTGCCCAAGAAGGGCGAAGTCACCCCCGCCTCCCGCAGCATCCAGATCGAGGGCTAAGCGCAGAGCAGAGCCCCCGCGGCAAAAAAACAGAAAAGTGCCCCGGCCAGCAGTCCGCTGGCCGGGGCACTTTTTTTGTATGTTTGAGCAGGATGACGCATCCGGCGGGCGGAATTCCCGCCCGGCGTGCTGGAAAAATTCGAACAGCTGTGCGGCGTCTTTTCGGTCAGCGCCGATGCCCTGCTGTTCGGCGCTCAAAGCCCGGCGCAGCCGGGAGATCTGGAGCAGCCGGACGGTCGGGAGCAGTCCCGGCGGGCAAAGGCACATTTTCGCATGGCGGCGGCAGTGGTGCTGGCGGCAGCGGCGCTGCTGTTTGCTCTGATTGAAAGCCAGCAGCCCTATCAGGCCTGGTATACGGTACTGGGGCCGTATGCCAGCCATCTGTTCTGCACCTGGCGGGTGTGGCTGCTGATGCTGGGCATCGGAATGGCCGGGGCAGGTGGGGTGTGCATCGCGCGGGAATACCGACGGCTGTAACGGCGTTACAGCTCCCACACCGCCGGGCAGGTGCTGGACACCGCCACCGCGCCCGCGCCCAGTGCATCGATCACATCCTGCTTGTCGGCAATCAGGCCGCTGGCAATGAGTGGTGCGTTCAGCTCGTGGCTTAAGCGGGCGATGAGCTTGGGCATCAGGCCGGGCAGAATCTCGATGAAGTCCGCCCACTGGCTGCCGCCGCTTTTGCGCAGGCTTTGCAGGGCCATGTTGTCCAACAAAAAGGTGCGGTACACCCCCGCAAGCCCCAGGGCCTTGGCCCGCCGCACCAGCGCCGCCTTGGTGCTGATGACCCCGTCCGCCTCGGTGGCCCCGACCAGATATTCCACCGCCGCCTCCCGGGCGGAAAGGCCGTCCAGCAGGTCCACGTCCACGAAGACGGTCTTGCCCGCCTCTTTCAGCCGCCGGACGATGTCCGGGATGCTCACCACCGAGCCGTACAAAACAAACACCACCGGCTTCGGGTTTTGAAGGCAGCGGGAAAGGCCCTCCTCGTCCTTGATGGCGATGATGATGGGGTTTTCCTCCAGCAGAGCGGGCAGCGGGGTGATCATGGGGCATCCTCTTTTCGTTTGTGATGATACCTATTATAGCACCCAAAAGCCGGGCCCCACAACGCTTTGTGCGCATGGCACAAAAAGCCGGGGATATTTTTTGCGGGTCTGCCCATTGCGCCCCGGCGGCAGCGGCCTCTATAATAATAGTATGACCAATAAACGCGGCCACGGTGCCGCCAAAAAAATGCCCGGGGCTTTCGGCAGGCTCCGGCCTGTGCAAGAGTGAAGAGCAGCAGAACAAACGCCATGACGGTGTATTTCTGCTGCTCTTTTTTGCCACCTGGAAGGCCGTGTCACCGCCCAGTTGGGCGAGCCTGCCCCGAAATTCAGCGATCAAAACGAGGTGCATGATGACAAAACCCAAACGAAAATGGTTCAAACGAATCGCACTGGCGCTGCTGGTGCTTCTGCTGGCTCTGGTGCTGGCGGTGGGCGGCTATGTGCTCTATTTGCAAACCGGCTATTACCGCATTCCGGACGGGGAGGTTCTGGCAGTGGAAAATCCCCAGGCTGGGCAGCTGGCCCCCGGGCAGGACTACACCGCCCTGACCTACAACATCGGCTTCGGGGCCTATGGGCCGGACTACAGCTTCTTCATGGATACCGGCACCATGGCGGACGGCACCCCGGTGCAGGGCCGCTGGGGCAAGGCCAAAAGCAAGGATGCGGTGCTGGCCAACACCCAGGGCGCGCTGGATACCATCGCCGCCCAGAACGCGGACTTCCTGCTGCTGCAGGAGGTGGACGTGGACGCCCATCGCAGCTGGCAGGTGGACCAGAGCGCCCTGCTGAAAGAGGGCCTGCCCGGCTACGGCGCGGTGTTTGCCTCCAACTTTCACACCCGGTACCTGTTCTACCCCTTCCACGACCCCCACGGCGCGGTGGACGCGGGCCTGCTCACCTTCAGCCGGTATTCGGTCAGCGAGGCGGTGCGCCGCAGCTACCCGGTGGACGAGAGCTTCTTTGTAAAATTCACCGACCTGGACCGCTGCTTTGCCCAGCTGCGCATCCCGGTGGAGGGCGGGGGAGAGCTGGTGCTCATCAACAGCCACATGTCCGCCTACGACGAGGGCGGCACCGTGCGGGCCCGCCAGCTGGAAATGCTCTGCGGCGTGATGCGTGAGGAATACGAAAAGGGGAATTACGTGATCGTGGGCGGCGACTTCAACCACGCCCTGGGCGAGGGGATGGCCGAGGCCTTTGAAAGCGGCCAGCAGCTGCCGGGCTGGGTGGCCCAGCTCACCGACGAGGACCTGCCCGAGGGCTTTTCCCTCCAGCGGGCGGAAAACCAGTACCAGACCCCCACCTGCCGCACGGCAGACATTCCCTGGGAGCCGGGGGTCAACTACACCACCGTGCTGGACGGGTTTATCGTTTCGGATAACATCACCGCCACGGCGGAAAATATCGACACCAATTTTGCTTACAGCGACCACAACCCGGTGAAGCTCACCTTCCGGCTGGGTCAGGCTGCGGAATAAAAGGAGGAAACAGTTATGGTAGATGTGGCAATCATCGGCTGCGGCGTGACCGGCGCGGCGGTGGCATACCACCTGGCGAAAAAGCAGGTCAGCGTGCTGATTCTGGAAGCGGAAAACGATGTGTCCATGGGTACCACCAAGGCCAACAGCGCCATTCTGCACGCGGGCTACGACCCGGAGCCCGGCACCGCCATGGCCCGGCTGAACGTACGGGGCAGCGCAATGGCAAAGGAAATCTGCGCCGCGCTGGATGTGCCTTATAAGCAGACCGGCAGCTTCGTGGTGGCCTTCGGCCCCGAGCAGGAGAAGACCCTGCGGCGGCTGTATGAAAACGGCATCGCCAACGGGGTGCCAGGGCTGGAGATTTTAAGCGGCGAAACCGCCCGGGAGCTGGAGCCGAACCTCTCGCCGGAGATCACCGCCGCCCTGCACGCGCCCAGCGCGGCCATCGTGAGCCCCTGGGAGTTCGCGCTGGCCATGGCGGAAAACGCGGTGGAAAACGGGGCTGACCTGCGCTTGGAAACCCGGGTCACCGGCCTTGCTCCCATCGAGGGCGGCTGGAAGATCGAGACCACAAAGGGCGACTTTGAAGCCCGCTTTGTGGTGAACGCCGCCGGTGTGGACGCGGGCAAAGTGCACGCGCTGGCCGCGCCGGAGAATTTTGTGACGAAACCCTGCCGGGGCGAGTATTACCTGCTGGACAAATCCGCCGGCAATACCGTGGGCCGGGTCATCTTCCAGTGCCCCACCGCCGCGGGCAAGGGCGTGCTGGTGGCCCCCACGGTACACGGCAACTTGATCGTCGGCCCCAACGCCCAGGACATTCCCGATTCCGCCGACACAGCCACCACCGCCCAGGGCCTTGCCCAGGTGGCGCAAAGCGCCCGCAAAAGCGTGCCCGGCGTGGACCTTTCCGCCTGCATCCGCAACTTTGCGGGCATCCGGGCCAACACCGACCGGCCGGACTTCGTCATCCAGTGGGCGGCCCCCGGTATGCTGGACCTGGCGGGCATGAAGAGCCCGGGCCTTTCCGCCGCTGCCACGGTGGGTGAGGAGGCCGTGGCCCTGCTCGAGCGGGCGGGCCTTGTTCTGACGGAGAAACCGAACCCGGTGACCAGACGCACCCGGATTCGCTTCAAAGAACTGACCGGCGAGGAAAAAGCGGAGATCATCGCCCGGGAGCCCAGCTATGGCCGGGTGATCTGCCGGTGCGAGACCGTGACCGAGGGCGAGATCATCGCCGCCTGCCATACGGCCATCCCGCCCCGCAGCATCGACGGGGTCAAGCGTCGGGTGGGCGCGGGCATGGGCCGCTGCCAGGGCGGCTTCTGCGGGCCGCGGGTGATGGAGATTTTAAGCCGGGAGCTGGGCAAAAGCCCGCTGGACATCCCGCAGGAGGGGGCGGCGAGCATTCTGCTCACCGGCCGGACGAAACAGGCAAAGGGGGACAAAACCGTATGACAGACCGGCAGGAATATGATGTAATTGTGGTGGGCGGCGGCCCGGCGGGCCTTGCAGCCGCCCTGAGCGCCCGGGAAAACGGCGCGGAGCAGGTGCTGATCTTAGAGCGGGACGAGGAGCTGGGCGGCATTCTGAACCAGTGCATCCACAACGGCTTCGGCCTGCACCATTTTAAAGAGGAGCTCACCGGCCCGGAATACGCCGGGCGGTTCATCCAGCAGCTGGAGGGCACCGGCATCGAAGTGATGCTGGGGGCCATGGTGCTGGAGGTAAACGCCCAGGCCCATACCGTGCAGGCCATCAGCAAAACGCTGGGCTACCGGCTGCTGCGGGGCAAAAGCATCCTGCTGGCCATGGGCTGCCGGGAACGCACAAGGGGCGCCATCGGCATCCCCGGCACCCGCCCGGCGGGCGTGTTCACTGCGGGTGCGGCCCAGCGGTATGTGAACATGGAAGGCTACATGGTGGGCAAGCGGGTGCTGATCCTGGGCAGCGGCGACATCGGCCTCATCATGGCCCGCCGCATGACGCTGGAGGGCGCCAAGGTGTTGGCCTGCGTGGAGGTCATGCCCTATTCCGGGGGCCTGATGCGCAACATCGTCCAGTGCCTGCAGGACTACGATATCCCCCTGTATCTCTCCCATACCATCATCGACATCCAGGGCAAGGACCGGGTGGAGCGGGCCGTGGTGGCAAAGGTGGACGAAAACCGCCGCCCCATCCCCGGCACCGAGATGGTCTTTGACTGCGATACCATCCTCCTGAGTGTGGGCCTGATTCCGGAAAACGAGCTCACCAGCGGCGCGGGCATCACTTTGGACCCGCGCACCAAGGGGCCGGTGGTATTTGAAAACATGGAGACCAGCGCCCCCGGCGTGTTCGCCTGCGGCAACGTGGTGCATGTGCACGATCTGGTGGACTTCGTCACCGCCGAGAGCCAGCGGGCCGGCGCCGCCGCCGCCCGGTATGCGAGCGGCCAGACAAACCACGGCCCGGCGGTGGAGATCACCAACGGCGAGGGCGTGGGCTACACCGTGCCACAGAAAGTCCGCCCGGCAGCGGTGGACAAAAAGCTGGAAATCTTCTTCCGGGTGCGCCGGGTGTACGGCAATTCGGCGGTGGTGGTCACCAGTGAGGGCCAGCCGTTGGCCCGCTTCAAGCGGGAGCATCTGGCCCCCGGCGAGATGGAGCATATCACCCTGCCCGCCGCCCTGCTGGCAAAGGCAAAGGGCGCGCTGGAAGTGGCGGTAGAGGAGGAACAGGCATGAAGGAACTGATCTGCATTGTGTGCCCCAAGGGCTGCCGTCTGCGCGTGGACGAGAACGATGGGTACAAAGTGACGGGAAATACCTGCCCACGGGGCGAAGAATATGGTAAAATAGAACTAACGAACCCCACCCGCACCATCACCAGCACGGTGGCCGTGCGGGGGGCGGCCCATCCCCGCTGCCCGGTGAAGACCACCAAACCCATTCCCAAGGGACTGATTTTTGAAGCCATGCAAACGCTGGACGGCCTGGAGCTGACCGCACCGGTGGCCCTTGGCCAGGTGGCGGTGGCCAACGTGTGCGGCACCGGGGCGGACTTTGTGACCACCCGCGCGCTGGAGGCCCAGGGCGCGGCAAAGGAGGAAATGCAATGAGCAGCCGGTATATCCTTGCCCTGGACCAGGGAACCACCAGCAGCCGGGCGATTCTGTTCGATGAGGAGCAGAACATCCTGGAAATGACCCAGCGGGAGTTTGAGCAGATCTACCCCAAAGAGGGCTGGGTGGAGCACGACGCCATGGAGATCTGGTCCAGCCAGTACAGCGTGATGATGGAGGTGGTGGCAAAAAGCGGGGTGGACCCGGCGGCCATCGCGGGCATCGGCATCACCAACCAGCGGGAGACCACCATCCTGTGGGAAAAGGAGACCGGCCGCCCCATTTATAACGCCATCGTGTGGCAGTGCCGCCGCACCGCCCCCATCATCGACGAGCTGGTGGCGAAGGGCTACGGCGACATGATCCGCAAAAAGACCGGTCTTGTGCCGGACGCCTACTTCTCCGCCAGCAAGATCAAGTGGATTCTGGACCAGGTGCCCGGCAGCCGGGAACGGGCCGCCAAGGGCGAAATCCTGTTCGGCACCGTGGACACCTGGCTGGTCTGGAAGCTCACCGGCGGGGCGGCCCACGTGACCGACCGCACCAATGCCTCCCGCACCATGCTGTATAACATCGACACCCTGGACTGGGACGACGAGCTGCTGGAGCTGCTGGACATTCCCCGGGCCATGCTGCCCACCGTCTGCTCTTCCAGCGAGATTTACGGCTATACCACCATCGGCCCGGTGCAGGTGCCGGTGGCGGGCATCGCGGGCGACCAGCAGGCCGCCCTCTTCGGGCAGGGGTGCTTTGAAGCCGGGCAGGCCAAAAATACCTACGGCACCGGCTGCTTCCTTTTAATGAATACCGGCGAGACCCGCCACCAGAGCCAGAACGGCCTGCTCACTACCATCGCCGCCACCGTGAAGGGCCAGCCGGTGCAGTATGCGCTGGAGGGCAGCGTGTTCGTGGGCGGCGCGGTCATCCAGTGGCTGCGGGACGAGATGCGCTTCTTCACCGAAAGCCGGGATGCGGAGTACTACGCCCAGAAGGTGCAGGACACCGGCGGCGTGTATCTGGTGCCCGCCTTCACCGGCCTCGGCGCGCCCCACTGGGATATGTACGCCCGGGGCTGCATTGTGGGCATCACCCGGGGCACCAAGCGGGAGCACATCATCCGGGCGGCCCAGGAGTCCATCGCCTATCAGTCGGCGGATTTAGTGGCTGCCATGGAGAAGGACACCGGCATCCCCTTAAGCGTATTGAAGGTGGACGGCGGCGCCTCCCGGGACCGCTTTTTGATGCAGTTCCAGGCGGACATCCTGAACAAGGCGGTGCGCCGCCCCATGATTCGGGAGACCACCGCCCTGGGCGCGGCCTACCTGGCCGGTCTGGCGGTGGGCGTCTGGAAGGACACCGGCGAGATCAGCCGCCTGTGGAGCTGTGATGTGGACTTCGCCCCCGACATGGCCGAGGACAAGCGCCATCAGCTGCTGGCAGGCTGGCACAAGGCCGTGGGCCGCAGTCTCGACTGGGCCCGGCCGGAGGAATAACCGAGTATACAAAAATCCCCGATGGAAACCCATCGGGGATTTTTGCTGTTATGGGAAAGTTAAAATCAGGCTTACAAATCATCCACCAGCGCGGTGCTCTTGGCGTAGGCGGTGCTTTTGGCCTCGAAGAAATCGGTCTTCACCATGTTGGCGTTGGAATACTGGCTCACCCAGCTCATGGAGGCGGGTTCGGTCTGGTTGTCTTCAAAGAGGGGCCCGAACCCGAGGCCGGTCCAGCGCAGATTGCCCAGATAACGGATGTAGTCGGTGACCATCTGCTTGGTCAGGCCGGGGATGGCGTCGCCGATCACGTAATGGCCCCAGGCGATTTCCTGCCGCACGCCCTCCTCCAGCATCGCCTTTAAGACCTGCACGTTCTCGGGGCTGAACAGCTCCGGCTCCTCCTTCTGCAATTCCAGCAGGATGTTCCGGAACAGCCACAGGTGGGTGTTCTCGTCCCGGTTGATGTAGCGGATCTCCTGGGCCGAGCCGGGCATCTTGCCGTTGCGGGCCAGATTGTAGAAGAACATGAAGCCGCTGTAAAAGTAGATGCCCTCCAGAATGTAGTTGGCCATCATCACTTTGAGCAGGGTGAAGGGGTCCTTGTGCTGCTGGAACTCATTGTACAGATCGCCGATGAAGGTGTTCCGGCGCAGCAGGTGCTCGTCGGTCTTCCACTGATAGAGGATGTCGTTGCGCTCCACCGGGCTGCAGATGCTGTCCAGCATATAGCTGTAGCTCTGGCTGTGCACACACTCCTGAAACGCCTGGATGGACAGGCACAGGTTCACCTCGTTGGCGGTGATGTACTCGCCGATGTTGGGCAGATTGGCGGTCTGGATGGAGTCCAGAAACACCAGAAAGCTGAGGATTTTGTCGTAGGCGGTGCGCTCGGCAGCGGAAAGGTTCGGGTAATCCTTGGTGTCCTGGGCCAGATTGATCTCCTCGGGAATCCAGAAGTTGTTCATGGCCTGACGGTACCAGTCGCTCACCCAGGCGTAGCGCATGTTGTTGAAGTCGTTCAGGTTGGTGGTGTTGCCCCCGATCATCCGCCGCAGGCGCACGTCGGTGTCGCCGCCCGGGTTGAAGAGGGGCTTTTTGATCAGCTGAGTCATGGTTCACACTCCTTCAAAATGGGCCGGGGGTCAGGAAGAGCAGCTCTCGCACTCCTCCACCTCCAGGGATTTGCTGCGGATGTAGTAGATGGTCTTCACGCCCTGCTCCCAGGCCAGCAGATACAGGTTCAGCACCTGGCGCAGGGTGTAGTCGTTGGTGATGTACAGGTTCATGCTCTGGGCCTGGTCGATGTGCCGCCCGCGCACGCCCGCCGCCCGCACGCTCCAGCTCTGGTCGATCTGGTGGGCGTTCTTGTAATACCAGTAGGTACGGGGGCCCAGCTCGGGGGCCACCCGGGGCAGCATGCTGCCTTTTTTCTCCTCTAAGAAGAAGCGCTTCATCACCGGGTCCACGCCCGCGGTGGTGCCCGCCAGAATGCTGGTGGAGCTGGTGGGGGCCACGGCCAACAGATAGGCGTTGCGCATGCCCTGTTTTGCCACGGTGGCGGCCAGCTGCCGCCATTCGGGGCTGTCGTAGCCGCGCTTGGTGAAGTACGCCCCGGTCTGCCAGTCGCTGCCCTCAAAGGCGGAGTAGCTGCCCTTTTCGGCGGCAATGGCGCTGCTGGCGGCGATGGCCGCCCTGTTGATGGTCTCGAACACCTCATCCGCGAAGGTCAGGTGCTCCTCGCTCTCCCACCGGATGCCCGCCTTGGCCAGCATGTGGTGGTAGCCGCTCACGCCAAGACCGATGCTCCGGTACTTCCGGTTGGTGAGCTTGGCATAGGGCAGGGGATAGAAGTTCAGGTCGATCACGTTGTCCAGCGCCCGCACCGCGGTGGCTACCACCTGGCTCATGTAGGCCTTGTTGGTCACCGGCAGGTTGCCCAGCGACAGGCTGGCCAGATTGCAGACCACGAACTCGCCGGGGCGGGTGGTGGTGACCACCACCGGGTCACCCTGTTCGGTGGAAATCTCGGTGCTCACCGTCTCGATGGGGGCCATGTTCTGGGCGATCTCGGTGCAGAGGTTCGAGCAGTAGATCATGCCCTTGTGGCCGTTGGGGTTGGCCCGGTTCACCGCGTCCCGGTTGAAGGTGAAGGGGGTGCCGGTCTCCACCGCGCTTTTCAGAATCAGCCGCACCAGTTCTTTTACGGTGACGGTGCGCTTCTGGATGCGGGGGTCGGCCACGCAGTCCCGGTAACGGGTCTCCCACTCCTCACCCCAGTAATCCTCCAGGCAGTAGCCCTTCACCGTCTCGATCTGGTGGGGGCACATCAGGTGCCAGGGGGCGTCCAGATTTTCCTTGGCCAGCCTCCAGAACAGGTCCGGGTAGCACACCGCCGGGAATACGTCGTGGGCCTTCATCCGGTCGTCGCCGTTGTTGGTGCGCAGCTGCAGAAACTCCGGCAGGTCCTTGTGCCAGGCGTCCAGATACACCGCCACGGCGCCCTGGCGCACGCCCAGCTGGTCCACCGCCACCGCGGTGTCGTTCACCAGACGAATCCAGCGGATCACGCCGCCGGCCGCGCCCTCAAAGCCCCGGATGCTGCCGCCCGCGGCCCGCACCTTGCCGAAGTAAAGGCCCATGCCGCCGCCGAACTTGCTCACCTGGGCGAAGTTGTCCACGCTGCGGTAGATGCCCTCCAGGCTGTCCGGCACCGTGTCGATGAAGCAGCTGGACAGCTGGTGGTAGGGCTTGCGGGCGTTGGACAGGGTGGGGGTGGCCATGGTCACCTCCATCCGGCTGAGCATGTCGTAGAACTTTTTCACCCAGCCCAGCCGGTCGGTTTTCTCCTCCATGGCAAGATGCAGCGCGATGCCCAAGAACATCTCCTGGGGCGTTTCCAGCGCCACGTGCTGACGGGTGTGGATCACATACCGCTTGAGCAGCAGGTCCAGACCGGAATAGGTGAACAGCTTGTCCCGCTCGGGGCAGAGGAAGCTCTCGGCCTCGCCGATCTCGGCCCGGGAATAGTGCTCCAGAATGTAGCTGCCGTAGAGACCCTCGTCGGTCAGGTAGCGCAGCTTGTCATAAAGGGTATGAATGCCCCGGCGGGAAAGCTCGCTCTCCAGCCGCAGCGAAAACGAGAGGTTCAACAGCCGCGCCGCCACGAACTCCCACCTGGGGGCCTCGGGGCTGGTCAGCTCCACCGCCGCCTTGGTCAGAGCGGCCAGCAGCTCGGCGGTGTCCATCTCCGGCTTTGCAAAGCCCGCGAACCGGGCCGCCAGCGCGGTGAGGGGATAAACCAGCTGGTCAAAGTCCTTCTGGATGCCCACCAGGCACTCCTCCAGACCGGGCGCGTTCACCTGCGCCGCAATGGTCTGGCGGGCAGCCCGCAGCTCGGCGTGGCGGGAACGGTAAAGAATGTAGCTTTTGGCGGCCTCAAAGTGGCCCTGCTCCATCAGCGCCCGCTCCACCTGGTCCTGAATCTGCTCCACCGTGACCAGTTCGCCGGTCAGCCGCTCGGTCACCGCGTCCAGCAGCCCGGCCAGCTGCTCCACGCTGGGGGCCTGGCCCACGCTGGCAAAGGATTTTTCCATGGCGGCAAGAATCTTGCCCCCGTCGAAGGCCTCGGCCTGGCCGCTGCGCTTTTGAATCTGCATGGTGTTTCCTCCCGTGAATCGTCTATTTTGCAACGTTTCCTATTATACACCACATCTAGCATCCGGTTCAATGCGCAAAACCCATATCTGGTGTGTGAATTATACTGAAATAGTGTACAAAATAGAGAAAATGCAACCAAGAGAAACGCCGGGCGGGATGACAAGCTGCCCCATGTTCTGTTAGAATAAAGAAAACAAAACAAGGGGAGGGAAAACGCCCATGAAGCCCAGTATCGGAGTATGGCCCTGCTTGAACCGGGATGCCATCAAGGCCATCGCCATGGCCACCATGCTGTTGAATCATATTGCAAATGCGCTGCTCTCGCCGGAAAATCCCTGGTTTGAGCCGCTGGTGGACATCGGCTACTTCACCGCGGTGACCATGTGCTATTTTCTGGCCGAGGGCTACGAGTACACCCATGACCGCAAGGCCTACGCGCTGCGGCTGCTGGTATTTGCCCTCATTGCCCAGATCCCCTACCAGCTGGCGCTGGGATTTTTCCAGCTGAACATGCTGTTCACCCTGCTGGTCTGCTTCGGCATCGTGCATGTGTGGGTGAGCTGGGGCGCGGACAAGGGGCCTCAGAAGGCGCTGGCGGTGCTGGGCCTGGTTTTCGCCAGCCTGTTCATGGATTGGGCAATCCTGGCCCCTGTGTTCACCCTGATGTTTGCGTCCTGGCGGTACGGCGATACCCCAGCCTGCGGCACCCGGTCAGGGCTGGCGAGGCTCTTTGTGGGGGACGCGCTGATCTTTTTCTTTTTGAACCTGCAGGAGGAGTGGACGGCGCAGGCAATGCTGCAGGCCGCGGCAAGCTCGCTGGGCATTCTGGCGGCGGGCGCGGTGATCCTGCTGTTTTATAATGGAAAGCGGGCCGAGCACGGCCGGGCGTTCTGGAAGTGGTTTTTCTATCTGTTCTATCCGGCCCACCTGGCGGTGCTGGCGGCGGTGAAGCTGCTGGTATTACAATAATAAAAAAGAAAAAGGCTCTGCCCGTGGGTTTTCCACAGGCAGAGCCTTTTTGTGTTGAAAAATGGGGCCGGAAAATCAGCCGTTTGCGCCCAGGGTCTTCACGTCGTCGTTGTCCGCGAAGGCCACGGCGGCAAAGCCCTGGTTTTCCAGGGTGCCGAACTGCTTGCCCAGCTTCTTGGCCTGGGGCAGCACGGTCACGGTGTAGCCCTCCCGCAGGGTGGCCGCCTTGGCCAGCACTTGGGCGAAGTCCGCGTCGGGCAGGTAGAGCAGGGCCATCTTGGGCTTCTGGGCCGGAATGGCGAAGCCCTGCTCGGCCAGAATGCCGCAGATGCGCTCGAAGCCGATGGAGAAGCCCACCGCGGGCACCTGCTGGCCGATGAACTTGCCGATCATGTTGTCGTAGCGGCCGCCGCCTGCCACCGCGCCGCTGAAGGCCGCGCAGGTGACCTCGAACACCATGCCGGTGTAGTAGCCCTGGCCGCGCACCAGGCTGGGGCAGTAGGCAATTTTATACTTGCCGTTTGCCAGAGTCTCCACAGTGGCGATCACCTTGCCCAGGTTCTCGGCAAGAGTCTTGTCCTCGCACAGAGCGCCGATGGCCTCCAGGCTGAACTCGCCCTTGGCCAGGAAATCGCTCAGGGCGGCAACCGCCTCGGCGGGGCACTCCTTCTCGGTCAGCTCTTTGGCCACGCCCTCCGCGCCGATCTTATCCAGCTTGTCGAAGGTGATGCACACGCTGTCCAGGCTTTCGGGGGCAAAGCCCATGCTGGTCAGCATGCCGCGCAGCAGGCGCCGGTCGTTGATGTTCACGGTGAAGTCGTCAAAGCCGATGTTCAAAAGAGCCCGGGCGGTCACGTCGATCAGCTCGATCTCCGCGTTGCAGGAGCCGTCGCCCAGAATGTCGATGTCGCACTGGACGAACTCCCGCATCCGGCCCTTCTGGGGCCGCTCGGCACGGAACACCCGGTCGGTCTGGATGACCTTGCAGGGGGTGGGCAGCTTGTCCTTGTTGGCGGCATAGTAGCGGGAGAGGGGCAGGGTCAGGTCGTACCGCAGGCCCATGTCCGACAGATCCTTCTCATTGCCGGAGGCGATGGCAGAAGCCAGCTTGTCGCCCCGCTTGAGCACCTTGAAGATCAGATTCAGGTTGTCGCCGCCGTCGCTCTTGTCCAGGTTCTCCATATCCTCCAGCATGGGGGTGGAGATGCGCTCGAAGCCGCTGGCGCGGTAGGTTTCCAGAATACGGCCCTGCACATAGTCGCGCAGTGCCTGCTCGGCGGGCAGGTAGTCCTTCATGCCCTTCAGCGGATTGGTTTTCATTGATGTTCCTCCCACATTTTATATTTTAACAGAATAAAGCACTTTTATCTTCTAATGATAGCCCGGCGGGGAAGTATTTGTCAAGGCAATACCGCGCAATTCCAGATGGTGGAGCACGCCGTAAAATTTTTTGTGAGATGAAGCAAAAAGCGCAGACAATCCTTGGGGGGACCCGCGAGCATTTTTGGGAAATATCACGGAAAATTTTGGCGCGATACGCCGTCTGAGGCGTTTGCCGTGAATTGTGCGGTATTGCCTCAACAAAAAGGGGGTATACTAAGTCAAAAAAGCATGGGAGGAAAACGAACAATGGGGCAGTTTGTGAAAAAACACCCTTTCGTGATTCTGGCGGCGGGGGCGGCCATCCAGCTGCTGGCGGGCATCCCCACCGCCTGGGGCGTGTTCCAGGAGCCGGTGCGGGCGGAATACGGCTTTGAGGAGGAAACGGCCAGCTTTGTGCTCAGCTGGCTGGTGGCAGCCTTCGGCGCGGGCGGGGTGGCCGGGGGCTTTTTGCAGGACAGGCTCGGCCCCCGCTTCGCGGCCCTTCTGGGCAGCGCCGGGCTCTGTGCCGGGTTTGTGGCGGCGGGCTTTGTACCGGCGAAAAAGCCCTGGCTCTTTTATCTGGCCTTCAGTGCCCCGGTGGGGGCGGGCTGCGCCTTTCTGTACCCGGCGGTGATGGGCTGCGCCCAGAAATGGTACGCGGAGAAAAAGGGCCTTGCCACCGGGGTGATCGGCGTGGCGGTGGGGCTGTCCGGTGCGGCGCTCACGGTGCTGGTGAA
Source organism: Allofournierella sp. CML151 (assembly GCF_027853465.1). Taxonomy (NCBI): domain Bacteria; kingdom Bacillati; phylum Bacillota; class Clostridia; order Eubacteriales; family Oscillospiraceae; genus Allofournierella; species Allofournierella sp. CML151. Next base: position 6,491 of record NZ_JAPNNW010000016.1, on the reverse strand, counting down.
GTGGTTCACCGGGCTCTGGGGCATCCGGGGCTGCTTCTGGGCGCTGGGTGCGCTGCTGGGCCTTGTGTGCGGCGGGGCCAGCCTTTTTTTGCAGAATCCGGAAGAAAGGCCCGCCGCCCAAACGCAGCAGGGCATGACCCCGGGTGAAATGCTGTGCACCTCCGCCTACTGGTGGATCACCGCCTCGGTGGCGCTGGCCACCCCGGCGGTGCTGCTGTTCAGCCCCCGTATTCTGGAACTGGCCCGGCAGAGCGGCCTGCCGGAGACCGCCGCTGCCTGGATGGTGGCGGTGGGCGCGGCGGGGTCTGCCGCCGGGCGGCTGAGCCTTGCCGCGGCGGGGGATAAGCTGGGCCGCCGGGCGGTGCTGATTGCCGCCTTCGGGGCGCTGGCCGCTTTGTCCGCCGGGTTTGCCTTTGCAAAGGAATGGCTCTTTCTGGCCGTTTACGCCGGGCTGTGCTTTTTCTACGCCGGGCAGGCGGCGGTGCTGCCCAGCCTCTGCACCGAGCGGTTCGGCCTGGCCCACACCGGGGCAAACTACGGCCTGCTGGCGCTGGGCATGGCGGCGGGCAGTCTGGGCTTTCCCTTCGCGGCAAAGGCCTTCGGGCTGGACACCGGGCGGCACTGGCTGGCGGTGGGGGCGGCGCTGGCCGGGGCCTTCTGCCTGTGGAGGCTGGGCCCGGCGAAAAAGAAGAAACCCGCTGGTTGACAGCGCCCCGAAAACGGAAAGAAAAAGGACCCGCCCCGGCGGATGCAAACGGGGAGGATCCGGCTTTAACCCGGTGTGCCGGTTTGTGAATCTTGTCCGGCCGCTTGCTGGAGAGCCTCCAGCACGGCAGGAAGCGCTTCGGCGCAGGCGGAATGCTCTGGCGTGGAAAAACAGGCCAGGAGTGTTGCCTGCCAGGCGGGAGCAGACGAGTATGCCGCAAGCCCCGCTCCGGCTGCAATGCGTGCGCGGGGGAGAAAGGCGAAGGCGTGCCCGGCAGCAACCATTTCCGACGCGGTGGTCTGATCCGGTGCGGTGCACACCATGCGCGGTGTGATTCCGGCACTGGTCAGGCTATGCTCCGCCTGGGCATCCCAGGCGGGCGGCGCTTCGAACCGAAGATAGCACAGGTCCGTCAGAGCGGCGCGTGCTTCTCCGACCGCTGCGGCGGGAACCGCCAGAGCGATCTCGCCCTGCCAGAGGGTTCGAGTGCTGCACGGAAGCTGGGGCGGCGGGCCGCACACAAGCAGCAGGGCGAGGTCCTGCTCGCCCTGTTCCAGCGCGGTCAGGGCCTGCCCGGCGGGCAGCCGGGTACACTCGATGCGGACCTGCAGCCGTTCCAGGTGAGGCTGTACCCTCTGCCGGAACCAGGTTCCCTCCGTTGTATCCATACAGAGGCGAAGGTAGGGCCGTGCCTGGGCCCGCAGGGCCTCGATCTGCTGGCGGGCCTGGGCTTCGGCGTGCAGGATGGCCCGGGCTTTGTTGATGAAGATAACCCCTTCCTCGTTGGGCCAGAGGGCGCGGCCCTCCTTGCGGAAGAGCTTGGCTCCCAGTTCCCGCTCCACGTTGGCCAGATGATGGGACAACGACGGCTGGGACAGATAAAACCGTTCCGCAGCGCGGGTCAGGCTGTGTTCCTCCGAGATGGCGATGAGATATTCCAATACCTGTGTATTCATACTTACGGCTCCTTTTCCGGGGGTGTTTGCTCGAATTCCGCTGCGATGCGGTCGAACTCCTCCGAAGGCAGAATCTCGTTCAAAAGCCGCAGTTGCTTGCGGTCGTACAACCGTTCCTTCAGATAAATCAGATACCGCTCGGCTTCGCTGAGCTGCCGGCCGGCGCGCCAGACCACGGAAAAGGTGAGATAACCGGGCTGCTTCAGGCGGAAGTATACCATTTTATCCGAGGGCAGCGCGTAATAGGCGGGAATCAGCCCGGCACCGGACCCGGCCCGGATCATATCCGTCACCATGATCACGTTGCTGGATTCGAATACGCTGACCGGCTCAAAGCCGCTTTGTGCAAACAGATGGCGGCTGACCTGCCCCACCGTGCTGGAGGGCGACATCATTACAAAGGGCGTGTCGCGGAATTCCTCCAAAGCAAGCCGGGGAGCCTGGGTCACATCCCGGCTGGCGAAGAAAGCAAGCCGGTGGAAAGAGGGGAGGGCAAGCACGATCTCTTCCCGATGCAGCGGAAGAAAGTGCAGCTCGCCGCCCGACTCAGACTGCCCTGCGGTGGCAAAGCTCAGGTCTGTTTTGCCTTCCTGCAGCAGGGTAAGTACCCCCTGTGCGTAACTTTCCACCGGTTGCAGGCCAATGTCCGGGAAGCGGCGGGCAAACTGAGGATAGGCTGCCGCCAGGGCCTGCGCGCCCCGGTGAGGCGAGATGCCCACCCGAATCACCTGCTTTTTTTGACGGCCACGGGCACCGATCAGTGCCTGGGCATCCGCCTGGAGCGCCAGCACCTGACGGGCCATTTCCAGATAGATGCGTCCGGCCTCGGTGGGCTCCATCCGGCCGCGGACGCGACGAAAAAGCGTGATCTGCAGCTCACGCTCCAGCTCCTGCAGATAATTGCTGATAGCGGGCTGCGAAACACCGGACCGCCGGGCGGCCGCCGAGAGACTGCCGGTTTCGGCGATGGATACAAAATAGGGCAGCTGTTTGAGATTCATGGCGGATTTCCTCCCTCGCGCGTGCCCGGGTAAACCCGCACCCCTGCGGACATGCAAAACACCCGGAAAACCCATAGATAAAAGTTATGCGAGCTTGCCGGCAGGCGGCCGCTGCGTTGTGTTCCTGCTTGTATTGTAAGACGGCAGCGGTCGGTTGTCAAACAACAAAGCAGGTCACAAAGGCGGGTAAGCGGATTTTACTGTATTTCCCCTCATTCTCCGCCTATTTTCTGGCAAAAATGCTTGGGTAAAACTGCCCGGAATTTGAGCTTGTGTTTGGCGAACCTGCAACAAAAAAGCGGAAAAACAGGCGCTGCATAACCATTTGTTCCGGTTTTCATAAAGGTTTATTATGGTTGAAGCCGAATCAAACCATAATTTTTTTCTATGCAATCGCCAGATTTTTTCAGATTGTTCCCGCACAGTGCGAACGGTATAATGAAGGCAGAAAAGGCGAATGCAAGTTTTTTCGCTTGCCTTTCCGGACTTGTTCCGGGAAAGGCTGTGCGGATTCCGGAAGGGCCCCCGGGACACGAGGTTTGCGGCAGCAGCCGTTTTGTTTCGCCCGTTTTTCGCTGAAGGAGGCTTATTTGTGGAAAATATCAATCTGATCATCACACTCGTCGTGATGGTCTTTATGATGGTTTCGTTCGTCATTCAAAAATGGTCCTATGGCCTGACCGCCATGACCTGTATTATTGCTCTTGCGCTGACCGGTGTAGTTGATGTGAAAACCGCGTTTTCCGGTTTTTCCAATACTACCACGATCCTGATTGCCACCATGATGGTTATTGCGGGTGCCATTGGCAAAACCAGCCTGATCCAGCGCGTCCGCAGCGCCATGGCCAAGGCCCAGGGCAAAAGCGGTATCCTGCTGATTTTGCTGGTTTGCGCCTTTACTGCGCTTCTGACTCAGCTGATGGGCCAGACCGCTGTAATGGCCATTATGCTCATGTTCATCCAGACGATGGACGATGACAGTGAACTTTGCCAGTCCCGGCTGCTGTTCCTGTGCGCCACCACCATCTGCACCTGGTTCGGCCGTTTCCCCATCGGCATGGGCGCGGCCCTGCCCCTGACCAGCAATGCCTACTACGAGGGTCTGGTCGGCGGAAACTCCGAATATCTGCTGGGCGTGTTCGATTTCTTGAAGGTTGGTCTGCTGCCCTCCATCGTGGGCACGCTGTACTGCCTGTTTGCCTGGAAGCTCATTCCCAAGCAGAAGATCGACACCTCCGCCATTGACTTGGGCGCAGCTGGCCAGGGTGGCAAGTCCACCATGTCCAAGACCCATGAGCTGCTGGTCTACGTCGGCTTCCTGGCTACCATCGTGGGCTTCTTCTTCTCCAACCAGTTGGGGAATTTGGTCTACCTGATTCCTGCCATCGTCATCATCGTGTTTGCCTTCACCGGCGTAATGAGCACCCGCGATATTCTGGGTGGTCTGGCCAGCGATATGGTCTTTATGGTCGCCGGTGTACTGGTGTTCTCCACTGCGCTGAGCCAGTCCGGCGCCGGCGAATTTGTGGGCAATCTGGTGCTGAAGATGCTGGGTGAAAACCCCAGCGGCCTGCTGGTCACCGTGGTGTTCGTTTTGGTCGCCGCGATCCTGACCACCTTCATGTCCAACACCGGAACGAGTGCTATCTTGACTCCCATCGCCGCCTCCACTGCCATCGCCGGCGGCATGGACCCCCGCGCCGTGGTGAGCCTGGTCTTCTGCGGTTCCTGCCTGGCCATCGGTTTCCCCACCGGCTGCGCTGCTGCCACCGTAGCTTATGCAGTGGGCCGCTTTAACCCCATCAAGACTCTTAAGTTTACCCTGCCCTATGTTCTGATTATGATCGTCACGCTGATCATCAGCGCGAACATCTTCTTCCCTGTTTACGGTTAAGTCTGGAGGTTTTGGTTTTATGGCACTGACACAGGCCGATAAGGCATATTACAAGGAAATTTTGAATACCACCAGCGGCCACCGGAACGCCGAGCGGGTGATCCCGCCGGAATACACCGCCTTTCTGGACCAGGTGGAGCAGAAGGAAATGACCCTGCCGTTGGAGGCTCCGGCTGCCCCGGTGCGGCTGGTGATCTCCACCGCGAAGGACAAGCAGCCCGGCTGCCCCGTCCACGTGAACATGCACGGCGGCGGATTTGTTTACCCGCAGGACCACGACGACGATCTGTACTGTGCCCATCTGGCTGCCGGAATTCGCGGCATCGTGGTGGATATTGACTATGCCACCTCCTGGGACCATCCCTTTCCCTGTGCCTTTGAGCAGAGCTACGCGGTGGTGAAATGGGTGTTCCAGCAGTGCGAGAGCTGGGGCGGTGACCCCAAGCGGATCTCCATCGGCGGCCACAGTGCCGGGGGCTGCCTGTCGGCTGCCATTTCGATGCGCGCTGCCGCCACCAAGGATTTCGACCTCTGCCTGCAGGTTCTGGATTATTCCGCGCTGGACAACTACCAGTCGGTGCTGCCGGACGGCAACGAGCGTTCCCGCGCCTTTTCCAAGCTGTATGCGGACGGCGATGACCGGGTGCTGCAGCTTCCCTTCTGCAGCCCGGCCTTTGCCACCGACGAGATGCTGCGCGGCTTGCCCCGCACCCTGGTGATCAACGGAGGCCGCTGCCCCTTCAAAAAGGACAACGAGCAGTATGCCCTGCGCATGGCCGCCATGGGAACTGAGGTGACCATTCGCTGCTTTATGGAAAGCCCCCACGGCTTTACTGTACGCATGGCAGGGGAGTGGCAGCAGGCTCAGGAGCTGATTATCCGCACTATCAACGAGGCCGGGCTGTGAGCCTGTGCCCAGAGAAAGGAGCGTTTTTACATGGCTTTGAGTGAACAGCGCCGCCGGGAGCTGCTGGAGGTCTTGGAGCGCACCTCGCTGCGCCCCAAGAATGCGCCCGCGCCGGAATATCCTCAGGAATACAAGGACTATCTGACCCTGACGGAGCAGGAGACCGTGACCCGCACAGTGGATGGTCACGATTACCACCTTTATATCCACCGGGCGAAGAACCGCACCCCGGGCTGTCCGGTGCACGTGAACATCCACGGCGGCGGCTTTGTTGGACCGCACGCGGACTGTGATTCCATGTACAGTGCCTATCTGGCCGACCGTACCGAAGGCATTGTGGTGGATCTGGATTACACCACCTCGCTGTATGCCCAGTGGCCGGTGGCCTTTGACCAGTGCTACGACGCGGTGCAGTATGCCTTTGCCCATTGCGCCGAGTGGGGCGCGGACTCGAGCCGGGTCTCCGTGGGCGGCTACAGTGCCGGTGGTGTGCTGGCGGCGGGCGTTGCCCTGAAGGCGGCGGATACCGGCGATTTCCGGCTCTGCCTGCAGGTGCTGGGCTACCCTCCGCTGGACAATGTGATCGACCCCATTTACAAGCGGGGCGGCCTGCAGCGGGTGCTGCCTGCCGAACGGGAGCGGGCCTTCAGTGAGCTGTATTTCGGCGATGATACCGCGGCCATGGCCAGTGCCTACGGCTCACCCAATTACGCCACCGATGAACAGCTGCGCCGCTTGCCCCGTACTCTGGTGATTTCGGCGGGCGGGTGCAACTTCCGCTACGAGGATGAGGAGTATGCCATGCGCATCGCCTCCGTGGGAGTGGAGGTTACCGTAAAGCGCTTTGTGCAGGAGCGGCACGGCTTCATTCCCCACCTGATCGAGGGCTGGCGGGAGGCGGCGGACCTGATCGTGCGCAGCATTTGCAGCGCACGGGTCTGACCCGAGATCATTGCTCTTTCGATATCCACGTCCAAGTTCATTTCTATTTCTCACAGCAGAAGGGGCGCCGTGTATACGGCGCCCC
>NZ_JAPNNW010000015.1:0-78344 GCF_027853465.1 Allofournierella sp. CML151 | reverse complement strand
AGAGGAAGCCCATGCGGGCTTCCTCTTTTTTACTTGCTTGCGTTTTGGGGATGGGGGATTACTTAGTGAACACGCTCAGATCGGCGGTCTTGCCCGGGTAGATGCCCATGGGCTCGTAGTGGGGGGTGACCACGCTCACGATGTGGGTGCCCTGCTCGGCGTTGAAGTCATCCAGATAGGGCTGATGCTGGAAGTAGTTAGCGTCCAGACTGCCGTCCTCTACGGCGGTGTTGGGCATCACGTAATCGTCAAATTCCACGATCTCCAGGGTCACGTTGTGCTCGGCCAGGATGGGCGCGGCGTACTCCAGAATCTCGGCGTGGGGGCTGGGGGAAGCGCCCACTTTCAGGGTGACCGGCTCAGCGATTTCCGGGATGGTCAGCTCCTGGGTGCCCATGGGCATGACTACGCCGTTGTAATTGGCGGCGATCCAGTCCTGCACGTCCTGGCTCATGAGCACGGCGGCCAGCGCCTGGATGGCGGGCTCGGTTTCCCGGCCCTCCTTTACGGCCAGTACGTTGCCGTAGGTCTGGGCAGCAACGCTCTCGGCATCCTCGCTCACCAGAACGGTGTCGCCGATGCCGGCACCGGAGGCATAGTTGCCGTTGATCACGGCGAAGTCCAGATCAGGCAGGCTGCTGGGCAGGGCTGCGGCTTCCATGGGAACGATCTCCACGTTGTAGGGGTTTTCGGCGATGTCCCGCTCGGTGGCTTCCAGACCCACGCCCTCGGTCAGGGTCAGAATGCCCTGGTCCTGCAGCAGCTGCAGGGCGCGGCCGCCGTTGGTGGCGTCTGCCGGAATGCCGATCTTGTAGCCGCCGGATTTGCCGCCGCAGGCGGCCAGGCTCACGGCCAGTACGGCGCACAGAGCCAGAGAAATCAGTTTTTTCATGATACACACTCCTCTATGTTGATGGATTGCAATAAGCGTTATAAAACGAAAACAGCACCCGGCTCAAGGCTCGCGCGCCGCCCGAAGCGGGGCGCTGTTTTTTCAAAAGGGGATCAGCGGTTGCGCTTGTCGGCCTTGCGGGCCAGCAGGTTGCACACGCTCTGGATGATGCACACCAAAATGACCACCAGAACGATGGTGGCGTACATCACGTCGCTCTGGTAACGCTGGTAGCCGAAGCGGAAGGCGATGTTGCCCAGGCCGCCCGCGCCCACCGCGCCGGTCACGGCGGTGTAGCCGAAGATGGTGATGATGGTGATGGACAGGCCCCGCAGCAGGCTGGGCACGCTTTCCACCAGCAGCACTCGGGTGATGATCTGCCAGTTGGTGGCGCCCATGCAGCGGGCGGCCTCCACAACACCGGCGTCGATCTCCTCCAGGCTCTGCTCCACCATGCGGGCCACGAAGGGCGCCGCCGCGATGGACAGGGGAACGTTGGCGGCGGTTGCGCCGATGGAGGTTCCCGCAATCAGTCGGGTGAAGGGGAGAACGAAGAAGATCAGAATCATGAAGGGGATGCTGCGGAACAGGTTCACGAACCAGCCGAACACCGCGTTGAAGCGGGGGGCGGCCATGATGCCGCCGGACTTGGTGGTGGTGAGCAGCACGCCCAGGGGCAGGCCGATCAGATAGGCCACCAGGGTGGGAACAAAGGTCATGTAAAGGGTTTCCAGCGTGCCCTCCCACAAAAGGCTGCCGTACTCCGCGAAAAATTCTGCCATGGGTTTATTCCTCCTTGCCCAGCAAAAGGCGGGCCACGTCGCTTTGGGGATGTTCAAAAATCTGAGCTGCGTCGCCCTGCTCCACAAAGCGGCCGCCGTCGATGACCACCATCCGGTTGCAGATGGCCTTGACCACCGCCAGCTCGTGGGTGATGATGATCACCGTCACGCCCAGCTTTTTGTTGATGGCCTGCAAAAGCTCCAGTACGCTCTTGGTGGTGAGGGGGTCCAGGGCGCTGGTGGGCTCGTCGCACAGCAGCACCTGAGGATTGGATGCCAGCGCCCGGGCCAGGGCTACACGCTGCTTCTGGCCGCCGGAAAGCTGGCTGGGGTAGCTCTGGGCCTTATCCGCAAGGCCAACCAGCTCCAGCAGCTCAGCCACCCGCTTTTCCACCTCGTCCTTTTTGTAGGGGGTGAGCTTTAAGGGAAAGGCCACGTTCTCGGCCACGGTCTTCTGCATCAGCAGGTTGTAGCCCTGGAATACCACGCCCATCTGGCGGCGGGCCTCCAGCAGCTCCTTGCCCTTCAGGTGGGCAAGGTCCTTGCCGTTCAGCAGGATCTGGCCTTCGGTGGGCTTTTCCAAAAGGCACAGGCAGCGCAGCAGGGTGCTTTTGCCCGCGCCGCTCATTCCGATGATGCCGAAGATGTCGCCATCCTGAATGGTGGTGGAAACATCCCGCAGGGCTTCCACCTTGCTGGCGTTTCCCGTAAAGATCTTGGACAGATGTTTGATCTCAAACATGATTGCTTTCTTTCTCTCCTTTGTTCGGTCCGGCGGTAAAACGGCAAAACAAAAAGGCTGCCGTCCTTGCAACAAAACAAGGACGACAGCCTGTAACAGACTTCGTGGTACCACCTTGATTCACCGGCCCCTTGCGGGGACAACGGCCTTTCCGGCTGCGGCAGAAATGAACTGATTACAGCCTGACGCTTTAACGGGCGTTCCCGGCGGGCACTTAGAACTCATGCTCTTCGCACACGCAGCTCCGAGACCATGTTCAGCTTCCTGTTCCCTGCCCGTTTCCACCGTCGGGGCTCTCTAGTAAGGGTCGATGCCGAAAGCCTACTCTTCTCTTCTTCGCTTTTGGATGATAGTATGCGTTTATGATACCGTCGAATTTACGGTTTGTCAAGCACTTTTTTGCGCGATATTACCAGAAAAACAAAAAATGCCCCGCTTTTTGGCGAAAAAGCGGGGCAGATAATCATAAATTGTGATTATTTATTCTCTTCCCAGATGGGGTGGTTCAGCACCCAGCGGCCGTACTCGTCCTTGTGGAAGATGTCGGTGTTGTAGAACTTGTCCAGAATGGCCCAGAACTCGCTCTCGGTGTAGCCGCAGAACTCGCAGAAGTCACGCACACACAGGGGGTCCAGCGCGCCGTCCCGCTCCTTGATCAGGGGGATGGCCTCCTCGCGGGTCATCAGGCCGTAGCGGATGTAGCGGGCGGTGTAGTCGGTGGCGGCAGCATGGCCGAACTTGGGGTACTTCAGCCAGGAGTGCACCAGATAGGCGCGGGAGTCGATCTGGTCGAAGTTCTCCACATGATGGCGGCGGTCCCACTCGTGGGTCAGGTCGTGGAAGCCGCGGCTCTTGGCCAGCTGATAGTTCTTGTAGCTGTTCCAGGGCAGGAAGTAGCTCATGTAGAAGGGGTCCAGCTTTGCCAGCTCCTCGGCGGTGGGGGCCTTGGTCAGGGCCAGGTCGTTGGCCGAAACGCCGTAGCTGAGCAGCTCCTCCTCGGGGAAGCCGACGGCCACGCCGTTCTCAATCTGGCCGCGGGCGGAGTAGGTCTCCTCGTCGGCGTTGCCGCCGTACTCAAAGCTCACGTTCTCGCCGTAGCACAGTAGGGGAGTGTTGAACTTCAGCGCCATATGCAGAGGGAAGGTGTAGATCAGCCGGTCCACGTACCAGGTGGGCTTGCCGTACTTCTCGAAGAAGGCGCGCATCAGGGTCTTCTGGGCCTTGATGTTGGGCTTGCAGCTGATGATGGTGCAGCCGAACTCCTCGCTGATGTTCTTCAGGTTGTGCTTGCCTGCCTCGGTCATGGGGAAGTTATCCTCCACGCTGAACAGGATGGGGTTCATCTTCATGACCTCTTTCAGGATGTACACCTGGAAGTGGCTGTCCTTGCCGCCGGACACGGCAACAGCGCAGTCGTAGCCGCCGGGGCCGTTGCAGCCGCGGTACTTGTCGCACAGGGCTTCAAATTCCTTCCAGCGGGCATCCCAGTCCACGTTGGCGCGGCTCTCGTAGTGGCGGCAGGCGCTGCAAACGCCCTCGGCATCAAAGGTGATGCCGGGCCGGGTGTCGGGCATGGTACATTTTTTACAGTATTTCATGGGTCGATCCCCTCCCTTGAAGTTAAGGCTTGTGCACAGGGGGTTCCTGTGCCGTCGCTTCATTATAGCATGCCCCGGCCCATATTACAAATTCCCACCGGGCCGCCGGTGCAAAATTCATGAATTTTTTGCAAAACAGCGCCCCGCCCCGCCCGCAAAAGCGCCGTGCCAAAAAGGCCGGGCAAACGGCGCAAAACAGCCCGCCGCCGGGTTTGACCGGCTGCGGCGGCAGGCGGTATGATAAAAACAGAAGAATATCCGCATCCCGTGGGCGATGCTTTCCGGTATAGGGCACCGGCCCGGGGATGCCCCGAGCAGGAAAGGAAGTGCTGTGGGATGAAAAAGCAGATACAAACTCCGTTCTGGGCGGGCCTTGCGGCCTGCGCTCTGCCGCTGGTGGCCGGGCTTTTGGCCTATGGCCGCCTGCCCGGGCAGATGGCGGTGCAGTGGAGCGGCGAAACCGGTGAGGTGACCAGCCTGATGAGCAAGCCCTGGGCAGTGATCGCCATTCCCATCGTGCTCATGGTGATGCACTGGGTGGTGTATGCCACGGTGCACAGCATGGTGCTTGGCCCCCGGCTGATGGGCGCGCTGCGGGAGGGCCTTGGCTGGCTGATCCCGCTGCTGAGCGTGGCCATGTACAGTGTGATCTACGGGGCGAATCTTACCGGCAGAATCCAGATTCTGGTGCTGCTGACCGGCCTGGTGGGTCTGGCGGTGCTGATCGTGGCGGCCCATGTGGCCGAGCTCCCCTTCGGCTCCCGCTGGGGCGTGCAGGATCATTTTTCCATGGCCAGTGAAGAGAACTGGACCCATATCCACATGGTCACCGGCGGCATCTGGGGACTGTGCGGTGCGGCAGTGATGCTGGGCAGCTGGCTTTCGCCGCTGAATGCGGGCCGGATGCTGTTGTGGCTGGTGCCCATGATTGTGCCGGGCATCTATTCCCACTGGATGGGCCGCCGGATGCAGAAAAGCTGACCCATACGAAACAACCAACCGAATGATAAGCACAACAAAAGCCCCTTCCCTTATGTCACAACGGCTAAGGGAAGGGGCTATCGTTTTTTTTTGCGCTTATTGTTTAGCCGCGAACTGCTTTTTGCAGCGAACGAGCAGGAAGGCCAGCAGGGCAATGGCCTGTACGCCGATGCCTAGAATGGTAGCCCAGGCCGCGCCGTACACATCAAAGGCGCGTAGCAGGGGCTGACTGGCCAGCAATGCGGCGGCAAGGCCCGCCAGATTGCCCAGAATCAGGCCCCGCATCTCCCGGGCGATGGTGAGCAGATGGCACAGCACCGTGGCCGCCACTGTGCACACGGTGGCCAGCACCAGCGGCTGCAGCAGGGGGGCATAGTCCAGCACCTCGGGGGTGGTGGGATACAGAATCGAAAGCCCCCAGCGGCCCAGCAGGGCCACGCCGATGGTACCGGCAATCCACAGGGCCACCAGCGCCGCGCCCAACAGGCGCAGCCCCTTGTAAAAGCCCTTGCCGTTCCGGTCGTTCCACAGGTGGGCAAAGGTGGTGATGAAGGGCACGAACAGGTAGATCACCGCCACCTGCAAGATCATCACCGGCAGGAAAACGTTGTTGAAGTAGCCCAGCTTCACGCTGCCCAGAATCCGCTCGCAGTAGTAGCGGGGCACTGAGGCGATGGTGGTGTTCAGAAAGGCGTACACCGCCAGCGGCAGGCATTCCAGCAGCAGGGTCTTCACGCCCGCCCCGCCGGTGCGTTTGAAATCCGTCCGGCGGCGGGCCAGGGGAATATCCACCACCAGCACATAGGCGGCGTTCAGCACGAACAGAATGGCCAGGGTGAGCACCAGGTCCTTGGTGAGCAGAAGGCCCAGGGTCACGCTCAGGGCGGTCACGATGCCGCGCACCCCGAAGCTGATGCCCACGATGTCGATTCGCTCGGCCTTTTGCAGGTAGCCGTGCCACACGTCGGACCAGCTCTCGATCAGCCGGTAGCCGGTGTAGAGGAAGATCACCCACCGCTGCTCGGCGGAATAGCTGTTGATAAACGAGAACACAAGGCAGCCCAGCCCCGCCGCCATCAGGGTGATGTAGCGGCTGAACAGGTAACTGCGGTCGGTGTATTTGCCCGACAGGTCCGACACCTGGAAGGTACGCATGCCGTAGCTGGCGGCAGAAAGACACACGTTGGCGATGGTCATGCCGGTGGCCAGCAGGCCGTTGGCCTCGGCCCCGGCCAGAGCGGTGACCAGCAGGGTGATGGCTGCCTGGCAGATGTAGAACAAAAGGCTGCCCGCGGTATTGAACAGCACGTTGCGGCGCATCTGGCGTTCCATGGCAGGTTACTTGCCCCCTTTCATCACAAAGGGGCGGATCTTGTCCTCCATGGCTTTGATCTGCGCCTTGGGCACATAGGCTTTTTCCACATAACCGTAGATGCGCTGTGCAAAATCCGCCAGACCCTTGTGGAAGAAGAACACCTTTTTGGGCGGCAGGCGCAGGGCGAACAGGATGTGTACTCCCCACAGCGCGAAGAACTTGAGCAGGTTGAAATGGGGCGTGAAGCCCTCGCCCATGGGCTCGTCCCGGGGCGGCTCCTTATATACGGTCTCCAGCAGGTCCGCCATGCGGAGGTAGGCGGGGGTCTCGCTGGGGTCGAAATAGCCCTCGATCACCTCGCGGGCGATGGGGAAGGGAGGGGTTTTGTCCGCCATAGCGGCGAGAAATTCCTCGTAGTTGGTCACGTAGTGGGCTCCGGCGTAGATCACCGGGTCATACTCGTGCTCGATGGGAGCCGGGCGCAGGATGTGGCAGCTCTTGCCCGCCATGTACACCTCAGCAATGGCGGTGCTCATCCAGATGGAGATGGAGTCCGCCGCCATGATCCAGTCCTTCACGCCGTAGGCGAAGATCACATGGAAGTTGGGCCGCTTTTTGGCCAGCTCGGCCAGCTGGGGGCTGTTCCACTCGCTGGGGTGGCGGCGGTAGACCAGCTCCACCTCCGGGTGCTGGCCCAGATACTCGTCGAACCAGCGCAGGGTCTCGGCCATGCTCACCCGGTTGGTGGCGGCAAAGCCGGTGAAGTCGGTGCCCGCCATCTTGCTCAGTTCTTTGACCTCCTGCTCGGTCATGCTGGCATAGCCGAAGCTGGAAATGTAAAGGTGCAGCTCCTTGGAGGCGTCCAGCCCGAACTCGGCGCACAGGTCCGCCTTGTTTTTGAAATAGCCGGAAAATTCCGGCCGCACGAAGTCCATCATCACCGCGCCGGTCACCGGGCAGTTTTTCTCCTCCATGCCGTGGGCAATCAGCCGGTCCGCGGTGCGGCGGCCCCAGCAGGTCTGCACGCATTTTTTGGCGTTGCCGCCCATGTTGAACCAGTCGCCCTCCTCCTGGGTGTCGCTGAGCATCTGCTCCCAGTGCAGGTTCACGATCTTGTTCAGCTTGCCCACGTTGTTGTAAACGTGGCTGTTGATGGCCTCGTTGTCGTACATGCAGCTGGACACCAGAACCTTCGGCTTTTTCCAGGTGAAGTACTTCAGCTTTTTGCGGTCCAGCAGCTGGCGGATCTCGGCGGTGTAGCCCCGCCGTTCCAGCTCCAGTTTCAAAAGAAGGTCGCTTTCGTATTCCCGCACCGTGTGCTCGTAGAGGATCAGAAAATCAAGACTCACTTTTTTCTCTCCTTTTTTGGGGGCTTTTCGGGCAGCATCCGCCGAACTGGCGGGGCGCTGCTGTTAGCCCAGATCGGTGAACAGCTGCTCGGTCCACTGGGGCAGGCCGTAGCGTTCGTCCAGGTGGAAGCCGTCGTAGAATTGGGTGTCGTCGTCAAAGTCCGGCCGGTCAGTCCATTCGTAGTCCAGCACCGAGAAGCCCAGTTCGGCGGACTGTTCCGCCAACTGAGGCAGCACGGTGGTTTCCATCTGCTCGGTGATGGTGCCGCCTTCGCCGTACACATCGCAGACTTCGGTTTTCACGATGTCCGCCATGGGGGCCAGCACCACGGTCAGCTTCACGCCCCGCTCGGCGCAGCGGGCGGCGGCCTCGTACAGCCGGTCCAGCTGGCTGGTGTTCAGCGACCAGTTTTCGCACTTGGTGATGAGGGCGGCGGGGTACTCAGCCAGCAGGGTGTGAACCTCATACACCGTGCCGTCGGCGGCGGTGTAGTCCTGCGGGTAGACCCAGTCGCCGGTCTCGGGGGCGTCCACCCGGCCGGTGAGCTGGTTCTGCAGGTTGGTGAGCATGTTCACGTTGTATTCCAGATTGAAAAGATAGGCGAAGGGATTGTTCAGGGTCTTTTCCAGATTGCTCATCCGGTCGGTGTCGTAGCCCTGGTTGATGGTGTAGAAGGAAAAGCCGAAGATCACTTCCTCCAGATCAGGGTTATTGTCCAGCGCCCAGTTCAGAAGGTCGATGCCCTCCCGCAGCGACGCGCCGCCGAAGGCCAGATTCTGCCAGGGGCGGCCGCTGGTTTGTTCCACCAGGTCCATGTCGAAGTGGGCAAAGCGGGAATCGCCGATGATGATGGAATTGCCGGGCTGGCGTTTGAAATCTTTCAGCCGGCTGATGGGAGCGTCGCTGTCGGTGTTCGGGTGCAGGCCGAAATAGTTGTTGGGCTCAAAGGCCGCAAACAGGCAGAAATACGCCAGCACCGGAACCAGCAGCAGCGCAAGGTTGCGTAAAATATGTTTCATGGGGCCGTGGGCTCCTTTCTGCGATCCGAATTAAAAACCGCCGTAGGCAAAGCTGCCCCCGGCAAAGCCGCCGTTCTGCATGACGAGACCGGCGAAGCTGAACAGCACCAGCGCGTAGTAAAGCGCCCAGCGCACAGCGGGTTTCTGGGCGGTGAGCACCAGCTCCTCGCTCTTGTTCTTGAACTGGAAGTTGCGCTGCCAGTCCAGCCAGAAGGCCAGCGCCAGGGTGCAGGCCAGCATCACCAGCCAGGCCGCGCCCATGAGGGTGTTGTTGTAGAAGCCGCCCAGAATGGCCTGCCAGCTCTCGGAAGCAAAACGGGCGGGGGACCAGCCCGCGAACCATCCCTTCAGAATGGCGAAGGCCTGGCCCACGCCGTAGCTTTCGCCCTCTGGCTGGCCAATGGCGCTGCCCATGGCGAAGAACACCATGCTGAAGTTCCACAAAAGGAACACGCCCAGCCGCTTGGTCCACATCTGGCGGGCAGGGGCCTTCTTTTTGGGCTTGCCCAGCTTCTGATGCAGCAGCTCCTCGCCCACCCGGTAGGCGGCCTGTAAAAGGCCCCAAATCACAAAGGGCAGGGTGTTGCCGTGCCAGAAGCCGGAGACAAAGAACACGCAGAAGACGCAGAACACCGGCGAAAACCGGGTGATCTTTCTGCCCAGCAGCGGCAGCCTGGAGGCGTCCGCCCAGACCAGCGTGGTGAACAGGTAGTCCTGCAGCCAGCTGGAAAGGCTGATGTGCCACCGGCTCCAGAAGCCGGAGAAGTTGGTGGCGAAGAAGGGGGTCTTGAAGTTCTCCGGGATCTCCAGCCCCAGCAAAAGGGCGCTGGCCCGGGCCATCTGGGAATAACCCACGAAATCAAAGTAAAGATAAAAGGTGTAGCTAAGCGTGGCCGCCAGCAGCGCCGGGCCGCCGTGGCCGGGAATGTCGGCAAAGACCTGGCTGACGTACATCATCAGCACATCCGCCACTGCCACCTTTTTGAAAAAGCCCAGCGCGAACAGCTGCAGTGCCCGCACGGTGCGCACCGCGTCGAACCGGTGCTCCTCGTTCAGCTGCGGCAGCACCTTCTGGGCCCGGCAGATGGGTCCGGCGGTGATGGTGCCGAAAAAGCTGAGGAAGGCCGCCAGATTCACAAACCGCTTTTCGGCGGGCATGTCGCCCCGGCTCACGTCGATCAGGTAGGAGAGAGCGGCAAAGGTGTAGAAGCTGATGCCCAGCGGGAAGGGCAGACGATGCAGCACACCCGGCGCGAAGGGCAGCACTGCCAGCGCCAGGTTGAAATATTTGAACACCGCCAGCACGGCCAGCAGCACGATCACCGCTGCCGCCAGTTTGCGCCCCCGCTTTTCGGGCGGCGCGGCCTGCAGGCTCAGGCCCATGCGCCACACGAACACACAGCTGGCCGCCAGCAGGGCAATGGGCAGCGCCTGCCACAGGCCGGAAAAATCGCTGCCCGTGGGGCGGTTGCACCAATAGAAAACAAGGCTTGCCGCAAGCAGAAAATGATTTTGCCAGCGCCGGGGCAGAAGCTTCAGGTATACAAAAGCCACCAGCGGCGCAAAGGCAAGGTAAGAAAGATTTTGAAAGCTCAAAACGGTTGCCCATCCTTTTTGTTTCGGTATATTGCGGGAAAACCTTCCCAAACCCTCATTATACCGGCTTTTTTGGCCACTGTAAAGGAAAACGGGCTTCCAGGTGGGGGACCGGGGGGGGAGGGGGCGTTTTTTATTGAAATTAATGGCGGTTTATATTATACTAAGTAACAACTGGGTAACAACCGAACCGGCCCCGACCCGCAGCGCGGCGGGCGGCGGCGCGGCTGGATATTTGGTATAAAAACAAACGAAGTTGCAAAGGAGATTCTGCGATATGGCGAACACTGTGATGGTCACCGGAGCCGACGGCTTCATCGGCAGCCACCTCACCGAGGAGCTGGTACGAAAGGGCGAGAAGGTCAAGGCCTTCTGCTACTACAATTCCTTCGGCACCTGGGGCTGGCTGGACACCCTGCCCAAGGAGATCAAAAACGAGATCGAGGTGTTCATGGGCGACATCCGTGACCCCAACGGCGTGCGCCACGCCATGGAAGGACAGGACATCGTGTATCACCTGGCGGCGCTGATCGCCATTCCCTTCAGCTACCACAGCCCGGACAGCTACGTGGATACCAACATCAAGGGTACCCTGAACGTGCTGAACGCGGCCCGTCAGGTGGGCACCAAGCGCCTGCTGGTCACCAGCACCAGCGAGGTGTACGGCACCGCTCAGTATGTACCCATCGACGAGAAGCATCCCTACCAGGGCCAGAGCCCCTATTCCGCCACCAAGATCGGCGCGGACCGTCTGGCCGAGAGCTTCTACCGCAGCTTTGATCTGCCGGTCACCATCGTGCGGCCCTTCAACACCTACGGTCCTCGCCAGAGCGCCCGGGCCGTGATTCCCACCATCATCACCCAGCTGCTCACCGGCGCCACCGAGATCAAGCTGGGCAGCCTGACCCCCACCCGTGACTTCAACTACGTGAAGGACACCGCGGCGGGCTTCATGGCACTGGCGGGCTGCGAGGCAGCCATCGGCCAGGAGGTGAACATCGCCACCGGCGAGGAGCATTCCATCGGCGATCTGGCCAACGAGCTGATCCGCCAGATCAACCCCGAGGCGAAGATCGTGTGCGACGAGCAGCGCCTGCGCCCCGAGAAGAGCGAGGTCAACCGCCTGCTGGGCGATTCCACCAAGATCCGCTCCATGACCGACTGGAAGCCCCAGTACACCTTCGAGCAGGGCCTGGCGGCGACCATCGAGTTTTTGAAAAACAACCTGGACCGCTACAAGCCGGACGTTTATAATCTGTAAAGGCGATACCACATAATTTCAGGTGGTGGAGCGCGCCGGAAAATTTTTTGCGGGATGAACCAAAAAGCGCAGACAAGCCTTGGTGGCTTGGCGAGCATTTTTGGAAAATCCCACGGAAAATTTTGGTGCGATACGCTGCCTGAGCCGCCAGGCGTGAATTGTGTGGTATTGCCGTAGGTCTGTGGGCGAGGTAAGCCCCCGGGCTTGCCTTGCCATTGCCGGGCGGACTTTTGCAAAAAGGTCTGCCCGGCTTATGCCGTTTAAAAAGGGGAGTTTTCCCGCCGCTGAGAAACGGCAAAAATCAACGAAGCGAAAAGGAATTTCTATGACGCAACAAGACATTTTGGCCCGGCTGCGGCGGCTGCCCGGCGGGGTGTTCTGGCTGCTGGGCTGGCTGTGCGCCTGCGCCGGGGCCGTGTGCTTTGCCTATTACTGGCGGGTGTTTTATTACCTGGAGGGCCGCATCGGGGCGCTGCCTCTCACCGCGGCAATGGTGGGCCTGGCCAGCGTGGCCACCCTGGCGGTATTTTTGCTGGTGCGCTTTGTCAAGCAGCTGGACACAAAGGCCGCAATCTGCATCTTTTTGTGCGGGGCGCTGTTCTGTTTTGCCAATCCGCCCCTGCAAACGCCGGACGAGACCAACCACTTTCTGCGCAGCTATTCGCTGAGCCTGGGGCATTTTGACTTCGATGCCAACCGCACCTATCCGGACGACGTGGCCAAGCTGGTGGAAAGCTTCCCCGGGGCCTGGGTGAACAGCCACACCAGCCAGGGCGTGACCACCGACGAGGACGGCAACCCCAGCGTGTACACCACCGAGGGCTATGCCCTCAAGCAGCAGGGCGAGGGCGGGCCGGTGAGCGGCGTGGCCGACGGTTTTGCCGCCTACTTTGACGGCCAGCCCGCCGAAAATCCGGTGAGCGAGCCCTATTTCTTCATGACCATCTCCATGGCGCCCCAGGCGCTGGGCATTCTGGTGGCCCGGCTGCTGGGCTTCGGCGCGCTGGGCTGCATGTACGCCGCCCGGCTGGCAAACCTGGCCGCCTATGCGGCGCTGTGCTGGCTGGCACTGCGCAACTGCAAGCGCTACAAGCCGGTGTTCCTGGCCTTCATGCTGCTGCCCCTGAGCCTGTATATGGCTGCCTCGGTGAGCTACGACGCCACCCTGCTGGGCTTTTACTACCTGGTGGCCAGCTTCTACTGCAAGGATGAGATTACCGACCGGGACATCGCCCTGTTCCTGTTCGCCTTTGTGATGATGAACGTGGCCAAGCCCTACATCAACCTGCTGTGGCTGGTGCTGCCCATCGTGCTGCCCAAGAGCGCCTGGAAAACCCGCTGGAAGAAGTGGCAGCTGGCGGTGGCCTGCCTGGTGGGCGGTTTTGCTCTGGGCAAGTTCTTCGACTGGTACGGCACCGCTTTCCGCTACAATTACCCCTACGTGGGGCGGCAGATCGCCGGGGCCGGTGAGGTGGACCAGCTGGCGTTCATCCTCTCGAACCCGCTGCGTTACATCGCGGTGCTGCTGGGCACCTTCTACGAAAACAAATTCTACGTGGGCCAGATGGGTCTGTTCGGCGCGCTGGATCTGGAGGTGCCCTTCATCAGCCTGATCAGCCCCATGCTGCTTTTGTTCGGCGCGGTGCTGTCGGTGCATGAGAAGAGCAGCCTGAAGCCCGCGCCTGCCCTGGGCCTGGGCGCGCTGAGCGTGCTCTACATCACCGGTGCGGCCACGGCCATGTACATCACCAGTACGCCGGTGGGCATGATTCGCATCATCGGTGTGCAGGCGCGGTACTTCCTGCCCGCGTTTTTGATGCTCACAGTGCTGCTGGCGGCGGTGCTCAGCCATGTGCTGGAGCCGCGCCTTGCCGCGGGGCAGAAAAAGCCCCAGACGGTGGCGCTGTGGACCTTTGCCGCCTTCGGCATGCTGGGCGCGGTGCTGCTGTTCCAGCATTACTTCATCGGGCCGGTATTCGTTTTGCCCGGCTGACCGATTTTTGATTTGACTGAAAAGGGGGAAAACGCGGGATGGTGATGGTAACGATCAGCGGATTCCTGGCGCTGGCGGCCATTGGGCTGTACAGCGCCTTCCTGGCCCGGCTCTGCCGGGCGGATGCCGCCCTGTTTGCGCTGCCGGTGATCGGCGGCGGGGCGGTGTGGCTCTGCCTCTGGGGCTTTGTTGGCCTTTTGCCGGTAGGCGGTTGGCTGTTTTATCTGGGCGCGGCGGCGCTTGTGGCCGTTCTGCTGGCCCGCCGACGGCTGGCTGAAACGCTGGAGACCCTGTTCACACCGGCCTTCGGTGTATTTCTGGCGGCCAGTGTGTTCTTTCTGGTGGTGTTCGCCATCACCCGGCCGGAGTTTGCCCAGAACGATGAATTTACCCTGTGGGGCTCGGCGGCTAAACTGACCAAGCTGCAGAACGTGCTGCACCCGGCGGCTCAGGGCAACCTGCTGGCCAAGGCCTCCAACCCGGGCATGATGCTGGTGGTTTATCTGTTCCAGTTTTTCAGCGCCGGGTTCTCGGAGTGGAGTGCCTACTTTGCCTACGATGCCATGCTGGCCGCGGCGGTGGCTGCCATGGCCGCGCTGGCAGGCAAACGCTGGTCGGGCACCCTGGTGCTGGCGGGCTGCGGCTTTCTGCTGCCTTACTTTTTCAGCGCCCCCTCGGTGGGGGAGCTGTCCACCGTGTACCTCTCGGTGCTGGGCGATCTGCCCCTGGGCTTTGTGTTCGGGGCCACGGTCTGCCTGTATTTTGCGTTAAAAGAGAAAAAATGCTGCCTGCCGGTGCTGCTGGTGCAGGTGAGCTTTCTGACCCTCATCAAGGATATGGGCCTGGCCTATGCCCTGATCGCGGTGGGCCTGATCTGCGCGGATGCGCTGCTCACTGGGCCGCTGGCGGGCTTTGGCCGCCGTCTGGCCAAGGCAGTGGGCGGCGGTGTGCTGCTGGCCGTTCCGGTGGCGGGCTTTTACCTGGGCTGGACCCGCTATGTGGCGGCCATGACCGGCGCGGACAAAACCACCGTTGGCAGCGGTGACGCAGCCATGAGCCAGGGCGCGGCTATCCTTTCCGGCGTGCGGCAGCTGCTGCGGCTGGAGGAGCCCACCGAAAAGTTCACCCAGGTGAGCGCGCTGATGCTGAAAAGCCCGGTAAGCGTGCCGGTGTGCCTTCTGGGCGGCGGCGCGCTGGCGCTGGCGGCCATCTTCCTTGTGCTGGCCATGGTGTTCCTTGCCCAGAAACAGGGGGAGGAGCGCCGCCGCCCGGTGGTGCTGGCGGTGTTCGGCACCCTGGCGCTGGTGGCCTTTCTGGTGTTCCACCTGTTCTTGTATGTGTTCAACTTCAAGGACGCGGAGGCCCTGGAGCTGAAGGATTACATCCGCTACATCGGGCCCTATTATCTGGGCTTTTTCCTGATGGCGCTGGGCCTTCTGGCCCGGGCAGGCTTTGGCGGCGCGTGGGCCAAGCTGGCCCGGATGGCCGCCGTGGGTGTGCTGGCGGTGTTCTGTGTGCTGATCGGCTGGCGGGGCGTGCCCGCCGCGGGCTTCTGGAACTATCCCCACGTGGTCTACGCGGTGCGGGATGACGTGAAGGAGCGGGCCGGACAGGTGAACGACCTGCTGGATTGGGACGACACCGTTCTGCTCATCAGCCAGGGCGACGACGCCACCCGCTGGAACTACTTCGGCTATGATCTGAACGCCACGCTGGCCCGGGGCTTCGGCGGCTTCGGCTATGGCCACGAGGGCGACTGGAACTGGGACACCACCCATATGAATCTGGTGGACCCGGCCCGTGCCCAGGAGGGTATGCCGGAGGTGTACCCCTACCAGACCGTCTGCACGGCGGACGATCTGCGGCTGTTTTTGCTGGACAAGCGCTACACCCATATCCTCATCGACGAGAGCGACGATTACATCGCCGGGACCATCGGTCCCGCCTTCGGCATCGACGATCTGCCCGACCGGCGCACCGATTCGGTGATCCTGCTGCGGGTGGAGTATGAGGGCGACACCGTGCGCTGGGTGCGCGAGGAAGGAGGCGCGGCATGAAACGACCGATTCGCTGGCTGGCGGCGGCCTATGCTGCCGTGCTGGCCCTCTGGCTGATTTTTGGCGGGGTAAGCCTTGCCAAAAGCGCCTGGTATGCCTACAAAGGAATGAAGGCGCAGACCGAGCTTGCCTGGCAGGACCTGACCGGCGTGGGCGTGCAGGAGCTGGAGGGCGAGAAGGAAGGCGTGTGGTACGTCTCCACCGATACCGACCCCCAGCTGCACTGGACCGCCCCGAACCCGGAAGGGGTTTATCTGGAAACGGTGGAGCTGCGCGTGGAGCAGCTCACCCCCGGCCAGGCGGTGGTGCTTTACTGGAAAGCACCGGGCCAGGCGGATTTTTCCGCGGCTCAGATGGTGTATGCCCACAAGACTGCCGACGGCGCGTACCGCTTTGATCTGGGCGGGTGCGTGGTGAGCGAGATCCGCCTGGACCCGGACAGTGTGGGCGGCGTGACCACCCGCTTTGACGGGGTGACCCTGAACCCGGCCGAGGGCTGGTACGCCGCCTTTGTTCCCACCGCCACCGGCCTTGTGCTGGGGCTGCTGGTACCGCCGGTAATTGTGGCGGTGCTGTGGGAGCTGTGGGCGATATTGGAGCCTGAGCCGTTCCGGGAATCGGCGCGCATTGCACGCCGGAAGCCCCGGGGCGGGAGTGCCTTTAAAAAGGAGAAATGAGCTTGCAGTATTTTGATCTGGTTTTGAGTTTTACGGCCCTGTTCGGCCTGTGCGCCTTCCTTACCCTGAAGGCCCGGCTGCACAGTGCGCTGGCTCCGCTTGCCGCGCTGGGCATTACCGGCATCTGGTTCACCCTGGCGGGCGTGGCGGATCTGCTGGTGGCGGGCGGCTGGGTGTTCTATCTGGCGGCCTGGGGCCTGGGCATCTTTGCCCTGGTGACCAAACGCAGCGAGGCCCGGCGGCTGCTCAGCCCCGGCGCGGTGGTGTTCTGGGGGCTGGCCATCAGTTTCGCGGTGTATTTTTCCATCCGCCAGCCCATGTTCCATGATTTTGACGAGTTCAGCTTCTGGGGCCCGGCAGCGCAGATGACCAGTACCACCGATCATCTGTATACCATCTGCGAATACGGTACCCCCTGGCAGGCTACCCAGAACTGCGGCCTGATCGTGCTGAGCTACTTTGTGCAGTTCTTCGGGGCCTTCGCGCCCTTTAAGGTGTATCTGGCCTACGACCTGCTGCTGTTCGCCTGCATCGCTGCGCTGGTGGGTGTCATCGGCTTCAAACACTACCGGCTGGCGCTGCCCATGGCGGTGATCGGCTGGTGCACCCCCTGGTTCTTCACGGTGTATGCCCGTACTGTTGCAGTGGACGACACCTACATGAGCGCCTACGGCGACGTGCCGGCCGGAATGCTGGCAGGCGGCGCGGTGGCCATGTGGATTGCCCTGCGCAGCGAAAAGGGTGCGGGACCCCGCTGGGCGGGGCTGCCGGTGCTGGCTTTGCTGGCCAACATCAAGGACAACACCTTCCCCATTGCCCTGATCGCGGCGGGCTGCATCGCGGCGGATGCCTTCCTCTTTGATTACAAGGACCGCTGGAAGGAGGGTCTGGCCCGGCGGTTCGGCTTTGCGGTGCTGTGTCTGGCAGCGCCGCTGGCCCAGTATAAAATATGGAGCAATTACATCGCGGTACTGGTGCAGAAAAACGCCGAAAGCGGCGGCACCGGCGTGACCTCCCTGAGCCCCTTTGGCGCGGCGCTGCAGGGCACCAGGATGCTGCTGGGCCTGTCCGTGCCGGAGGAGTACGCCGCCCGGCAGGAGCAGTTCTTTGCCGCCATCCAGAGCATGTGGGCGGCCTTTCTGAGCAAGGAGCGGCTGGTGTCCATGGTTGGGCAGGGCGTTCTGGTGACCGGCCTGATTCTGGGCATGTTCGTGATTGCCCTGGTGTTCGCAAAAGGCATGCGCCAGCGGATGCGGGTGCTGTGCTGGATGGGCTTGAGCACTCTGGGCTTTGCGGCCTACAGCTATGTGATCACCATCAGCTACGGTTTCATCTTCAAGCCCTTCCAGGCAGAAGGGCTGGATGACTACAACCGCTATATGGATACCTATTACATTGTCTGGTTCCTGATGGCCGCGGCGGTGCTTTCCTGGGTGGTGCAGACCGGCCGCTGGCGGCTGCTGGGTCAGGCGGGGGCGCTGGCCTTTGCCGGCCTGATGCTGCTGCGGGTGAACATGCTGGTGCTGCCCCAGATGAGCGTGCTGGGCTTTTCCGACGCCACCTTTGCGGACCAGTACCTGATCATGGAAAAGGTGGACGCGGTGAAGGCACAGATCGACGAGGACGACCGCATCTTCTTTGTGAGCCAGGGCGACGACGGCCTGCTCTGGTTCACCTACAGCTGCTACTTCCAGCCCAATATTCTGGATTACAGCGGCTGGGAACTGGACGAGGAGACCGGCCTGTACGGCGCGGGCGGCGGTACCTTCTGTCTGCCCGAGAATATGCCCGAAGTCAAGGAGGGCGGCGCGCTTTACTTCCACGCCTACAGCACCGAGGACTTTGCAAAGGCAGTGGCCGAGAGCGGCTGTGAATACATCTTTGTGGACAAGCTGGACGCGGGCTTTGTGGCCGGATACGGCAGCCTGTTCACCGATGGTCTGGCCGCCGCCGAAAACGGCGAGACGCTGCTCTACCGCATCACGCTCGACGGCTATGAGCCGGTGGCGATGGAGGTGCCCCGATGATTCCAAAACTGAAACAATGGCTGGGCCGTCCGGTCTTTCTGCCTCTTCTGTGCTATGCGGCGGCGCTGATCGTCTGGCTGGGGGGCAGCGTCTGGAGCCTTGGAATGGATACGATCGCCAAGGCGGGCGGAAGCCTTTACCAGTGTGAGCTGATGCTGGAGAATTTCGAACTGGTGGACATGCAGCTGCTGGAGGACGGCAGCTACATCACCACCAGCGGCGACCCCCAGATGATCTGGCACAACACCGACGGCATGACGGTGCGCACCCTGCGCCTGACGGCCAGCTTCGACCGCAGCCCCCGGGAGATGTGCCTGTATTACACCAATGCCGAGAGCGAGGACTTCAGCGTGAACAAGCGGGTCTTTGCCGCTCAGCAGGATGACGGCAGTTATGTGTACACCCTGCCCCAGGGCAGGATTGCCGCTCTGCGGCTGGACCCCTGCAGCCCCGAGGAGGGCAAGCCTGTGACCATGACCTTTTCCGGCTTTTCCATGAATGAGCCGGCGGGCCTGGTCAGCTACTTTGCCCCCGGCTGGTACGGGGCCATGGAACTGGTGCTTTACCCGGGGCTTTGTGCCTGCGCGCTGTCGCTGGCTCAAAGCGCCTGGCAAACATATCAAGCAAAGAAAAAGCGCTGAGTGCCGCTTTCAAAAGCGGCCCGGCGCCAGCCCAATCTTTGGAAAAGAGGTTATTAAAATGGCAAACTTTATTCCTTTGTCCGTTCCCAATTTTTCCGGCAAGGAAAAAGAATATGTGAACGACGCGGTGGTCAGCGAGTGGGTGTCCACCGGCGGCAGCAAGGTGGGCGACTTTGAAAAGGCCATCGCCGACTATGTGCACATGGACCGGGCCGTAGCCTGCAACTGCGGCTCCTCCGGCCTGCACCTGGCTATGCTGATCTCCGGCGTGGGCATGGGCGACGAGGTGATCGTGCCCACCCTCACCTTCATTGCTGCGGTCAACCCGGTGCGCTATGCCAATGCTGAGCCGGTGTTCATCGGTTGTGACGACAGCCTGTGCATGGACCCCGCCGCCGCCGAGCGCTTCTGCAAAGAGGAGTGCCACATGGAAGACGGCAAGCTGATCAACAACACCTCCGGCCGCCATGTGAAGGCCCTGCTGGTGGTGCACGTGTTCGGCAACATGGCGGATATGGTGGAGTTCACCCGCATCGCCAGGGAATACAACCTGATTCTGATCGAGGACGCCACCGAGGCCCTGGGCACCTACTACACCAGCGGTCCCTTCGCGGGCAAGTTCGCCGGTACCATCGGTGACGTGGGCGTTTACAGCTTCAACGGCAACAAGCTCATCACCACCGGCAGCGGCGGCATGGTGGTCTCCAACCATCCGGACTGGGCCGAGCATGCAAAGCACCTGTCCACCCAGGCCAAGGCCGACGAGCTGCAGTTCCTGCACGACGAGGTGGGCTATAACTACCGCCTGACCAACCTGCAGGCGGCGCTGGGCCTGGCTCAGATCGAGCAGGTGGAGGGCTTCATCGCCCACAAGCACGAGATGTGGCAGATGTACAAGGACGCGCTGGACGGCAAGAACGGCTACCGCATCCTGCCCTTCCGGGACGACTGCACCCGCTCCAACAAATGGTTCTTCTCGCTGTATCTGGAGGACCCCCGCCATCAGCGTGACCAGGTGATTCAGGCGCTGAAGGAGCAGAAGATCCAGACCCGGCCGGTGTGGGCGCTGATTCACGAGCAGGCCGACTATGGCAAGAACCAGGTATTCAGCGTCGAGAAGGCCCAGGATTACCGGGCCAAGATCGTGAACCTGCCCTGCTCCACCAACCTGACCCGTGAGGACTGCCAGCGGGTCATCGACGCGCTGCTGGCGCTGTAACAATACATCCACGAAAGAGAGGCGAGCGCCCATGCTGCGCATCGACGAGCTGCTGATCGACGAAAACACCAGTGTGCTGAATACCTTGAAAAAGCTGGACGAGACCGGCCAGCGCATCCTGTTCATTGCCCCGGAGGGCAAGCTGGCCGCGGCGGTGACCGACGGCGATATCCGCAAGTACATTCTGCGGGGCGGCGCGCTGGAGGGCCCGCTGCGCGAGGCCGCCAACTACCACCCCAAAAGCCTGCCCCTGGAGCAGCGCGCCCGCGCCCGGGCCTACATTGAGGAGCAGGGCATCGACGCGTTGCCACTGCTGGACAAACAGGGCCGCATTGTGGACATCATCTTCACCAGCGGCGTGGATCTGGACAACCGCACCTGCGCAGGGCTGTCGGTGGTCATCATGGCCGGCGGCCTGGGCACCCGCCTGTACCCCTACACCAAAATTCTGCCCAAGCCTCTGATCCCGGTGGGCGAGCGCCCCATTCTGGAATTGATCATCGACCGGTTCTGCGATTTCGGCTGCACCGATTTCCGCCTGGTGGTCAACTACAAAAAGAACATGATCAAGAGCTACTTCAACGACCTGGAAAAAAACTATCATGTCTCTTATGCGGATGAGGACGAGCCGCTGGGTACCGGCGGCGGTCTGTGCCTTTTGAAGGGCAAGCTGGACCACACCTTCTTTCTGTCCAACTGCGACATCCTGCTGGATGCCGACTACGGCGATATCCTGAACTACCATAAGAGCCAGGGCAATCTCATCACCATGGTCTGCGCGGTGAAGCACTTCACCGTGCCCTACGGCGTCATCGAGCTGAACAACGACGGCACCATCCAGACCATGCGGGAAAAGCCGGAGATGAACTTCCTCACCAACACCGGCGTGTATGTGGTGGAGCCCCGCGTGGTGGAGGAGCTGGAGGACGGCAAGAAGCAGGGCTTCACCGACATCATCGAGCACTACCGCGCCATGGGCGAAAAGGTGGGCGTGTATCCCATCAGCGAGCAGAGCTGGATGGATATGGGCCAGATCGAAGAGCTGGACCACATGCGCCGCCGCCTGGAGGGCAACAGCTGAATTTTCCACAAAACGGCCGCGCCTGCGGTCGAAAACCGGTGGAAAACGGTTGAAAAACAGATAAAAATTACCTTTTGTATAAGAAATGGAGCGATTCCATGAGCGTTTTGATCATTGCGGAAGCCGGTGTAAACCACAACGGCAGCCTGGAGCTGGCCAAGAAGATGGCCCTGGTGGCCAAGGAGTGCGGCGCGGATGTGGTGAAATACCAGACCGCCGTGCCCGAGCTGGTCATCTCCAAATTCGCCCAGAAGGCGGAGTACCAGAAGCGGGAGACCGGGGCCGAGGAGAGCCAGCTGGAGATGGTGCGCCGCATCCACTTCGGCTTTGAGGCCCATAAAGAGCTGAAGGAGTACTGCGATTCCATCGGCATTCAGTATCTGTCCGCGCCCTTCGATCTGCCCAGCGTGGAGTTCCTGGCCAGCCTGGACCTGCCCATGTGCAAGGTGCCCAGCGGCGAGATCACCAACCTGCCCTATCTGGAGGCGGTGGGCCGCACCAAAAAACCGGTGATTCTGTCCACCGGCATGAGCACCCTGCCCGAGATCGAGGACGCCCTGAGCATCCTGGAAGACAACGGCTGCCCCGAGGTGACCGTGCTGCACTGCAACACCGAGTACCCCACCCCCTATGAGGACGCGAACCTGCTGGCCATGCTGGAGCTGGGCGAGCAGTTCGGCCTGCCCTACGGCCTTTCCGACCACACCTCCGGCTGGGAGTGCGACGTGGCCGCGGTGGCCCTGGGGGCAACGGTGATTGAAAAGCACTTCACGCTGGACAAGACCATGGAGGGCCCGGACCACAAGGCCAGCCTGGAGCCCGCCGAGCTGAAGGCCATGGTGGATGCGGTGCGCCACACCGAAGCTGCTCTGGGCACCGGCCGCAAGGCGGTGAGCGCCAGCGAGGCCAAGAACAAGCCCATCGCCCGCAAGAGCATCGTGGCGGCCCGGGACATCAAGGCGGGGGAGACCTTCACCGCAGAGAACCTGACCACCAAGCGCCCCGGCGACGGCATCAGCCCCATGCGCTGGTACGAGGTGCTGGGCAAGACCGCCAAGCGGGATTTTGAAGAGGACGAAAAAATCGAGCTGTGAGCAAAGCAGCTTGATGAAAACTACAAAAGGGGGGTGCTGCCCATGGCAGCCCAGCCAAAGACCCTTGCGGTCGTCACCGGGACCCGGGCCGAGTACGGTCTGCTGCGTCCGGTGATCCAAAAACTGTTGAAATCTGACGATTTTATACTAAAGGTATTAGTTACCGGTGCCCATCTGGCCCCGGAATTCGGCAATACCGTACAGGAGATCGAGGCGGACGGGGTACCCATCGCCGCCCGCATCCCCATTTTGAAATTCGGCACCGGCCCGCTGGCCACGGCGGACACCGTGGCCTACACCATCCAGCAGTTCAGCCGCTGGTTCTGGGAGCATAAGCCGGACGCGGTGCTGGTGTTGGGTGACCGGTACGAGATCTTCGCGGCGGCTCAGGCGGCGGCCATGACCGGGGTGCCCATTGCCCACATCAGCGGCGGCGACGTGACCCTGGGTGCGGCGGACGACTACTACCGCCATTGCATCACCAAGATGGCCCACCTGCATTTCCCCAGCTGCGCGGAGTACGCCCGGCGGGTCATCCGCATGGGCGAAGCGCCGGACACCGTGTTCAATGTGGGCGGCCTGGGGGATGAAAACATCCGCACCATGCCCAAGATGAGCCGGGAAGAATTGAGCGAGAGTCTGGGCTTTGATCTTTCCGGCCCCTTCGCGCTGGTCACCTTCCACCCGGAAACCGCGGGCGGGGCCAGCCCCACCGAACAGGTGGCCCAGCTTCTGGCTGCAATGGAGCAGCTGCAAAAAGCCCGCCCGGTGCGCTGGCTCATCACCAAGGCCAACGCGGACGCGGGCGGCCTTGCCATCAACGAGCTGATTGACCGTTGGGTGGAAAAACATCCTGACAGGGCTATTGCCTTTACAAGTCTCGGGGTCAAGCGGTATCTCTCCGCCATGGCCTGCGCGGCAGCGGTGGTGGGCAATTCCTCCTCCGGCGTGGTGGAGACCCCCACCTTTGGGGTGCCCACAGTAAACATCGGCGAGCGGCAGGCCGGGCGGATCATCTGCCCCAACGTGCTCTGCTGCAAGGCCGAAAAGAGCGAGATCCTCACGGCCCTGGAAACCGCCTTCAGTGAGGAATTTGCCGCAAAGGCAAAGCAGACCGTGAGCCCCTACAACGGGGGCGACACCAGCGGCCGCATTGTAGAGATTCTGCGCCGGCAGCTGGCCCGGCCGGACTTCGGCGCGCCCAAGGGGTTCTACGATGGACCCGTGGAGTAAGCGGTACCCGATGGCCCCGGGCATGCTCCGGAACGCGGAGTTCAAGCCAGGCCAGCGGGTGCTTGCCATCAGCGATATTCACGGCTGCAAGGCTCTGCTGGAACGCCTTCTGAACAAGCTGGACTACCGCCCCGGCACCGACGCACTGGTGCTGGCGGGGGACCTGTTGACCAAGGGCGAGGAGAACATGGCCATGCTGGACTTCGCCATGGAGTTGTCGTTATTGCCCGACGTGCATATTCTGCTGGACAACTGCGACGGCATGAACGACGAGGCTGAAGCCCCCTGGCTGCCGGTCTTTCTGGACCGCCAGCCAAGGCAGCTGTTCTGGGAGCAGTGCGCTGCCCAGGGGATCGACAGGGATGCGGCGCTGGCGGATGCCCACGGCACCATCCAGACCCTCTGCCGGGCTTACCCGAAGCAGGCGGCCTTTCTGGCCGGGCTGCCCCGAATCCTGGAAAGTGAGCAATATTATTTCGCCCATGCTGCAATGGACGCGGCGCTGCCGCCGGACAAGCAGGACCCGGTGGAGGTGATCACCCGGCGGGGCTTTCTGCAAACTGCCGGGCGCTTTGACCGGCTGCTGATTGTAGGCCATTATCCGGCCTGCAATTACGACCTGACCGAGTGCCGCCTTTCTCCTTATTATGACAGGGAGCGGAAGATTCTTTGCATCGACGGGGGCAACCGGGTCAAAACCGGCGGCCAGCTGAATGGCGCGGTCTTGCAGGACGGGGAGTATCTGGGCTGCGAATGGGTGGACGAGCTGCCCGCCGCCCGGGTGCTGCGCCCGCAGGCGGAAAAGCCCGCCACCGTGAACATCAACTGGCCCAGCTATGAAGTGCAGCCCCTGCAATGGCAGGGCGGGCTGTGCCGCTGCCGCCACGAAAAAACCGGCCGGGAGTTCTCAGCTCCCGCGCAGCTGGTGCAGCAGACGGAGACCGGCTGGAGGCTGGCGGACGATTACACCGACTACCGCCCGCCGCTGCAAACCGGCCAGCGAGTGGGCCTTGCTGCCCGGGCAGGGGACTGGGCGCTCATCAAAACCGGCGACCGGCCCGGCTGGGTCCCGGCGGAATGGCTGCAACAGGAATAATTCCCGGCGGGCGGCAAAAGAACCGTCGGAACAAAAAACGCGAGGTGTGAACAAATGAAACTTTTGATTGTGGGTCTGGGCAGCATGGGCAAGCGCCGTGCCCGCCTGGCCAAGGGAATGGACGCATCCATCCAGATCAGCGGCGTGGACACCACCGAGTCCCGCCGGGTCGAGGCCGAGGGCCTGGGCATCCCCGCCTATGCCAGCATCGGCGAAGCAGTGGCGGCAGAAAAATTCGACGCGGCGCTGGTCTGCACCGCCCCCATCACCCATGCGGGCATTATCAGCGAGCTGCTGGATGCGGGCCTGCCGGTGTTCACCGAGCTGAACCTGGTAAGCGACGGCTACGAGGAGAACATGAAAAAGGCCAAGGAAAAGGGCCTGCCCCTGTTCCTTTCCTCCACCATGCTATACCGGGGCGAGACCCGGTACATCAAGCACCAGGTGGAAGCCTTCGACAAGCCGGTGAACTACATCTATCACATCGGCCAGTATCTGCCGGACTGGCACCCCTGGGAAAACTATAAAAATTTCTTTGTGGGCGACAAGCGCACCGGCGGCGTGCGGGAGATTTTCGGCATCGACCTGCCCTGGCTGCTGGACACCTTCGGCCCGGTGAAGAGCCTGCACGTGGAAAAGGACAAGATCAGCCAGCTGGAGGTGGACTACCCGGACAGCTACTTTGTGACCCTGCGCCACGAAAACGGCGTGAAGGGCATGCTGGCGGTGGACGTGGTAAGCCCCAAGGCGGTGCGCAACTTTGAGTGCTTCGGCGAAGGGCTGCACCTGTTCTGGGAGGGCAACCCCAAGAGCCTTTACACCTTCGACCACGACAAGGGCGAAAAGCTGCCGGTGAACACCTACGAGAGCTTTGAGCACGATTCCCGCTACAGCGACAACATTGTGGAAAACGCCTACGTGGACGAGCTGGCCAACTTCTTCGCGGTGCTCAAGGGCGCCGAGCAGCCCCGCTACAGCTTCGAGAAGGATCTGGAGACCATCCGGCTGATCGAGGCCATCGAGGAGGCATAAGGCTGTTTTTGCCAACAAAATAAAAGGAGGAAGCACCATGAAAGTATTGTTTGTGGGCCTGGGTTCCATCGGCAAGCGGCATCTGAACAATCTGATCCACATCGCCTCCCGGCGGGGCATTCCCCTGGAGGTGGACGCGCTGCGCTCCAGCTTAAAGCCTCTGCCCCCCGAGCTGGCGGCGGTGATCAAGCACCAGTACATCGACTTTGAGCAGCTGGGCCGTTATGACGTGGCCTTCATCACCAACCCCACCAGCCTGCACGCCTCCACCCTGGCGGATCTGGCGGGCAAGGCGGAGAACCTGTTCATCGAAAAGCCCATCTTCGATCACACCGATTATGATCTGGCCGAGCTGGGCCTGGAGACCCAGAAGGCCTATGTGGCCGCGCCCATGCGCTGGTGCGGCACCTTCCTGGCGCTGAAGAAGCTGATGCCCACCCTGTGGCCCTACTCCGCCCGGGTCATCTGCTCGTCCTATCTGCCGGACTGGCGGCCGGGCGTGGATTACCGCAAGGTCTACTCCGCCCACAAGGACATGGGCGGCGGCGTGACCATCGATCTGATCCACGAGTGGGACTACATGGTGGAGCTGTTCGGCAAGCCTCTGGAAAGCTACAACTTCAAGGGAACCTATTCTGATCTGGAAATCGATTCGGACGATCTGTCCGTCTACATCGCCCGCTATCCGCATATGCTGGCGGAGATTCATCTGGACTACTTCGGCCGCACCTACCGGCGCACCATCGAGCTGTTCTGCGCCGACGGTACCGTCACCGCCGACTTCGGCGCAGGCACGCTGACCCTGGCCAATGGTGTGGTGCAGCACTTTGAGGAGCCGGTGAACGACCGCTATATGCGGGAGATGGAGTATTTCCTGGATTACGCCATCAACGGCCAGGGCGAGAGCATCAACAGCCCGGCCATGGCGCTGGACGTGCTCAAGCTGACCCTGGGCGAGGAATAACAAAGGCAATACCACATCATTTCAGGTGATACGCCGCCTGAGGGGGCTTGCCGCGAATGGTGCGGTGTTGCCCAAGGAATCAATCCGAAAGAAGGAACAAAACGTGGAAAAACTGCTCATCACCATCTGCGGCCGCGCAGGCAGCAAGGGATTTAAAAACAAGAACTTGAAGGTGTTCTGTGAAAAGCCGCTGGTGTACTATACCCTGAGCGCCGCTTCGCTGTTCAAGGCCGCCCGGCCGGACGTGCAGGTGGACATCTGCCTGAACACCGACAGCCAGGCCCTGGCGGACCTGGTGGCCGCCAAATATCCCGAGGTGGTCTTCCTGCCCCGGGGCGAGGCCCTGGGCGGCGACACTGTGCCCAAGATGGCCGTCTTCCAGGACAGCCTGGCCCGCATGGAGGAGAAGAACGGCTGCACCTACGACTACGTGATGGATCTGGACATCACCAGCCCGCTGCGCACCGCCAGGGACGTGCAGAACGCCTTCGAGATGAAGGCCGCCCGCCCGGACCTGGACCTGGTGTTCAGCGTCACCGAGTCCCGCCGGAATCCCTGCTTCAACATGGTGCGGGACTGCGGCGACCATGTGGAAAAGGGCATTGACAACGCCACCTACACCGCCCGCCAGCAGGCCCCGGTGTTCTACGACGTGAACGCCAGCATCTACGTGTTCCGCCGGGATTTTTTGGCAAACAACACCACCGGCATTCTGTGGGACGGCAAGATCGGCGTGAGCAAGATGCTGGATACCGGCGTGCTGGACATCGACAGCGAGGAGGACTTCCTGCTGATGGAGGTCATCGCCGGGCATCTGTTCAAGACTCTGCCGGAGTTTGCCCAGGTACGGGACAACATCCGGGAATAAAACGCGGCGCGGGGGCCTGCGGCTCCCGCGCTGAAATCTGTTATCGAGGAATACCATGGGAAAGACACAAACCCCCTGCGCCCGCGCGCAGCGGAACAATCTGATCTTCTGCTTTGCCCTGGCCACGGTGCTGGTGGGCGGTGCTTATCTGCTGCTGGGCTTCTGGCCCTTCGGCGACGGCACCATGCTCACCGGCGATCTGAACGGCCAGTATGTGGCCTACCTGGCGGACTTGAAACGCCGCCTGGGCGAGGGCGGCCTGTTCTACAGCTTCGGCAAGCTGTGCGGCGGCAGCACCCTGGGCCTGTTCGCCTATTACATGGCCAGTCCCTTCAATCTGATCTTGCTGGCGCTGCCGCTGCGCATGATTCCGGTGGCGGTGCAGCTCATGTTCTGGCTGCGCACCGCCCTCACCGCCACGGCCTGCTGCTTCTTTCTGCAAAAGCACCTGAACAGCGCCAGCCCGCTGCTGGCAGCGCTCAGCCAGGGCTACGGCCTCTGTGCCTTCTGCGTGGTCTACAGCCAGAACGTGATCTGGATGGACGTGGTGCTGCTGGCGCCGCTGGTGCTGTGGGCTTTGGAGCGGCTGGTGGATACCGGCCGCCACTGGGCACTTTTGTGGCTGGTGTTCGCCTGTGTGCTCCTGAACTTCTACACCGCCTGGGCAGTATGCCTGTTCAGCGTGATCTACTTCTTCTACTACTGGGCCACCAGTGAACGGTTGGGCGAGCGCACCGGCCGTCTGTTTGCCCGCCGGTTTGGCCGGTTTGCGGCCAGCGGTGTGCTGGGCGCGGGGCTGGGCATGGTGCTGCTCTATCCGGCGCTGGTGGAAATTGAGGAGAGCAAGGGCGCACTGTTTGCCATGGAGCTCTCGCTGGAGCCCAATTTCAGCCTGCCCCAGCTGGTGTGGCAGCTGTTCTTCGGCAACTTTTTCTGGGAGGACGTGACCGGCGGCCTGCCCAACATCTACTGCGGCGTGTTCTGTGTGGTGCTGGGGCTCTTTTTCTTTTTCAATGGGAAGATCCGCCTGCGGGAAAAGCTGGCCGCCGCCGGTGTGCTGGCGACGCTGGTGCTCAGCTTCTGGGTGAGCGGCATTGATCTTGTCTGGCACGGCTTCAAGGAGCCGGTCTGGTTCCCCTACCGCTACAGCTTTTTGGCCAGCCTGTTTTTGCTGCTGCTGGCCGCCCGCGCTTTGCTGGCTGCCCGGCCCAGGGTTTGGGCCTTCGCGGCGGCTGGGGTACTGGGCGCGCTCTGGCTGGCGGGCTACACCGCCACCGCAGGAGAGGAGTTTTCCGTCCTCAAGCTGGTCATGTGCGGCGGGCTTTACTTCGGCACGCTAGTTTGCATCTGGCTGCTGGGCGCAAAGCGCAGCGTGGCGCTGCTGGGCACCGCAGGCTTCTGCTGCCTGGCTGCGGCGGACATGGGCGTGAACAGTATGCTCAGCCTGCGCAAATTTGAGAGCTACTCCAAAAGCGGGTTCGAGACCTTTTATGACCAGGGCCGCCAGGTGGTGGAAGCCCTGGAGCAGAAGGACGAGGGTTACTACCGGCTGGAAAAGAACTTCATGCGTACCCTGAATGACCCCATGCTGCTGGGCTACTGGGGCATCAGCCATTATTCCTCCACCAAAGCCAGCACCGCAAAGCCCATGCTGGAGCAGTTGGGCTATGTGAACTACACCACCTACGGCTGGGGCTCCACCGCCGTGGCGGACAGCCTGCTGGGCATCAAGTATCTGTATACCGACGGCAGCCGCCCGGTACCCGCGCCCTATCAGAAGCTGGAGCTGGGGACCGAGCTGGAGGTGTATGAAAATCCCTACGCCCTGCCGCTGGCCTATGTGGGCAGCGCGGACGCTCTGAACGTGGACGTGGAGGAAAGCAGCAATACCTTCCAGTTACAGAACGAGATGCTGCGGGCACTGGTGCCCGGCAGCGCCGACGCACTGCTGCCTGCGCAGAATGTGACGGTGGACGACCAGGCAAAGGGACTCACCGTGTATTTCACTGCGCCGGTGAGCGGGCCCTGCTATCTGGCGGTGCCGGATACCGGCAACTTCCTGCCGGCGGACGTGAAGCTGGACGGTGAGCTGCTGGGCGAATACTTCCAGGGCGACTCGCTGGGCGGTGTGTTCCCGCTGGGCAGCCTGGAGGCCGGGCAGACGGTCTGCCTGCAGCTGGGCGTGGAGGCCCCGGCCCAGTATATTGACAAGCTGCAGATCTACAGCCTGGATGAGACGGCGCTGGCCGGAGCGGTTGACCAGCTGAAGGAAAACGCCCCCACCGAGCTGACCATCCGGGAGGGCGGAAGCATCCGGGTGACCGCCCAGGGCAGCGCAGAGAACGACCTGCTGATTCTGCCCTTCGCCTGGGAGGACGAAGCCCACTGGACCGCTGAGCGCAACGGCGAGCCGGTGGCGGTGGAGCAGGTCTTTGAGGGTATGATGGGCGTGCGGCTGGAGGAAGGCGAAAACCAGATTCAGCTGACCTACCATCATCCGGGCGCGGCAACAGGCGCGGCGGTGAGCGGCCTGTGCCTGATCGCCGTTCTGGGCTGGTATGCGGCCGAGCGGCGCAAAACGCAGAAGAATAGGGGAGAAGCAATATGAACGACCAGCAGCGTGTGCTGGAATTTGTGATGGCGGCAGGTGAGGTGCTGCTGAAAAACGGGGCCGAGGTAAGCCGTACCCAGCAGACCATGGAGATCATGGCCAAAAGCCTTGGGGTGGACAGCTTCCACGGCTATGTGCTCACCAACGGCCTGTTTGCCAGCATGGGCTCGGACTACGGCCAGCCTGCACAGATCCGCAGTGTGCCCGCCAGCGAGGTGCATCTGGGCCGGGTGGAGGCGGTGAACGCCCTTTCCCGCAAGATCGCCCAGGGGCAGGTCAGTCTGGATGAGGCTTACGAGGAGCTGGAGCGGATCAAAACCATGCCCTACGCCCCCAGCCGGGACCAGATCCTGGCCTGCGGCGCGGGCAGCGCCTGCTTTGCCCTCATGTTCGGCGGTATCTGGCAGGACGGTCTGATCGCTCTGGCGGTGGGTCTTGGCTTGCAGGTGTTTTTGCTGTGGATGGGCCGCTGGGGCCTGAACAAGCTGATCACCAAGTTTCTGGGGGCGGCCTTTGTGGCGCTGGCCACCATGCTGCTGTTCCTCACCGGCTTCGGCCAGAATATGGATAAGGCCATCATCGGTGCGCTGATGCCGCTGGTACCCGGCATGGCGCTGACTCTGGGCATCCGTGATCTGATCATGGCGGACTTTCTGTCCGGTACCATCCGCATGCTGGATGCCCTGCTCACCGCCGCCTGCATCGCCTGCGGCGTGGGCCTGATTCTGGGCCTGGCCACCATGATCCCGGGGGTGAACGTATGATGCTGCTGATGATCGAGTTTCTGCGCCAGCTGGCGCTGGCCTTTCTGGGCACCGTCTGCTTCGGCCTTTTGTTCCATGTGCCGCCCCGGCATTTTGCCGCCTGCGGCATCGTGGGCGCCATCGGCTGGCTGGTCTACTGGGCTATGATGCTGGTGCAGCCCAGCTCGGTGCTGGCAAGTCTGGTGGCGGTGATCCCGCTGACCATTGCCACCCGCGCCTTCGCCATCGTGCGCCGGGCCCCGGTGACCTTGTTCCTGATTCCCGGCATCTTCCCGCTGGTGCCCGGTGCGGGCATCTACTACACCGCCTACGCCTTCATCACCGGCGATACCGCCCAGTGCGCGGCCAAGGGTGCCGAGACACTGAAGATTGCGGTGGCGCTGGCCATGGGCATTGCGGTGGTTATGTCCATCCCGCTTAAGCCCAGCAATCTGCGCCGGGACCGGAACTGAGTGCCGGTTCGTCCCATTGCTGAAAATTCTTTTTCTGTAAAAATCCCCTCGCGGCAGACAGGCCGCGGGGGGATTTTTGCGTGAAAACACAGGGAAAACCGATTGCCCTGCCGGTCAGACTCCGGCACCCTTCGCCCTCCTTTCACATAGGCTGTCGAAAAAAGAGGGATTCGGGTGAACAGAAAATTCATCCTGTCCGTGGGGTTCGGCATGCTGTGGCTGGCGTTTTCGGTCTGGCTGTCGCTCCCCTGGATCGAGGAAACGGTAGAGGTGCTGCCGCCGGTCTATGTGTGGGCGGTGGTCATCGGCATCGCCTTTCTGCCGGGCTATCTGATGAGCGCCATGTTCTTTTCCAATCTGCTGCACCGAAGGGGGCGGCAGTATCCGCAGACCTGCGAGGACACCACCGTCATCCTGTGCGCCCACAATGAGGAAGGGAACATCGCCGGAACCATTCAGGCGCTGTTCAGTCAGAAGTATGCCGGGCGCATCTGCATTCTGGCGGTGGACAATGCCTCCACCGACGGTACCAAACGCCAGATTCAGGCTATGGCTCGGCTGGCACCGGAAAACCGGCCGGTGCGGTATCTGTACTGCGGGCAGCCGGGCAAGGCCAACGCCCTGAATCTGGGCCTCAGTAAGGTGCGCACCCGCCATTTTCTCACGGTGGATGCGGACACCTGGCTGGAGGGCAGCGCGGTGCAGCGGATTATGAACCACATTTTGGGCACCCGGCGGGGCTGCGTGGCAGGGAATCTGTTTGTGCAGAACCCCACCCGCAGCCGCACGACCCGGATGCAGAACTACGATTACCTGCTCAGCATCGCGGCGGTGAAGCGGTTCCAGGGCAGCTACGGCGCCACCCTGGTGGCACAGGGGGCTTTCAGCGCCTACAATAGCTGCGCGGTGCGCCGGGCGGGGGGCTGGCAGCAGGTGATGGGGGAGGACATCGTGCTCACCTACCGGCTGCTGGAGCTGGGCTATTCCTCCGGCTATGAGCCTGCCGCCGTGGGCTATACCAGGGTGACGGAGACCTTGGGCGGCCTTTACCGGCAGCGGCGGCGCTGGGCCATGGGCATGCTGGAGGGCCTGCGGGAGGTGCCGCCCTGGCGGCAGAGCGGCTGCACCCGGTATTTCACCAGCGTGAACCTGAGCATCATCTATCTGGACCTGGCCTACCTGTTTGGTTTTGTGCCCGGCGTGATTCTGGCGCTGTTTGGCTATTGCTATCTGGTGGGGCTGCTCACCGTGTTCACTGCGCTGGTGGGGGCACTGTGCTTCTGGACTGTTTATAGGTACCAGCAGCGGCTGAACATTCCGTTTAAGAATACGGTGGGTGGATTCATCCTGTTCCTGTTTTTCTTCCAGCTGGTGCAGAGCACGGCCTCTCTGCACGGCTACCTGAGCCATCTGGCAGGCAGGCGGCAGAACTGGAAATAAAGGCAGCAAAAAGCCCCCTGCCGGTGCGGCAGGGGGCAAAATGCTTTGGTGCGAAACGCTTACAGAGCGGCGTATTCCCGGGCGATGCGGGCAGCCACACGGGCGTTGTTGTAGGCCAGCTGGATGTTGGTGGCCAGGCTGCGGCCCTGGGTGTACTCCACGATGTGGGCCAGCAGGTAGGGGGTGATGTTCTTGCCGCG
Organism: Allofournierella sp. CML151; assembly: GCF_027853465.1. Lineage (NCBI taxonomy): Bacteria > Bacillati > Bacillota > Clostridia > Eubacteriales > Oscillospiraceae > Allofournierella > Allofournierella sp. CML151. Next base: position 45,359 of record NZ_JAPNNW010000015.1, on the reverse strand, counting down.
CACGCCGTCGGCGTTGGCGCTGGCCAGAGCCTTGTCGATGATGGCACTCATCTCGTCGAAGTCCATGGCGAACTCCTCGGGCACCGGGTTGCCGATCAGCATACCGCCGGCAAGGCCCAGGTCCCACTTGGTCTTGGCAATCTTGGCCACGTCGGCAGCATCCTTGGCGGCGTAGTCCACGCCGAAGCCGCTCTTGCGGCAGTAGAAGGCGGGGAAGTCGCTGGTCTGGAAGCCCAGAACGGGAACGCCCATGGTCTCCAGGTACTCCAGGGTCAGGCCGATGTCCAGAATCATCTTGGCGCCCGCGCAGACAACGGCCACGGAGGTGTGAGCCAGCTCCTGCAGGTCGGCGCTGATGTCCATGGTGGTCTCGGCGCCGCGGTGTACGCCGCCGATGCCGCCGGTGGCAAAGATCTTGATGCCTGCCAGGCTGGCCAGGATCATGGTGGAGGCCACGGTGGTGGCGCCGGTGCCGCCCTCGGCCAGGATGATGGGCAGATCGCGGCGGCTTACCTTCACAACACCCTCGCCCTTGCACATCAGCTCCAGCTCCCCGGCGGACAGGCCCACCTTCATGCGGCCGTCGATGATGGCCATGGTGGCGGGCACAGCGCCTTCGGCGCGGATGATCTTCTCCACCTCAGCGGCGAACTCCAGGTTCTGGGGGTAGGGCATGCCGTGGGAGAGGATGGTGCTCTCCAGGGCAACAACGGGCTTGCCCTCTTCCAGAGCGGCTTTAATTTCGGGGGTGATGTCCAGATACTGCTTCAGATTCATTTCACATACTCCTTTATCATTTGTTGAATGGTTTGTTCGCTCATGTCCGGGTTGATGGTGTCCTTGCCGCTGATGGCTACAAGACCCGCACCCAGCGCCCAGTCCAGAATCTCGCTTTCGCTGAGACCTTTGCGGGTGGCATGCAGAATGCCCGCCATGGTGGCGTCGCCCGCGCCGGTGGCATTGACCATCTTGTCAAAGCGGCGGCTGCGCCGGTGGATGCTGCCGCCCGGCCCCTTGTAGTAGATGCCGTCCGCCCCCAGGCTCACGAAGACACGGCGCACACCGGTTGCCAGCACGCGGGTGCAGGCCTCTTCCAGGTCCTCCTCGGTGGCAATGGGCATGTCCGCCAGAATCTCCATCTCCAGCCGGTTGGGCTTGATGGTATCGAACCGGCCCAGAATGGGCACCAGCTTGCGGGCCCAGGTGGTGCTCACCGGGTCCACGCACAAAGGTGCAGTGCAGTGGGCGGTCAGGTAGTTCAGCGCGCTGGCGGAAAGGTTTCCGTCGCAGACCACCAGCTCCGCCCCGTTCAGCAGCTCCAGCTGCCCGGCCACAAAGCTCTCGTCCATCTCGGTGAGGATGCGCATGTCGCTCATGGCAACCAACATGTCTCCTGCGGAGTCCATGATGGAGATGTAGGTGGAGGAGGAATGGCCCGGCCGGGTGAGCATGCCCTCGGTGCCCATGCCCAGGGCCTGGCAGCCGGTGCGCAGCATCTGGCCGTAGGCGTCGTCGCCCACCGCGGTCACGATCTGGCAGCTTTCGCCCAGGCGGGTGAGGTTGTCCAGAATGTTGCGCATCACGCCTCCCATGGACAGATGCAGCCGCCCGGGGTTGGAGTCCCGCATGATCAGGGGCGCGAAGCTCTGGCCGTGGATGTCCACATTAGCGCCGCCGATACCGGCGATATAAGGTTCGGTCAAAAACAGCCCTCCGTTCGCTTGAATTGGCCGCCCTCTTGCGGCCGGTGACGTTTTTCACCCTTATTGTACTATTCAGAAAAGGGGATTTCAAGTGACATCCGGCACATGTATAAACCGGCGGTTTTGGCGCAAAACTAAAGGCAAAGCGGCAGCAGAACACTCTGGCGCGGCAACCGGCTGTGCCGCCGCAAAACTGCAAAAGATAAGGAGCAAAGGGAATGAAATGGATCGCTTCGTTGTTTCGGGGCAGGGGGCTGTACTGGGCGCTTTCGCTGTGCATCGTGATTGCGGCGGCGTGCAGCTTTTTTGCCGTGAAGAACATCGTGGAACAAAACAAACCGCAGACAGAGCAGGGAGGTGAGGCAATATGGGAGCTGCCCGAGGCACCGGTGGAACAGGATGTGGAGGATGTACCCATCAAAGCTACTCCCGCCCCAACCGCTACGCCCAGGCCCAGCGCCTCGGCCAAGCCATCACCCTCGCCGGCTTCCTCCTCTGGCTCGCAGGAGCAGCCCGCGCCTACTGCCGCACCCGAAGAGCCTGCCGCTGCGCCGGCGCCCTCCTTCGTGTGGCCGGTGGATGGGCAGACCGGGCAGGAATATAGCGGCGACGAGCTGGTGTACAACGAGACCCTGAAGGACTGGCGCACCCACAACGGGCTGGACATCTTCTGTGAGGCCGAAAGCCCGGTGAAGAGCGCGGTGGCCGGGCGGGTCACCGCCGTGTATGAGGACGGCATGTGGGGCCAGATCGTGGAGGTTGACGACGGCGCCGTCACCTGGCGTTACTGCGGCCTTGCCAGCGGCAGTGTATTGGTGAAGGCGGGCGACGAGGTGCTGGCCGGTCAGGCCATCGCCACGCTGGACCAGGCCCCCGCCGAGAGCGGCCTGGAGTCTCACCTGCATCTGGAAACGCTGCGGGGCGGCAACTATGAGGACCCCCGCCAGTACCTGAGCGAGGGCTGAACTTTCAAGTCATCCGAATGAACACAATGCCCCGGCCTGAAACCAGGCCGGGGCATTGTGTATCTGTGTATTTAGGAGTTGAGAGGATAGCAAAAATCAGAAGACTTCCATCACCGCATCGCCGGCCTTTACCTCGCCGGTGCGGGTCAGCTCGAAGCCGCCCAGATCGGCCAGATTGCCCACCACGACGGGGGTTACGGTGCGGTAGCCCGCAGCCAGAATGGCCGCCCGGTCCATGGTGCCGATGGGCTGACCGGCTTTCACGGTGTCGCCCTGCTGGATGTTCAGGGTGAAGGGCTCACCGTTCAGACGGATGGTGTCGATGCCCATGTGGACCAGCAGGTCCACACCCTGGGCGGTGCGCATGGTGAAGGCGTGCTTGGTGTCGAACACCAGAGTGATCTCGCCGTCTGCCGGAGCCAGAACCTCATCGGCCTCAGGCTCTACGGCAAAGCCATCGCCCACCATTTTTTCGCTGAACACGCCGTCGGCAACCTCTTCCACCGGAATGACCTTACCGGCCAGAGGGCTCACCACGGTCAGGCGCTCGCCGCCGGCCTTGGGGGCGTCGGCGGGTTTTTCTTCCGCCTTCTTGGGCTCCTGAGCAGGCTTGGCCACCGGAGCGGGATGATCGGAAGCGGAGGATTTCAGGTAAGCCTCCAGGTCGGACTTGATCACGGATACCCGGGGACCGTACACTACCTGGACGCCCTGGCCCTTGCACAGTACACCGGAAGCGCCGCTGGCCTTCAGCAGCTGCTGGTCTACCTTAGCGGGGTCCTTCACGGTGCAGCGCAGGCGGGTGATGCAGCAGTCCACATCGGAGATGTTGTCCTTGCCGCCCAGGCCCTGGGTGATCTGTGCGGACAGCTCATTCGCTGCTTCAGCCTCGGTCACTTCACCGGCCTGTTTGCGGGCCTCCAGGTCCTTGCGGGTGTAGAGCTTGGCCTCGGAGCTGTCGTCCCGGCCGGGGGTCATATAGTTGAACTTGCGGATCATGAAGCTGAACACGAAGTAGTAGATCAGGAAGTAGGCCACGCCCACCACGGGAATCCACAGCCAGCTGGTTTTTTCGTTGCCCTGCATGATGCCGAAGAGGGTCAGGTCGATCAGGCCGCCGGAGAAGGTCAGGCCCACGCCCACGTTGAGCATGTGCATGATCATGTAGGAGGCGCCGGCCAGTACACAGTGTACCATGTACATGGCGGGAGCCACGAACAGGAAGGTGAACTCCAGGGGTTCGGTGATACCGGTGAGCATGGAGGTGAGGGCCGCGCTGAGCAGCAGACCGCCCACCGCCTTGCGGTTCTCAGGCTTTGCGCAGCGGTACATAGCGAAGGCCGCACCGGGCAGGCCGAAGATCATCAGGGGGAACTTGCCGGTCATAAAGCGGGTGGCGGATACCGAGAAGTGGGTGATGCCGGGGGTGGCCAGCTCAGCGAAGAAGATGTTCTGTGCACCTTCTACCAGCTGACCGCCCACAACAGCGGTACCGCCCACGGCGGTCTGCCAGAAGGGAATGTAGAACACGTGATGCAGGCCGAAGGGGATCAGCGCACGCTCGATGAAGCCATACAGCCAGGTGCCCGCATAGCCGGAGGCCAGCACGAAGCCGCCCAGGGCGTTGATGCCGATCTGGATGGTGGGCCAGATGTAGTACATGGCGATGCCCACCAGCAGGTAAACGGCAGAAGAGATGATGGGCACGAAGCGGGTGCCGCTGAAGAAGGAGAGCACCTGGGGCAACTGAATCTTATAGAACCGGTTGTGCAGCGCCGCGGTGCCAAGGCCTACCAGGATACCGCCGAACACGCCCATCTGCAGGCTGGTCATGCCCAGAACCTCGGCGGTGGCGCCCGCCAGGTCCGGCGCGCCGAAGGCGCCGATCATGGCGCCGATGGTGGCGTGCATGATGAAGAAGGCGATGGCGGAAGCCAGGGCCGCCACTTCCTTTTCCTGCTTGGCCATACCGATGGCTACGCCCATGGCGAAGATGATGGGCAGGTTGTTGAACACCACCGAACCGGCGGAGTTGAGCACCTGCAGAATGGCGTTGGCGAAGGTGCCGGGGCCCAGCAGGCCCATCAGGTTGTAGGCCTCCAGCATGGTTTCGTTGGTCAGCGAGCCGCCGATGCCCAAAAACAGGCCTGCCACCGGCAGAATGGCGATGGGCAGCATGAAGGAGCGGCCCACACGCTGCAATACGCCGAAGATCTTGTCTTTCATAAGTTTCATTCCTCCTCTGTACTCAGGCCCATCGACACCGACAACCGGTGCAGATGGACGGTCAAAAAGAACTGTTCGCTGCTGGGGAAGTTCAGATCGAACATTTCCCGGATGTGCTGGCCGATGGCCTGGGCACATTCATAATCGGCCGCGTAGTGGCGGGCGATCAGGTTCTGGAAACCGGTGTCGCCGTCCGGTGCGTAGCGGCCCTGGAACAGCCGCTGGGCCAGAAACTTCAGGTGCACCACGAACCGCTCGTAATCCACCGAGCTCTCGTCAAAGGTCACCCCGTAGTAGGCCTGGGCGTAGTTGACCACCTCGCGGATCAGCTTGGTGATGGGGACCATGTCCGCCATGCGGCCGTCCAGCTCGGCGTTCACAATGTGAAGCGCCATGAAGCCGGCCTCGTCCTCGGGCAGCCGCAGCCCCAGAACGCTCTCGATCACATCCAGCGCCTGCTGGCCCAGGGCATATTCCTGGGGATAGAAGTTCTTGATCTCCCAGAGCAGCTGGTTTGGGTATTCCACCCCGTTCCGGAGCCGCTCCACCGCAAAGGAGATGTGGTCCGTGAGGGTGATATACACGTTCTCGCTGAGCCGCCGTCCCAGGACCCGCTCGGCGGTCTCGATGATGTGGGTGCTGATGTCCAGGTATTCGCTGGGCACGTCCTGCATCAATTGCATCAGCCGGTCGCACTGACCGGGGTCCCGCAAGGCGTAAACCTTTTCCACCCGGGCGGCGGGCAGCAGGTCCCCGGCGGATTTCTTGAACCCGATGCCCAGACCCCGCAGAATGATTTCCTGGCCGGTGGAATCCTGCGAGCAGACGAAGTTGCTGCCGATTACCCGCAGAATCTTGTAGGTGCCGTGTTGTTCCATGGGGGAGGTCATGGGCTCATCCCCCCACAAACCGCACCGGCAAACATGCCGTGCTTCATGCGTTTCATCACCTTTCCTTACATCGCGCTGCATTCCGGCGGACCGGTTTTGGCAAATAAAAAAGACCAAACTACACCCGGCGATCAATCGCACCGAGAGAAGTTTGGTCTTGCCTGCATTACCAGTCACAAGCCGTATCGACTTTGAACTGTTCACAGGATAGCACAGGGCAGAAAGCTTTGTCAACAAAAAAACAGGAACGGAAAAAACTTTGGAAGTTCTGCCGGGAAAGAAATGAAAAACTTGTGAATTATGCCAAGTCAGAAGGGGGAAGAGGCAGATACTTGGCCTCGAATTCCTCCACACTGATGGGCCGGTCGAAGTAATAGCCCTGGGCCAGATCGCAGTGCATGCTGCGGATGAAGTCCACCTGGGCGATGGTTTCCACGCCCTCCACCACGGTGGTGATGTGCAGCTCCTGGGCCAGATGGATCACGTTTTTCATCACCAGATCCCGCTTTTCTTCGTCGGTCTCGTCCCGGGCGGCCAGGAATACCCGATCCAGCTTCAGCTCGTCGATGGGCAGATCCTTCAGGGTGTTCAGCGAGGAGTAGCCGCTGCCGAAATCGTCCATCGAGATGGCAAAGCCCTGGCTGCGCAACCCGATCAGCACCGCGCGCACCCGGTCGATGCTTTCCAGAGCAAGGCTTTCGGTGACCTCCAGCACGATGAGCCGGGGCGGGATGTTCCAGCGGTTCAAAATGCCGCACAGCCGCTGCACATAGCCTGCCTCATACAGCATCAGCCGGCACTGGTTCACTGAGATGGGCACGACCGGACGGCCTTCGTCCATCCAGCGGCGCAGGGTACGGCAGGCCTGTTCCACCATGTAGAAATCCAGCTCCACGCAGAAGCCGTTTTTCTCGAACACCGGGATGAACTGGTCCGGGTAGAAGGAAAGTCCATCCGGCCGAATCCAGCGCACCAGTGCCTCGGCACCGCCGGGGCGGCCGGTGACCAGGTCAATCTTGGGCTGCAGTTTCATCACGAACTCGCCGCTCATCAGTGCAAAATCCATGCTTTCCTCAATCTGATTGCGCAGGATCACCGGCTCATAGATGGCCGGGTCAAAGAAGATCAGCTCGTCCTGCCGGGAGCCGGAGGTGGTTTCGGCGGTCATGGCCGCTTCGGTGATGGCCCGCTCCAGGTCCGGGGTAGTGTTGGTGACAAAGCGCACACCTGCTGAGCAAACCGCCTGATAGTTCTGGTGTTCCGATACCCGGAACTGGCGGATCTGGGAGAAAAAGCGGCTCATGCGCTGGCGCACCTGCTCAGGCTCAGCACAGTCCAGCAGCAGAAGGAAACGCTCGTTGCGGCCCATGCAGAACAGCTCGGTGGGGCCCATCTGCTGGTCCAGCGCCTCCTTGATGTGGCGCAGCAGGGAGTTGAAGCGCTCCAGTCCGTACAGGTCTTTGATGGTGGGGGCGTTGTCGATGTCCAGCACGATCAGGGCTTTGGGGTCGGCGGTGAGCTTGGTGGGCATCTCCTGCAAAAAGCGAACCCGGTTGTAGGCCCCAGTGATGGAATCGAAATAAGTCAGTTTGTTCATAGAGCGGTTGTTCTGGCGCATCATCCGGTAGATATAGAGGGTAAGCAGGATCACCAGCAGGAAAATCACAAAAAAGGTGATGCGCTGCAGGTTAAACCACTGGCTCAGATCGGTGACCAGGATACGCTGGGGCACCACGCACATGACGTACCAGTCGTTGACGTCCATGGGAATCAGCGCCACCCCATACAGGGTACCCTCGTTGGTCAGGCTGAAAAAGGCGGATTCGTTCACGGCGAAGGCGCTCAGGATGGTCTGCTGCAGCTCATCGCTGAAGGCGGGGGTATCGAAGATGCTGCGGGCGTCTTCGCTGATGAAATAGGTCTGGTTGCGCACTACGAACTTGCCCTCAGAGTTTACGATATGGGCGTGGACCTGGCCGTTGAGCAGCAGGCTGGGGCTGAGCAGCTCCCGCAATGCGTCGGTGTTGTTGGTGCCGGTGAGCACTCCGATCACCGGACCGTCCACGCCGCCCTGGTAGATGGGCACCGCGTACCGGTTCACATAGCAGCCCAGGGTATCATCCCAGAAGGTGAAGGAGATGTTGCCTTCACCGGCCAGTGCCCGCTGCACGGCGGAATCCTGGCTCAGGTCCTGCTCCAGCTGGGAGCTGCCGTCCAACAGAACAAAGCTGCCCTGGCCGGTGGTGTCCACCACGCCCATGCGCAGAAATTCGTTCTGGGAGTTTACCACATCCAGCTGGGCCAGAAAGGCCGGGTCGTGCAGCAGCTGTTGGGGGGGGAGACCTTCGTCAGAATCGTAGCCGATGAAGGCGGAAAGGGTCACCAGCGTTTGCAGATTGCCCTGAATGTGAGAGTTCACGATGTTTCGGGCGGTTTCTGCTGTGGCCTCCAGCGAGTGGGCGGCCTCCTCGTGCTGTACCTGCGCACCGTTGCGGGAGAAGATATAGAAAGAGACAGTGAGCGCGATGCAGACCGCCAGAATCAGTGAAAAGGCAATGACGATCTGGCGATGGATATGTTTTGTCACGGGCAAAGCTCCCCTTCCTGGCAGCGGCTCCGAAGCGGCAGGCGCGAGGGAAAACGCTGTGAAATTTTCGGCTGTGTTTTTATACAGTATAAACGAATTTTGACTCGAAGGAAAGAGCAAAGCTTGGATTTTGAATCAGGCACAGGCCAAAACAAAAAACTCCCCAATCAAAGACTGGGGAGAAAAAGAGTCAGGCAGGCTGCTCCGGTTCCGGTTGTGTCACAAGCTCCGGCGCGGGTTCCGTCGCGGGCGGCGGGCAGAGAGGAAACTCCACCAGCACGCAGAACAGGTCTGCCACTGCGTGCACCGAAAACCGGCCGCCGCAGGCCTCGGCGAAGCTTTTGGCGATGGAAAGGCCAAGGCCGCTGCCCTCGCCGCTGCGGGCGGAATCGCCCCGCACGAACCGCTCCAGCAGATGCTCGGCATCCTCCGGGGCGATGGGGTCCCGGGTCACGTTTTTGATGCTGATGGAAACCCGGCTTTCGTCCCGCTCCATCTGGGTGTAGACCCGGCTGCCGGGCAGCGAGTAGGCCAGGGCGTTGGCATAAAGATTCTGGAATACCCGGTACAGCCGGTCGCCGTCCGCACAGATCCAGGCCTGCTCGGGCAGATGGGTCACAAAGGTGAGGGGACTGGCTTCAATGGCCTCGTCCATGTCCGCCAGGGTCTGGCGGATCAGCTTGGCCAGATCCAGCGGGCGGGTCTGCAAGGGCAGCTCGCCGCTGGCGGCCTTGCTCACCTCGAATACATCCCGCACCATGGTTTTCAGCCGGTCGGCCTTCATCTTCAAAATCTTGGCGTAGTCCGCCGCGGGCTGCTCAAGCGGTTCCTCGCAGAGAAGACCCGCATAATTGATGATGCTGGTCAGGGGCGTTTTCAGATCGTGGGACACATTGGTGATCAGCTCCAGCTTGAGCCGCTCGGCGCGCATCTGCTGCTCCACCCGGGCCTGGATGCCTTCCTCCAACGCGTTCAGGTCCTCCGCGGGCACGGCGCAGAGGGAGGTCTCGGGCAGGGCCAGCGGGGCGGTGTGCTGCCCGGCACGCAGGGCTGCAATCTTGTTCGTGAGGGCATCCGCATGCTTGAAAAAGGTGTTCAAACGTAGCAGACTGAGCACAAAACAGGCAACGCCGACGCAGAACAGGCCAGCGCCCAGTGCGACTGCAAGCAGCCAGGAAATGCCAAGACGCCAAAGCGTGTAAAAGAGAAAACCGGGCAGGAAAAATGCCATCAGGAAACACAAGGGGCTGATCAGGAGGGGGAGCAGGATGTGCAGGACAGCCCGGCGCTTCCAGGGCTGGGCGGCGGCGAACTGCTTGTACCGGTGGATCAGACGGGCGGTCAGGCTGGTGTGCAGGGTGTGGCGCAGGTTGAAGCGGAATTCCAGCCAGAACAGCCAGACCAGCGGAAGGTCCACCACCAGAAGAAATGCAGCCAGAACAGGAGATGCAAAGAAGGTGACCGAGTAGCCGTACAGGTAGCTTTGAGCCGCGCAGCTTAAAATCGCCAGCAGCAGGTAGCCGGAGAGGAGCAAAAAGCCCAGCACCATGAGCTTCACAATCAGAGGGACCCGGCGCAAAAGCCCGGCCACCCACTGGGCGGCTGCCCGCCTTTTTTTCCACAGAACAAGCCACGCCACCAGACAGAGCAGCCCCCAGACGCCCAGCTCCACGAGAATGCAGGCGAAGGTGGGCACAACAGAATTGTTGATCCAGGCATAGGCGAAGCCCAGGGTGCCGGTGTCGCTGGAGGGCACCTGCTTGACGGCCACCACGATCTCAGCATTGGGCAAAAAGTCCTGCGGTTCCACCCGGGTGGCGGTGATGCCCTCCAGCAGCACCGCCTGGGTGCTGCTGAAGGCGGTGCCGTTATCCGGGAGCACCATCCGGTCATAAACATCCAGCAAAAGGCTGTTGCCTCCGGTTTTGCCACCGGTTAGCTGGAAGGCAATTTCATAACCCTGGGGGATCTCGTCCGGCGAGCGGAGCAGGGAGGAGGAGATGGTCTCCTCACCCTCGGCGCTCAGATACAGCAGGACGTCCCGGCTGGTGTATTCCTCGCTCTGCCGCAGCTGCTCCAGCGCCTGACGGGACAGTAACTTCTGCTGGGAGACCCCCTGGGGCGTGAGCGCCGCGCCGCCCGGGGTGACCAGCCCGTCGGCACACAGCACACGGGCGTGGTAATACACGGTGCTCAAAAAACGCTGGTATTCCGGCACCGCCTCAATCTGCCGGTTCATCAGTGCATAATAGGACCGTGGCCCCTGCAGAAAGACCTGCACCAGCCGGTCGTCCAGCGGGATGCAGTAAAAAATGAGAAAGAAGCATACCGCCGCCATCCAGCCCGCCAGAATGCGAACCACCAGCGGCCATTTCCTTCCCTCAGTGCTTTTCAAGTTTATATCCAAGACCCCACACCACCTTTACATATTCCGGTTCCTTCGGATTCAGTTCGATTTTTTCCCGGATGCGCCGGATGTGTACCATCACGGTGTTTTCCGGGGCATACACATTGCTTTCGCCCCAGGCGCCGGCATAGATTTCTTCGGCCGAGAACACCCGCCCCGGGCTGCGGAAAAACAGCTCCATGATTCGGGTCTCGGTGGGCGTCAGCCGCACCGGCTCGCCGTCCGCCGTGAGCTGATGACCCTCGAAGTCGTATTCCAGCCGCCCCACCCGCACCAGCGGACCGCCTGCCTGTGCACCGCCCAAAGTCAGATACCGGCGCAGATGGCTCTTCACCCGAGCCACCAGCTCGGTGGGGCTGAAGGGCTTGGAGATATAATCGTCCGCCCCGATGGAAAGCCCCAATACCTTGTCGCTGTCCTCGGTTTTCGCGCTCATCACCAGAATGGGCAGGTTGCGCTTTTGCCGGATGCGCAGAATGGCGGAAAAACCGTCCATCCGGGGCATCATCACGTCCATTAAAATCAGATGCACCGTGCGCTGCTCCAGCACGTCCAGTGCTTCAAAGCCGTCCGCCGCGCCGTATACGCAAAACCCCTCTTTTTCCAGATAAAGCCGCACCGCGTTTACGATGTCGGCATCGTCGTCCACCACCAGGATACAGGCCTGCTGGTCCATATAACCGCCTCCTCTTGCCAAAACCGCTCTTTTGTTGATTGTAGCCAAAACCGGGGCGTTTTCCAAGGCCCCTTTGAGCGCATCCTTATTATAGCAAAGGTTTCTTACAGCCGGAGGGTGGTTTCTCTTACGGTTTTCTTACAATGAGAAAAGGTCTTCGAACCGGTGCGAACCTTGTAACTTCGGGGCTTTTTGTGTATAATGTACCCTGTATGACTATGAGAAAACGCGGCGAAAGGAGCAGCAGCATGGCAAACAGTGTTCTGGTGGGCAGCACCGGCTTTGTGGGAGGCAACCTGATGGCGAGCCATCCCTTTGATGCAGCCTATCATTCCAGCAATGTGCAACAGGGCTTCGGCAAGGAAAACGATCTGGTGGTTTACGCCGGAGTGCCCGCCGCCATGTTCCTGGCCAACCAGGACCCACAGGCCGACCTGGCGGTGATGCGCGCGGCCCGGGAGAACCTGCGTCAGCTGGCTCCCAAGAAGCTGGTGCTGATCTCCTCCATCTGCGTTTTTGCGGACAGTAAGGGCAAAACCGAGGCGGACGAGCCTCAGCCCGAGGGCCTTGCGGCCTACGGGGCCAACCGGCTGCAGCTGGAGCGCTGGGTGCGCCAGGACTGGCCGGACGCGCTGATCGTGCGCCTGCCCGCCTTGTATGGTCTGGGCTTGAAAAAGAACTTTTTGTATGACCTGCACACCATCACCCCGGCGCTGCTGCGCCCGGCGAAATACGAGGAGCTGGCGGCAAAGAGCGAGCTTGTAAAAGCCGCCTACTCCGACGCGGGCAATAATTTTTACAAGCTGAACGGCACCCAGGACCCGGCGGAATTGAAGGCCTGGTTCGCGGCCAACGATTTCAACGCTCTGGCCTTCACCGACAGCCGCTCGCTTTACCAGTTCTACGACCTGCGCCGCCTCTGGGCGGACATTCAGAGGGCCATGGAGCTGGACCTGCGGGTGCTGCACCTGGCAACGCCCCCGGTGAGCGCCGCCCGTGTGTATAAGGCGGTGGCCGGTGGCCATTTTGAAAATCATCTGGCGGCGCAGCCCTTCGACTACGATCTGCGTACCCTGCATGCCGAGGCCTTCGGAGGCAGGGATGGCTACCTCTGCACCGAGGAAGAAGAGCTGGCGAGTATCTGCGCCTTTATGAAAGGATGGACGGAATGAAATTATCGGCTTCCAACATCGGCTGGGCCGCGGACAACGATGAGCAGGTCTGGCAGCTTTTGAAGGACCTGGGCTACCAGGGCATCGAGATCGCCCCCACCCGGGTGATCCCGGAAAACCCTTACGACTGCCCGGCGGGCGCGGCCCTGTTTGCCGGTGTGATGCATCAGAAATACGGCTTTGCCATCCCCAGCATGCAGAGCATCTGGTTTGGCAAGACCGGCAACATCTTCAACCCGGAGGAGGCCAGAGAGCTGGAGGAGTACACCCTGCGGGCCATCGAGTTCGCGGTGAGCTGCCGCTGCCGCAATCTGGTGTTTGGCTGCCCCCGCAACCGGAACATGCCCCAGGGCGCCGACCCCCAGCAGGGCGAGGACTTTTTAAGCCGTATCGCCTGGATGGCGGCCCAGCGGCAGGTGGTCATCGGCCTGGAGGCAAATCCCCCGGTGTATAACACCAACTACATCAACACCACCGCCGACGCCTTCGCCATGGCCAAAAAGCTGGACAGCCCCGGCCTTGGCGTTACACTGGATGTGGGCACGATGATTGCCAACGGCGAGCGGCCCAACGACTTTGCGGCGGATATGAAATACGTGAGCCATGTGCACATCAGCGAGCCGGGCCTTGCCCCCATCGAGAAGCGGGCAATCCACCGGGAGCTGGCGCTGCTGCTGGGCGCGCTGAACTACCAGGGCTATGTGTCGGTGGAGATGAAGACCGCGGACACGGACACTGTGCGCCGCAGCCTGGAATATGTGGCGGAGGTGTTCGGCGCATGAGCGAATGGGTGAAAAACGTGCCCGGTGTGCCGGACTACACGGTGGACGCCTTCCGGGAAAAGCGCAGTGACTACTGCCTGCTCATCCCCATCATCAACGAGGGCAAGCGCATCCTCACCGAGCTGGAACGGGCCCAGAAGGGTGCCGTGGACGGTCTGTGCGACATCATTCTGTGCGACGGCGGCTCCACCGACGGCAGCATGGAGGCCCAGGGCCTGGTGCGCCGGGGTGTGAATACCCTGCTCACCAAAAAGGACCCCGGCAAGCAGGGGGCCCAGCTGCGCATGGGCATCCACTATGCGCTGGAGCGGGGTTACGAGGGCATTCTGACCATCGACGGCAACAATAAGGACTCCATCGAGAGCGTGCCCCTCTTCATTGAAAAGCTGGAGGAGGGCTACGATCTGATTCAGGGCAGCCGGTTCATCCCCGGCGGCAAGGCGGTCAACACCCCCTTCAGCCGCTACTGGGCGGTGCGCCTGATCCATGCGCCGGTGATCAGCCTGGCGGCCCGCCACTGGTTCACCGATACCACCAACGCCTACCGGGGCTACAGCCGGGCCTATCTGACCCACCCGCTGGTGAAACCGCTGCGGGACGTGTTCGTGGGCTACGAGCTGCTGGCCTACCTGAGCGTGCGGGCCACCCAGCTGGGTCTGAAGGCCTGCGAGGTGCCGGTGGAGCGGGCCTATCCCAAGAACGAGCCCACCCCCACCAAGATCAAGGGCTTGCAGGGCAATACCAATCTGCTGAAAATCTTGTTCGCCGCACTGCGGGGAAAATACAACCCGTGAGTTGGAGCTTAGCATATGGACTTAAACTGTAAGAAACGGACAGAACAAATTCGTGGAATAGCGATTTTTATGGTCTGGCTGATAGTTCTGTTCTGCTTTTTTGGTGGAAGTTATCGTAAAAAGGCCGCAGTAGAACCGTCTGGTTTGATGCAGATAAGTGAAGTAAACGAGACTCTTGTCAGCCGGATTCAGGCATACGGCGAGGCGCGGCAGGATACGCTGAATTGTTTGGAACTTCGGCTGGGAACTTTACAGCCTGTGTATCAAACGATTGAGCTTTCTGTTCAGAATGAAGATGGAAAAATAATATTTCATTCAACAAAAAAACTTTCGCCTGAGGATCAGAACAGCGTGGTTTCTTTTGCTGCCAATCTCCCGCTGGAAAAAGGCGCAGAGTATGTATTCTGTATCGATACACAGGAAGGTGCCCAAATTGCCGTGGGACAGGGAATGCAGGAGTATGGCTGGGACGGAACTGTTTTGCTGGACGGCCAACCGGCACAGAACACGTTGATCCGCGCCCGCTATCTGCAGCCTGTGAGCACAATAGAGGTTTGCGCATACGCTGTGTTGTTCTTTGTATATGGCACACTGGCAACAGCGTTGATTTGGTTTATGGGGGATATCCGCAGATATGTAGCCGGAGTGTATATCCGATATGTCAGGGCAGTCGACTGGAGTACAAAAGCTTACGCCTGGTGGGGATTGGCGCTTTTGATGGAGCTGGCAGCGATCTGCTTTACATTCCATTATACGCTTGAAAATGTGATGGACGATCCGTTTGTTTGGACTGTGGCAGTAGCAGGCGGTCTTTGTACCGCAGTTGTTCCAAAGGCCTATGACCAGGTCAGACGCAGATATGGTAAGGCGGGAATTGCGGTTGGATGGGGAATTTCTTTTTACGCCGCATTTGCGCTTTGCGGTAATTATTTGTCTATATATCCGGTGGGGCGAAGCATTGATTTCGCAAGTGTTTTACAGTTTCTGATTTGTTGGCTCTGGGTAGCGCCGTTCATCTTTTGTGCGCTCTGCTTCATGGAATGCCGGAGGCCTCAGCCCCATCGAAACAAAAATATGCCGGTTTCGCTCACGGTACTGCTGATTGTGATTGTGGTTTTACCCGTATGCTTTGTGTTGCTTGGGGCAAACCCGGCGATTTCTACAACAGATTCGGCCACCTGCCTTGCGCAGGGGGCTCATCAGGTGTATGGGCTGGAAAACTGGCATCCGCCGATATACATCCTTTGCCTGGCGGTTCTTGTTAAAATATGGGACTCCACCTACATGATTGTTTTGGCTCAGACGGTGGTTTTTCTCTGGCCCTGGTGCCGGCTGTGCGGGCTTTTGTACAAGAAGGGGATGAGGCCGACAGGAATTATTCTGGCTACCATCTTTATCGCGGCAATACCCAGTACTCCGGTTCTGCTTTGCACAATCTGGAAGGACGTTCCCTATGGGTGCCTTCTGCTGTTGCTGACTGTGTTGGCAATGGAATACACAGAGCTGCCCGAAAAGCGAAAAAATCTCCTGTTTTTGCTGGAAGTTGCAGTAACACTGACAGGTGTGGCGCTGATTCGTGCCAATGGAATTGTACCGTTCGTGATGATGATTGCGGCGATTGCGGCGATCAAAAAACTGGGGCGCATGCGTTTTGTTGCCGTTGCGTTGAGTGTTTTGCTGATCGGAGTAATCGTCGGCCCGGTTTACCGCTATATTGATGTGCAGCCGGTGGCGGAAGATAACTCAGGCGGTGCGTATATAGGGCTGGTTCATGATATACTTGGGGTATATCATTCCGGAGGAACAATCTCACAGAATACGATGGCTTTGCTTGAGGAAGTGTCAGAGGGACGATTGCAGTCCGGAAGTTACACGCCCTATCGTTTCTGGGCTTATAAAATGGCCTATAGCGGTAGTGTGGGAAGCGTGATCACCGCCTATCTGGATACTTTTGTACACAATCCGGTTCGGATGGTGCAGCAGGTTGCATGCAGAACAGACGGTGTGTGGAACATTGCTGCTGCAAAAGGCGCGCCGAGGGTATTGAATCTGAGTGGTTGTATGGATGAAACGGGAGTTGAGCCCTGGCAGGACTATTATCCCCGGCGAGTAGAAAATTCCTTTACTGCGCAGGTGGAAAAGTATGCGTCGGACAATATCGCTTATACACTGAAGGGCGTGATTGTCTGGAGAGTTGGTGTATGGACGCTTCTTTCCGTTCTGTGTGTGGCTTTTTGGCGGTTACGGCGACAGCCGTGGTGGAAGATGCTGGTGTTTGTTCCCCTTGTGGGACATATTTTCTCTCTGCTTCTCTCCACCGGCTGGGATGATCAGCGCTATTTCTGGCCGATCCAGATGATGAGCTTTGCCATTTTTTTGCTGACTCTGGTGAACGGTCCTCTTTCCTCAAATGATAAAAAGGAAGAATACGAATATGATTTTTGATAAAATCATTGTGGGCGCGGGGCTTTACGGTCTGTACGCGGCGCAGAAGTGCGGCGCGGTGGGCCAGCGGGTACTGGTGCTGGAAAAGGACCCCGGCCCCTTCATGCGTGCCACCTATATCAACCAGGCCCGGGTCCACATGGGCTACCACTACCCCCGCAGCTATTCCACGGCCATCAAGAGCGCCCATTACTTTGAGCGCTTCTGCCGGGATTATGACTTCTGCCTGCTCAAGGAATTCGATCAGGTCTACGCCACCAGCGCCCATTTCTCCTGGACCAATGCCCAGGAGTTCCGGGACTTCTGCGCGGCGGCGAACATCCGCTGCGACGATGTGGCCCCCACCAAATACTTCAACCCCGGTCAGTGCGACGGCGCGTTCCTGACCACCGAATACACCTACGATGCCCAGGTGCTCAAGGAGTATTTTCTGAAGGAGCTGGCAAAGCTGCCGAATGTGACCATCGCCTACAGCCGCAAGCCGGAATCTGTGGAGCGGGCGGGCAGCGTCTGGCGGGTAAAGGCGGGGGACATCACCGCCGAAGCGCCTTTTTTGCTGAACGCCACCTATGCCGGGGTGAACGAGCTGCACGCCATGCTGGGCTATGAGCCCTTCAAGATCAAGTATGAGCTGTGCGAGATCATCCTCTGTACCGTGGATGACAAGCTGAAAAACACCGGTATCACCGTGATGGACGGGCCGTTTTTCTCCATCATGCCCTTCGGTCAGACCGGCTACCACAGCCTGACCAGCGTGACCTTTACCCCCCATGTGACCAGCTACGACAGCGTGGCTACCTTCCAGTGCCAGAGCCGCAGC
The DNA here is from genome assembly GCF_027853465.1 of Allofournierella sp. CML151. Lineage (NCBI taxonomy): Bacteria > Bacillati > Bacillota > Clostridia > Eubacteriales > Oscillospiraceae > Allofournierella > Allofournierella sp. CML151. Next base: position 27,892 of record NZ_JAPNNW010000015.1, on the reverse strand, counting down.
GAGGGAAAATGCCGCCCGGGCGATCTTTACAACTGCAACGAGTGCCCGGCCAAGCCTGCCAGCGCCTGGCCCATGATGAGCCAGCTGGCCCGCAAGTATCTGAAGCCGGAATACGGCTTTGCCTATGCCGGAAGTCTGTTCAGCATGAAGCCCATTCTGAAGGCCAGCGAGATCGACGATTCCCGCCCCACGGTGATCCGGCAGTATGCGTCGGACCCGGCCTTTGTGAGCGTGCTGTCCGGCAAGATCAATACCGTTTACGATTTGGATGAGGTGCTGCAATATGGCGCAGATCACGAATAAGGAAAAGAATTTTATCTCGGCGGTGGTCTATCTGCACGACTGCGCCGGGCAGGTGGAGTCCTTCTTCGACCGGCTGCTGGCCCGGCTGGAGGAGCATTTTGACTACTACGAGATCGTGGCCGTGAACGACGGCTGCACGGACGATACGGTGGCCCGGCTGAAGGAATTTGCGGCCGGGAGGATGGAAAAGCCATTGACCATTCTGAACATGAGCCTGCACCAGGGGGTGGAGCAGGCCATGAATGCCGGGCTGGATGCGGCCATCGGCGACTTTGTGTTCGAGTTCGACAGCCTGGATACCCCTTACCCGGCAGAAATGATCTGGCAGGCCTATGAAACGGCGCTCACCGGCTTTGACGTGGTGACCGTCAGTCCCAGCCGCCAGAAGACGGCCAGCAAGGCTTTTTACGCTCTGTTCAACGCCTTCAGCAACAGCATTTACAAGCTGGAGAGCGACGCCTTCCGGCTGGTGAGCCGCCGGGCTATCAACCGGGTGAAGGCCATCAGTGAAAATCTGCCCTACCGCAAGGCGGCCTATGCGGCCAGCGGGCTGGCCTGCAAGACCCTGCATTTTGAGGGGAGCATTCGCGGCCAGCAGGAGGCCCGGCTGGACAAGGCCATCGACAGCCTGGCCCTGTACACCAACGCGGGCTACAAGATCAGCTTCGGAATTTCCTGCGCAATGGCTTTGCTTACCCTGATTGCACTGGTTTACACCGTGGTGGTGTGGCTGGTGGGCGAGCCGGTCACCGGCTGGACCACCACCATGCTGGTGCTCAGCGGCGGCCTGGCCGGGATGTTCGTGATCCTGACCATCGCGGTGAAGTACCTGAGCCTGCTGGTGGATCTGGTGTTCCGCAAGCAGGCCTATCTGATCGAGGGGATCGAGAAGATCCAGAAATAACCGATACATTTACAGCAACAAAGGGAGAAACACCATGAACAAACGGCTGCGCAGTGCGCTGCAACAGGATATAAGCCGCCGCACCTTCTGGGTGCTGGTGGTACTGGTGGTGCTCGTCAAGCTTGTGATGACCCGCTTCCAGATGGTCTATGTCTGGGTGGGCGGTGCCCCGCTGGACGATGAACTCATGTTCGGGGCGGCCCAGAGCATCACCGCCGGGCAGTGGCTGGGGGCCTACGACTGGCTTACCCTTTCCAAACACATGTTCTTTGCGGTGTGGCTAGCGCTGTGCAGCCTGCTGCACCTGCCTTACCTGGCGGCGGGGCAGCTGCTCACCTGCAGCGCCGCACTGGCCTGTGCTTTCGCCTTTGCGCCGGTGCTGCGCAGGTGGAAGAGCCGGTTTGCAGTGTTCGCCTTGCTGGCCTTCAGCCCGGCGGCCACCGCCTCCTTCACCCTGCGCGTTTACCGGGACAACATCTTCCCCGGACTGTGCATGCTGTTCTTTGCCGGGCTGTGCGGTTACGCGCTGCGCTGCCGCAGGCCGGTAAAGCAGGGCATCGGCTGGCTGGTGCTGTCCGGCGTGGGGCTGGGCCTTGCCTGGCTCACCCGAGAGGATGGTATCTGGCTGCTGCCCTTCGCGGCGGCGGGCACCCTGATTCTGATTGTCACCGCTCTGCGGGACAAGGGCGCCTTGCCCAAAAAGCTGGGCCGCTGCGCCCTGTTGGCGGTGCCCTACGGCCTGCTGGCAGCGGCAATCCTCGCTTACAGTGCGGTGAACTACGCCTACTACGGTCTGTTCGCGGTGAGCGATTTCTCTTCCGGCAGTTTTGCTGCAGCGGTGGGAGCCATGAGCCGGGTGAAGGCCGAGGAGTGGAAACCCCTGTGCAGCGTGCCCACCGATGTGCGCATGAAGCTGTACGACGCGGTGCCTCAGCTGCAGCCGCTGGAATACTGGCTGGAAGAGGATGAGGATCTTCAGAACAGCTTCCGCAACCCGGAGCTGGACGATTACCAGTCCGGCAGCTTCTACTGGGCGCTGCGCAAGGCTGCCTGGAACGAGGGTGTGTATGACAGCCCCCAGAAGGCAGCGGAGTACTGGCAGCAGGTGGCGGATGCCATCAACGCCCTGTGTGATTCCGGCCAGCTGGAAGCAAACGGACCCGAGCGCAGCAGCACTACCCCGCCCATCCGGATGGAGTATGTGCCGGATGTGCTGGCGGAGGGGGTACGCAGTCTGCTGCACACCCTCACCTTCCGGGACTGTGCACCCTATTATGCGGACCAGCGCAGCCTGATTCTGCCCGAGGACGAGGCGGTTTATGAGGCTTATCTGGGCCAGCAGGTGAACAGTGCGGCTCAGGCGGGCAGCGACCTGCCCTATTACAGCCCGCTGCAAAAGCTGGTGTACACCGGCATGGAGGTCATCCGGCTGGTATACGCGGTGGGTCTGCCGGTGCTGTTTGTGGCTGCAGTTGTGCTGCAGGCACGGCGGGGAATCCAGCTGCTGCAGCTGCGCAAGCAAAAAGCCATCCAGCCCGGGCAGGCCCTGCTGTGGGTGCTGCTGCTGGGCCTTCTGGGAATGGCGCTGCTGCGCTGCTTTATGATCGCGTTTGTGGAGGTGGCCTCCTTCAACATCGGCACCTCCACCATGTACCTTTCCACCGTGCACCCGCTGCTGCTGCTTTACAGCGGGGCCGGTATCCTGACCCTTTGGAGGAAAAATCAGTGGCAAACATCCTGATTGTGGGCGCGGGCGCGGCCGGTCTGATGGCTGCGGGTGCGGCTGTGCGGCTGGGCCATTCGGTCACCGTGCTGGAGCACACCGAAAAGCCCGGCCAGAAGCTGCTCATCACCGGCAAGGGCCGGTGCAATGTGACCAACAACTGCGACGAAAACACCTTTTTGCAGAATGTGCGCACCAATCCGCGCTTTCTGTATTCGTCGCTCTACGCCTTCCCCCCGGCCAAGACCATGGAGCTGTTTGAGGAGCTGGGTGTCCCCTTGAAAACCGAGCGGGGCCGCCGGGTCTTCCCGGTGAGCGACCGGGCCGAGGACATCCGCCAGGCCCTTTTGCGCTATGCAGACGGGGCACAGATCCTGTACGATGGGGCGGAAAAGCTTCTGATCGAGGAAGGTCGGGCCGTGGGCGTCGTGACCAAAAGCGGCCGCACGCTGACCGCGGACGCGGTGCTGGTGGCCACCGGCGGCGTGAGCTATCCGGTGACCGGCTCCACCGGCGACGGCTACCAGCTGGCCAAGCAGGCGGGCCACAAGATCGTGCCCACCGTGCCCAGCCTGTGCAGCCTGGTCTCCCCGGACGAGGACTGCCGGGCCATGATGGGGCTTTCGCTGAAAAACGTAACCCTCACCCTCTACCGGGACAAAAAGGCCGTGTTCACCGAAATGGGCGAGATGCTGTTTACCCATTTCGGCATTTCCGGCCCGCTGACCCTGATGGCCTCCAGCTACATCAAGGATATGCAGAAGCATGCCTGGAAGGCGGTCATCGACCTGAAGCCCGCTCTGGACGAGGAGCAGCTGTATAAACGGGTCACCAACGACTTTGCCCTGCTGGCCAACAAGAGCGCCCAGGGCGCACTGGTGAAGCTGCTGCCCGCCAGCATGCAGCCGGTGATGGTCAAACGCTGGGGCGTGGACCCGGCCACCCGGGCCAACCAGATCACCAAGGAGCAGAAGCGGGAGCTGGTGCGGCTGGTCAAGCACTGGGAGGTGCCCATCAGCAAGCGGGGCGACCTGGCCCACGCGGTGATCACCGCCGGCGGCGTGGACGTGAAGCAGGTGGACCCCAAAACCATGGAGTCCAAGCTCTGCCCGGGGCTTTACTTTGCCGGCGAGGTGCTGGACGTGGACGCCTACACCGGCGGCTACAACCTGCAGATCGCCTGGTGCACCGCCCAGGCCTTCGCTGCGAATTTGTGATACAGGCGGCGGGGCCGCTTTGCATAGAATATAATAGAAGGAAGTAAGGAAAACATGATCTCTGTTGCCATCGACGGCCCCTCCGGGGCGGGAAAATCGACCCTTGCAAAACGCCTTGCCAAGGAGCTGGGCTACCTGTATGTGGATACCGGCGCCATGTATCGTGCCATCGGCCTGTTCGCCCTGCGCCAGGGCGTGGACCCCAAGGATGAGGCTGCGGTCACGGCCCTTCTGCCTCAGATTCAGATTGAGCTGCGCTATGTGGACGGCGCCCAGCGAGTACTGTTGTGCGGCGAGGATGTGAGCGAGGCCATCCGGGCCGAGAATGTGGGCATGGCCACCAGTGCGGTGTCGGCCCATCCGCCGGTGCGTGCTTTCCTGCTGGAGCTGCAGCGAGGCATGGCCCGCACCCACGACATTCTGATGGACGGGCGGGACATCGGCACCGTGATTCTGCCTGGCGCCACCGTGAAGATTTTCCTCACCGCCAGCGCTGAGGCCCGGGCTGACCGGCGCTTCAAGGAGCTGCAGGACAAGGGCGTGGACACCGATTACGAGACTGTTCTGGAGGACATCCGCCGCCGGGATTATCAGGACAGCCACCGGGCCACCGCGCCGCTGCGCCAGGCCGAGGACGCCGTTCTGGTGGACACCAGTGAGATGGATCTGGAAGAGAGCTTCCAGGCCCTGAAGTCGCTGATTCTCAGCCGGGTCTGAGCGTTCCAATTTCAAGCCAATCGAGAAAGGAAACAAGCATGTTTTATGGTATTATGGTGACCGGAGCCTGGCTGATCTGGCATCTGGTCTTCCGCATTCGGGTGGTGGGCAAGGAGAACCTGCCCCGGGACGGCAAGGGCTTTGTGCTGGCGCCCAATCACATCTCTGCCATCGACCCGGTGTTCGTGGTCATTGCCCGGTTCTGGGGCAAACGGATGCTGATCATGGCCAAGGAGGAGCTGTTCGAGGTGAATCCGCTGCTGAGCTGGATGTTCCGCAACGTGGGCGTGTTCGGCGTAGAGCGGGGCAAGGGTGACACCGGCGCGGTGGAAGCCGCCGTGGAAAAGGTGAAAAAAGGGCAGGGCCTTCTGATCTTCCCGGAGGGCACCCGTTCCAAGACCGGTGAGCCCGGCAAAATCAAGAGCGGCGCTTTTGTGGTGGCCAGCGCTGCCGGGGTGGATATGATCCCCTGCCGCATCATCTACCGCCACGGGCACATGAAGCTGTTCAGTGGGGTGAAGGTCTGCTTCGGCAAGCCCATCCCCGCCGCTGCGCTGGATATGGGCGAGCACAAATCCGCCGCAAAGCTCCGGGAGTGCAAGGCCATGCTGGCCGACGCCTGGGAGGAGCTGTATCAGCAGAATAAGTTTGAATAAACCCCGCGCAGGCGGGGCAGAATAAAGGGAGAAGTACCCATGAAAATTTTGAAAGCCAAGACCGCCGGGTTCTGCTTTGGTGTGGACCGTGCGGTGAAGCTGACCTATCAGCTGGCCGAAGAGGGGCACAAGGTGGTCACCCTGGGCCCGCTGATCCACAACCCCCAGTGTGTGGCAGACCTGGAGTCCAAGGGCGTGGTCACCGCTGCAGGGCTGGAAGATGTGCCCGACGGGTACGAGGTGGTCATCCGCAGCCATGGCGTTGGCGCGGATGTGTACAGCGCTATTGCGGAAAAGGGCCTGGTGCTTCACGACGCCACCTGCCCCTTTGTGGCCAAGATTCATCGCATTGCCAAGCGCGCCAGCGACGAGGGCAAAACCCTGCTGGTGGCGGGCGACAAGACCCATCCGGAGGTGCAGGGCATCGTCGGCCACACCAAAGGCGAGGTATTTGTGTTCGCCGATTTGGATGAATTAAAGGCCTGGCAGGGCCCGAAAAATGGGCAAAATGGTATAATCGTGGTGGCACAAACCACATTTCAGGTAACAAAATGGTTAGAATGTACAAACTTTATAAAAAAAGACTATACAAACGCCGAGATTTTTGATACAATATGTAATGCGACGTGGACGAGGCAACAGGAGGCGGAAGACCTCAGCCGAAAATGCGACCTGATGGTCGTCATTGGAGGTCATCATTCTTCCAATACCCAAAAGCTTGTAAAAGTCGCTGAAAAACACACAAAGGCCGTTACGGTGGAGACCGCAAAGGAGCTCCGGCCGGAATGGTTTGAGGGTGTGGACACAGTGGCCGTCACAGCCGGGGCTTCCACGCCATCGTCTATAATTGAGGAGGTACTTAACAGTATGAGTGAAGAAATCCGTGAAGAGATGAGCTTTGCCGAGATGTTCGCAGAAAGCGAGGCTAATCTCAAGCCTGTTTTCGCAGGTAAGGTAGTGGAGGGCACTGTTACCAGCATTACGCCCAACGAGGTGCAGGTTGATATCGGCACCAAACACACCGGTTTTGTGAAACTGAGTGAGCTTACCGACGACCCCGCAGCCCGTGCGGAGGATCTGGTCAAGGTTGGGGACAAGCTGGACCTCGTCGTTGAAAAAGTTAACGATCAGGAAGGCGTTGCCTACCTGTCCCGCAAGAAGCTGGAAGCCCGCAAGGGTCTGGAAGAGGTGGCCAAGGCCGCTGAGGAAGGCACCGTCATGGAAGGCGTTGTCACCGAGACCAACAAGGGCGGCGTGATCGTTCTGGTGAAGGGCGTTAAGGTATTCGTACCCCGCAGCCAGGCTACCATGCGCCGTGACGAGGATATCAACGCTCTGGTAAAGCAGAACGTGAAGCTGATCATCACCGAGTGCGCTGGCCGCAAGATCGTTGGTTCCATCAACAAGGTTACCGCCGAGGAGAACGCTGCCAAGCGTGAGGCCTTCTGGGCTGACGTTGAGGTTGGCAAGACCTACACCGGCGTTGTGAAGAGCCTGACCGCTTACGGTGCCTTCGTGGACATCGGCGGCGTGGACGGCCTGTGCCACATCAGCGAGCTGAGCTGGAACCGCATCAAGCACCCCAGCGAGGTCGTTTCCGTGGGCGACACCATCGAGGTGTATGTGAAGGCTCTGGACCCCGAGAACCACAAGGTTTCCCTGGGCTACAAGAAGGCCGAGGACAACCCCTGGGAGAAGCTGAAGAACGAGTATCCCATCGGCAGCGTATTCACCGCTCCCGTTGTGAGCATCACCAAGTTCGGTGCTTTCGTTCGCATCCTGCCCGGTGTGGACGGTCTGGTTCACATCTCCGAGATCAGCAACGAGCGCGTGGAGAAGGTTGGCGACGTGCTGAAGGTTGGCGATGAGGTCAACGTGAAGCTGCTGGATGTCGACTTCGACAAGAAGCGCATCAGCCTGTCCATGAAGGCTCTGCTGGACGACGAGAACAGCGACGCCGAATAATCAAATGGCTCAGAAGCCGCCCGGCAATTGCCGGGCGGCTTTTTTATTTGCCACATGTATTTACATGCAAATCACTAGGAATCAGGGCGAAAACATGCTATACTGGAACTATTCCAGAGCAGGGCGGGCGGCGCTGCCACCACCGGCAGGCTGTTTTTTGCCCGGCACCTCAGGGAAAGGAGATCGTTGAATTTATGAAAGCGTTTCGTTTGACTGGCCTGATCCTTGGGATCGTGGGCCTGAGCCTGTCTGTAACGGCGATTGTGTTCAGTGCGGTGGGCATGTTTAAGGCCCGTCAGTGCAAGCAGTGCAAGTTGGGAGGTCAGATCAAGTAATGGATAAAAAAGAGATCCTGGCAAAGGTTGACCATACTCTGCTGAAGGCCGACGCCACCTGGCCCGACATTCAGAAGATCTGCGACGAGGCTATGGAAAACCACACTGCCTCCATCTGCATCAATCCCGGCTATGTGAAGCAGGCCTGCGAGTACATGAAGGGCGCGATCCCCGTGTGCACCGTTGTGGGCTTCCCTCTGGGTGCCACCGACACCGCCACCAAGGTGTTCGAGGCCAAGACCGCCATTGAGAACGGCGCCGAGGAAGTGGACATGGTCATCAACATCGGCCGCCTGAAGAATGGCGAGTACGACTTTGTGCGCGATGAGATCGCCGCAATCAAGAAAGCCATCGGCGACAAAGTACTGAAGGTTATCATCGAGACCTGCCTGCTCACCGATGCCGAGAAGGAAAAGATGTGCGACATCGTGTGCGAGGCTGGCGCGGACTTCATCAAGACCAGCACCGGCTTCTCCACCGGCGGCGCCACCTTCGCGGACATCGAACTGTTTGCCCGCTGCTGCCGCGGCCGCTGCAAGATCAAGGCTGCGGGCGGCATCTCCACCATCGAGGACATCGAGAAGTTCCTGGAGCTGGGCGCCGACCGCCTGGGTACCAGCCGCGCAGTGAAGATTCTGCAGGGCCTGGAGTCCAGCGGATACTAATTGAATTGAATTTTTCAGCGGGCCGCCGGGGTTTTCCACCGGCGGCCCGCTTTTGGTTGAAAACTGCTCCGGTAAAATGCTATACTCAAATCAAGCAAAAAGGCGGGGTGGGAAGCATGGGCAAAAAAATTATCTGCGCGCTGGCGGCTTTTGCGGTGCTGGCGGGTCTATGCTTTGTCCTGAGCTACACCAGGCCCATGACCCTGGAGCAGCTCTGCCCGGGCATCCGGCTGGAGGATTGCCGGGCAATCCAGGCCAGCTTCCGGCGCGGGCAAACCGGCGAGGAGATTACTCTTACCCTGCAAAACGGCGACACAGCCTTTGCGCAGGTGACCGAGCTGATGGAGAAAGCCTCCTTCCGGCGCAGCCTGCTCAGCCTGTTTCCACTGGGCGGCAAAAGCCATGCGCTGCAGCCGGAGGACTTCAAATGGCTGCTGCTTCTGGAATTTGGCGACACCCAACTGCCGGACGGCACTCAGGGCAGCGGGATGCTGATAGAGCTGAACGATTTTTACGGAACGCTGGAGGTCTCCTATGTGGACGAGACCTGGCGCTGCAGCGTATCCAATCAGGAGGAATGGCGCAGCGCGGTGATGGAATGCCTGGAAACGGCAAACAAGAAGGAGGGGAACGAATGAGCAGAAAAATGGTTTTGGGGTTGGTCCTCATGTGTATGGGGTTTTTTGGCGGGATTTTGCTAATCGGCGCCATGGTACTGAGCCCTATGAATCCCTGGAGCTACAACGGAATTACCGGCTGGTACGGCTGCCTCCTGGGAATGCGTCTACAGCTTCCGTTGGGGGTCTGTATTGCTGTGACACTGGCCGGATTCGCGCTCAGTGTGATTGAAGCATTCCGGAAAGAATAATCCCAAAAAGAGGAAAGGACGGAACGGATATGAAGCCTGTGGTTGCAGGACTTTTGACCTTTGTGGTGTTTTTCTTTGGCAACAGCTATCTGCTGGGCGGGCTGGGCCAGCTGTGCCTGATCGGAGGCGATGCCTTTGTGAATTCCTATTTTGCCCCTGTCATGACCGGGCTTGCGCTGCTGGCGGCCCTGGTGGTGGGCTGCACACTGGCTGTGCTGCAAAAGCTGGATGCGGTGCAGAAGACCCTAAACGACAGGAAGCCCCACGAACAATAACACCGGCACGCAGCGCGGCAAAAACTGAGAAAACAGGCCCCGGACCCGAGGAAAGGGTCCGGGGCCTGTTTTTTCGTGGTGCCGTTTGCTATCATGGAGAAAAGCAGAACATTTTGTAACAACTCCGAAAGATAGCGTTGCTATCATCAGGATGGAAAAGGAAAACAGGGGGCATGAGCAATGAAGCCGATTCTGATCGTGGACGACGAGGTGGCCATCGCGCAGCTGATCGCCATGACGCTGGCCCGGATGGGCTATACCTGCCAGATGGCCTTTGACGGGCTGAAGGCCGCCGAGCTGCTGGAGAAAAACGAGTACGATCTGGTGCTGCTGGACATCATGCTCCCCGGAGCGGACGGCTACGAGCTGATTGACTTCATCCGGCCCACCGGCATCCCGGTGATCTTCATCAGCGCAAAGACCACCGTGGCTGACCGGGTGAAGGGGCTGCATCTGGGCGCCTGCGACTACATTGTAAAACCCTTCGCCCCCGAGGAGCTGCTGGCCCGGGTGGAAAATGTGCTGCGGCTTTCCGGCCGGGGACAGGCAATGCTGAAAGCCGGGGACGTGACGGTGGATGTGTCCACCCGGCAGGTGAAAAAGGCCGGGCAGGAGGTGGCCCTCACCCCCACCGAGTATCAGCTGTTGCTGGTGCTGCTGCACAACAAGAACATTGCGCTTTATCGGGACACCCTGTACGAGCGGGTCTGGGGACGGGATGCCGAGCTGGACACCCGCACCCTGGACATCCACATCCACCGGCTGCGCAAAAAGCTGGGCTGGCAGCACATGATCCGTACCATTCCCCGGATAGGCTACCGATTGGAGGAAACGCCATGAAACTCGCGCCGAAACTGGTTCTGACCATTCTGTTGTTGTTGGGCGTTCTGCTGGCGGCGGGCGGCGGCTGGCTGATCAAAACGGATTTTGAACGGAACTTCGACCAGGCTCGTACCCGGAACACCCTGGCTCACCGGCGGGATACCTATTCACTGCAGAACGGGCTGCTGGTTAAGGTCAGTGACGGAATGTTGAGCGGACAGGCCGTGGTGGATTACGGCGAAAGCCTGGGCCGGTATGTGGGGCAGCAGGAAGGCGGCTTCGCGGTATATCAGGGCGAGGAACCGCTGTATTCCAGTCTGCCCGCAGTGCTGGGGCAGCAGGCGGCACTCCGGGCCATTGAGGCCGGAGAAGAGGCGCTGCTGCTGCAAAAGGCAGGCCAAAGCAGCTATATGATGATGGCAAGCCAGGTGCAGGTGGCTGGCGAGGAATACTGGCTGGTGAGTGCCTACGACGTGACGGGTGTGTTCCAGGCCCGGGAAGACAAATTCCGGGAGCTGTTCCGGCTGGAGCTGGCGGCGCTGGCCCTCGCGGGCGCGGCGGCGGCTCTGGCGGTGAGCTGGATGATCCGCCCGCTGAAAAAGCTGGAAAAGGCCAGCCGGGCGGTGGCGGCGGGGGACTACACCCTGTCCACCGCCACGAAAAGCCGGGACGAGGTGGGCGCGCTCAGCCGCAGCTTTGACGCCATGACTGCCACCGTACGGGATAAGGTGGACCAGATGGAGGACACCATCCTGCGGCAAAAGCAGTTTGTGTCCGCCTTTACCCATGAGCTGAAGACCCCCATGACCAGTATCCTGGGCTATTCCGACCTGCTGCGCAGCGGCGAGATGGACCCGGAGGACCAACGGCAGGCGGTGCAGTACATCCACCGGGAGGCTTTGCGGCTGGAGACTTTGAGCGGTAAGCTGATGCAGCTGATGGGGCTTGTGGAGCAGGAGGAGCTCACGCTGGAGCCGGTGCGGCTTGTGCTGGTGCTGCGGGATACGGCGGCCAGCCTGCCCGAGCTTGCGCCCATGCTGGAGATCCAATGTAACCCGGCGCTCACGGTGCTGGCGGACCGGGACCTGCTGGCGGACCTGGTGCGTAATCTGGTGGTGAACGCGGCCAGGGCCCAGCCGAAGGATGACCGGGTGCACATCACCGCGGGCCGCACCGAAAATGGCATCGTGCTGCGGGTAGTGGACCGGGGCCGGGGCATTCCGGAGGCGGACCTGCCCCACATCACCGAACCCTTTTATATGGTGGACAAATCCCGCGCCCGAGCCCAGAACGGCAGCGGCATGGGTCTGGCCCTCTGCGCCCGCATTGCCCGGCTGCACGGCAGTGAACTGCGGTTTACAAGCAGGCTGGGTCAGGGCACGGTGGTGGAACTGAACTTGCGGGAGGGGACGGTATGAAACAGAGGCTTTTTACGGCAGCGGCCTTCCTGGCGGCTTTCGCCTTTCTGGCACTGGTGCTGGCCGCTCCGCTGCCCCTGATGGAGCGAAGCGACGAGGTGCTGTATACCCAGGTCATGCCCCGCCAGCTGACGGCTGACGGGCAGAGCACCCAGGCGAGAAGCATTGATTTTGCCCGCCAGCTTTACGACCGGGATCAGCTGCTGGGAATCAAAAACTACGCGGGAGCGCTTTTGCAGATGACGAATCAGGAAGCCCTGGGCGACGCGCCCGACCGGCTGTATGACTTTTTGCACCAGATGGATTTCTGGAGCGAGGAGGAGCAGGCGGAGCTGGAACGGCAGATCGCGCAAGCGGACAGCTGGCAAACCATTTCCGACAGTGTGGGTTTTTCCGCCTGGTGGTTGTATACACCGGTGGGGGCAGAGATGTGGAACACTCTGGAATGGGAGCTTAGCTCCCAGGGGCAGCTGGTGCGGCTGCGGATGAATCCTGTTCAGGAGTACACCGGGCAGGACCTGGAGCATCTGATGGACGAATATCTGGCAGTCACCGGCCTGGATGTGCTGGAGGACTGGCAGGCGCTGGATGTGACGGCGCAGCTTCCCGTGGACGAGGAAAGCATTGTCGAGCTGCGGGCCCGGTATTCCCCGGGAGCGAAGCTGTATCTGTACGCAAATTATGTGGACGGCGCGCTGGCGTTCGGGGTCTGCCCGCTGGAGCAGGAGGAGCTGGCTCAGCTGGATGTGAGCCTGCTGGAGGAATAAACCGGAAGGAGGGGGCCATGTGAAACGGAATCATTGGCTGCTGGCAGTTACGCTGCCTCTGCTGCTCCTGGCGGGCTGTGGCGCGAAGGAGCCGGACCCGGGCACAGAGGCACCCACGCCAACGCCCGCGATTCAGATCCAGGAGCCGCAGACCCAGGTGCTGCGCAGCACCGACAGCCATGGTTATTACACCAGAAGTGCGTACTATGATCTGGAGACCATGACGTTGAAACAGTGGGACCTGAAGCTGCCGGACGGATACCGGATGAGCAGTGATGGCCCGGTCTCGGACGGGCAGGCGCTGTATTTCGTCCTGACCCGGCCGGGGGAGGACGCCAGTGAGGCGCTGAGCCGGGTGCCGCTGGAAGGCGGAGATGTACAGATCCTTTATGAATGCGGTGAGCATGAGCAGATTGAAGTTGCCTACACCGACGGTGGGGGCGAATACGACAAACGGCCCATCCTGTTGCGCGGCGGTGAACGGCGCTGTTTCCTTGTGCACCGGTGGGGCGAGGAGGAAGAGAATTCCACCTGGCTCTATGTGTGGGACCCGGTATCCGGCTCCTGTGAGCCGGTGAAACAGCTGGGCGGCCATATGCGCTTCTGGGGCGAGTATCAGGGCCGGGCTGTGCTGCGGGATTCGTGGGAGCCGGAGGCGGGTCTGTTCCAGCTGGACGCGGAGACCGGGGAGATTACGGTTCTGTTGAGCGGCGAAAACCCCCAGGCGGCCCAGCTGTTTCTGGGGCCGCCGCTGCTGATCCGGGAGAATTTCGTCTGCGCGGGCACCATGTCCGCCGACAACCCGGACGGCAAGGAGCGGGTGTATTGTCTGGACCTGAAAACCGGGACGGTGCGGCAGCTTGCCAGCTCGGATGACGGCTATCTGCTGGTTCGCATGAAGGATATCTGGGATGGAAAACTGCGTGTTCGGGGAATGGAAGGCTATGAGTCGGGCCAGTGGTATGTGGACTGCGCCACCGGCCAGAGGGTGGAGAGCGTGCTGACGGATGAGGGCGGCACGCCGCTGCACATCCGGGCGCAGCTTGGGGAATACTACCTGATCGATGTGGAGAGAGGATGCACCACGGACACGGTGTGGATGAACGAGGTGGGAGAGCCGGTGTATTCCCGGGTTGCCCTGCAGGAGCTGGCCCTCATTGCCAAAGAGGATTACTGGGCGGGCCGGCCCGACTACCGGATTTTTGAACAGGAAGGGGAGCAGGCGGAATGAGAAAAGCAAAACATCTGCTTGCAGCGGCGCTGGCGCTGCTGCTTGTGGTGGGCTGCGGGCAGCCGGCCGAATCCACGACTCCGGTGGCTTCGGCGGCACCGGAAAGTCAGGAGCAGCCGGGTACAGGGCTGCTTACCTCCTGGGACGGACGGCGTTATTACACCACGGAAAATGTGGTGTGCGATACCGCCGATATGACCGCCCGCTATCTTGTACTGCCCATTGGGGGACAGAGAAGGCTGCTCGGCTATCCGGTCACCGACGGGAAGTTCCTGTACTATTCCACAGACAGCCTCTGGAACCAGAAAGGCCGCAGCGGGCAGATCTGGCGAAGCGAGCTGGACGGGAGCGGGGCCGTACTGCTCTGGCAGACCGAAGATGCAACGGACATTGTGCCCATCTCTGACGCATTGAACGGCTGGTCGGACAGCACTGCCCGGCTGGTGGTGTTTGCGTGGCAGGACGCGGTCTGGTTTTTCGTCGGGCAGGAAAGCCGGATCGACAGCCCGCAGGTGCTTCGCTGTGGGAACGGCGAAACCGAGGCGCGCCCGGTGGAGTACCCGGAACCTCTTCCGGAGGGGGAATTTGCGGGGGAGATGGCCGGTCAGCCGGTATTCCAAAGCTTCCGGGAGGATGGATGCGTCTACTGGCAGCTGGACCTTGCCACCGGAAAGGTGCGGGAACTCGCCGATTTTCCAGAACCGGCCCATTCCAACCTGTTGGTGCAGGATGGGATACTGTATTTGCAGGACGATGAAAGCTGGGAGCTTTGTGCGGTGGAACTGGCCAGCGGTGAGCGGAGAGTCCTGTGGTGCCCGGAGACGCCGGAGCAAGGTTTCGGGCTGCAGTATGTGTGGGATGGCCATGCTTTTTTAATGAGTGCGGAGCGGCCTCTGCGGTACTGTTCGCTGAATCTGAGCGACGGCAGCATGCAGGAGATGACGCTGAGGGGAAGCTGGGAAGGCGGCGGCGGTGAATTTGTGCTGTATGCCCGGGCACCTCTGGGGGACAGCTATGTGGTGGTATACCGACGAAGCGAAAACAGCCGCATTGGTATGAACCAGACGGGCGAACCGGAGCGGTGGAAGAATATGCGGGAATATTACGCCCTCATCAAAAAAGACGACTACTGGAACAACGTGCCCGAATACCGGTACTTCACCTGGGTGGATGATTGATGAATTTTGCCCGCGGGCATTGTTTTGCGCCCTCTGCTCTGCTACAATAGGGGGCAGAAAACAACGCGAAAAGGCGGTCGAATATCCATGAACAGAAAACACATTGTATGCTACGGCGATTCCAACACCTGGGGCTACTGCGCCGCCACCGGCGGCCGCTATGAGGACGATGCCCGCTGGACCCGCCTTTTGCAGGAGCAGCTGGGCGAGGGGTATCTGGTGGCAGAGGAAGGGGTGTGCGGCCGCACCACCGTGTTTGAAGACCCGCTGAACGAGGGCCTCTGCGGCTTTGCCCACCTGGCCACGGCCCTGAACACCCACAGTCCGCTGGATCTTTTGGTGGTGATGCTGGGCACCAACGACTGCAAGCAGCGTTATTCCGCCACCGCCCAGAACATTGCCGACGGGCTGGCCCGTCTGGTGACACGGGCAAAGCAGCTGCCGGTGTGGGCAGGCGAACCCAAGGTGCTGATCGTGGCGCCCATCATGATTGATTCCCGGGTGCACCAGGTACCCCGCGTGGGCCAGGAGATGGGCGAGGGCTGCGTGGAAAAATCCCGCCTGCTGCCCGCTTTGATGGAGCAGACCGCCCGGGATACCGGCTGTGAATTCATGGACTGCAACCCCTATGTGCAGCCGGGCGAGGCGGACTGGATGCACTTTGACGCGGCCAGCCAGGCACGTTTTGCCCTGGCGCTGGAGGCCAAGATCCGGGTGCTGCTCAGCGGCCGGAGCTGAGTGCCCATACGCATAGCGCTTTTTCACACCCCATATCCTTGTACAAAAAGGATATGGGGTGTTGTTTTATGCTGCATGCGCTCACGTTGACAGTTCTGGCCGGGCTGAGCACCGGCATTGGCGGGCTGGTTGCCGCCCTCTTTCGCCCCGGGCGGCGGACGATGGCGCTGTGCAGCGGCTTTGCGGCGGGAGTGATGCTGGCCATGAGCCTGCTGGACCTGCTTCCCCATGCGCTGGCGGGCTGGCGACAAGCCATGGGCCCGGCGGGTGCGAGCCTGGCGGTGACCAGTCTGGCATTGCTGGGCATGGTCCTGGCGGCACTGCTGGAACAGCTGCTGCCCGAGGCAAAACAGGAGGCAACCGGCGAGGGCCGGGCGGCTGCCTTGCGGGGCGCGCTGGTCACCGGCCTTGCACTGCTGGCCCACAATCTGCCGGAGGGAGCGCTTACCCTGTTCGCGGGCGTGGCAGACCCGGCGGCGGGCCTGCGGCTGAGCCTGGCAGTGGGGCTGCACAACCTGCCCGAGGGCATGGCGGTGGCCGCGCCGCTGTATTATGCTACAAAAAGCCGGGCCAAAGCGGCGAGCGCGGCCTTTGCCAGCGGTCTGGCCGAGCCGGTGGGTGCGGTGCTGGCCTTCGGGCTGCTGGGGTCGCTGCTTACCCCGGGCTTTCTGAATGGAATGCTGGCCGGAGTGGCCGGGGTGATGTGCTGGGCGGCGGCCTTCGAGCTGCTGCCCATGGCCTACCGGCTGGGCCCGGCGGACAAGGTGGCAACGGGCTTGGCGGCGGGGGTTTTGACGATGCTACTTGGAATCAGCGTGTTATCATGATATAATAAAGCAGATTATCTTTTTTGGCCCGTGGGACGAGATGCCGCGGGCGGGAAGGGGGTGACGGCCGTGAAACGAATGGCTCTGGCGGCACTTGTGCTGGCGGCAAGCCTTTTGTGCGGCTGCGCCAGCAGCATGAGCGGCGGTGTGGAGGAGCTTCTGCGCGCCCCCCAGCTGGCCGGACCCCAGACCAATGTGCAGAAGGCGCTCACGGCCTATCTGGGCGAGGCGCCTCAGCTGAAATACCCCCAGAACGGCGATATCCTTTCCCCGTTTTTGTTCGGCGACTGGAACGGCGACGGCTCCATGGACGCGGCGGCGCTGTATGTGAGCTCCGGGCTGCAGAACGTCTGCCTGGCGATTCTGGAGCAGTCCGGCGGCAGCTGGGTGGTGACCCAGGAGCTCGAGGGCCTTTCCGCCGAGGTGGACAGTGTGAGCACTGCGGCCATGAGCGGCGATGGCGGAATGCAGCTGCTGGTGGGCTATGTGGGCACCAGTGGGGAAAAATATCTTTCGGTATATGCTTACCAGGACCGAACTCTTACCCAGGTAATGGAGCAGGCCTATTCCCAGTATGAATTGCAGGATATCACCGGCAGCGGTCTGAAGGACCTGATCCTGATCGGCCCTCAGACGGTTGATGGAATGAAGGTGCAGCTGCTCACGGCCATCCGGGGCGAGTTCACCATGGCCCAGGAGTTCTGGCTGAGTCCGGAACGGTTTTCCAGCTGCGAGGCTCTGCACCTGAGCAGCGGATCGGACGGTGGCTATTATCTGGTGCTGGACGGCTACGTGGGCTCCGGCTCGGCGCTGGCCAGCATTCTGCTGAGCTACAATGCCGCCACCCAGCAGCTGGAGGAATATACCCCTCTGCTGCCGGTGGACGTTTATAGCGAGAGCATCCGCTATTCCAGCCTGCTCACCAGCACCGACATTGACGGCGACGGAACGGTGGAGATTCCGGTGGAGCTGCCGGATGCCAACGGCCACATCACGGTGGGCCGCCTGAGCTTTGTGGCCTGGATGGACTACACCAGCACCGATCCGGAGAAGAGCTTCGGCATTGTGGATCTGGAAAATGGCTTTTACCTGGAGCTGCCCCCCAGCTGGGAGGGCAAGATCCAGGTGAAGGAAGGCTCGCAGGAGGGCAGCTGGGCCATCCGCAGCCTGGAGGACGGTACCGGCTACCTGGAGGTCCGGGTGGTGGAGCCCAGCACCGAGGGCGGGTCCTACTTCCGCCTGGGGAACGTGGGCGGCAAAAAGGTACAGGCCAGAATTCTGGCTTCCCATGTGGGAGAAAACGGCGAAAACCTGCAGCCGGCGGCACTGACCGACTGCTTCCGGGTGCTGTGAGCGGCAAAAGCCGCCCGCCCCGTTTTTATAGGAGGTTTGATTGCATGCGTAGAGTGTTAGTTGTGGAAGACGAGACCAGCATCCGCGAGCTGATCGCCTTGAATCTTCAGATGGCGGGCTATCAGGTGCTGGAGGCCGGCAGTGCCGAGCAGGGCCTGGCGCTGCTCAGCCAGGGCCAGAAATGCGACGCTGCTGTGCTGGACGTGATGCTGCCCGGCATGAACGGCTTTTCCCTGTGTGAGACCATCCGCCGGGACGACCCGAACATCGGCATCATTATCCTGAGCGCCAAGAGCATGGAGCAGGATAAGATCCGCGGCCTGTCCATCGGAGCCGACGACTATATGACCAAGCCCTTCAGCGTGTCCGAGCTGCTGGCCCGCATCGAGGCGCTGTGCCGCCGGGTCAACCGGGGCGCGGCAGAGGCTCCCGTTCCGGACGAGACCCGCATGGTGAGCGGCCAGTTTATTCTGGACCAGAAGAGCCGGGTGCTGTACAAGGCGGGCAAGCCCATCGATCTGACCCAGGTGGAGTTCCAGATCATGGAGCTGTTTTTCCAGAACCCCGGCACTGCCCTGGTGCGGGAAAAGATCCTGGAAGGGGTCTGGGGCGAAAATTACTACGGCGATGTGAAGATCGTGGACGTGAACATCCGCCGCCTTCGCATGAAGGTGGAGGACGAGCCCTCCAGCCCCAAGCACATCCTCACTGTGTGGGGCTACGGCTACCGCTGGAACGGATGACAGGCAGGTATACAGGAAGGGGGCTGCCATGAACAGCATCACCAAACGATGGCTGCGCAGCAGCCTTCTGATCACCTTTTTGCTGGTGGCAGGCGCGGTGAGCATCTATATCTATACCCTGATCTCAGGCAGCTATAACGGGGTACAGCAGGCCATGCTCAGCCGAATTTCCAGCATGGGCGGTCAGCTGAAGATCACCACCGGCCAGAGCGCGGAGCAAACCTCCCAGAGCCGAGGCAGCCTGCTGCGCCGGATGGTGGAGCAGTTCGACGAGAAGGACAAGTTCGAGTTCATGCTGCTGGACAGTGAGGGTCAGGTGATCGCCACCTCCTCGGGCGGAACGCTGCGCTATGAAAAGGCCCCGGAGGATTTTCTCATGGCCATGGAATCCCCCAACAGCAGCGGCCGCAGCGTGTATACCAGTGTGACCGGTGAGCGGGTGATGGCCATTTCCGTGATGGTACCCTACCCGGCGGAGGATGTGGCGGCCCTGCGTATGGTGACCAGCCTGACCATGGTGGACCAGATGATGGTGGAACGGGTGCTGCTGGCTTTGGGCCTTGGTGCGGTGATCCTGCTGTTCAGTGCCTGGAGCGGTGTGTTTTTCATCCGTTCCATTGTGCGTCCGCTGGACGAGGTGGCCAAGACGGCCAACGCCATCGCCCGGGGCGATCTGAGCGCCCGCCTGCCCGAGGGCAGCGACGGCGACGAGATCGGGCGGCTGTGCAATACCATCAACCAGATGGCGGGGGAGCTTTCCAAAACCGAGCGGCTGCAGAACGAGTTTATTTCGTCGGTGAGCCACGAGCTGCGTACCCCGCTCACCAGCATCCGGGGCTGGGTGGAGACCATCGCCCATATCCGGGACCCGGAGGACGAAAACTACCGCAAGGGCCTGTCCATCATCGGGCGGGAGACCGACCGGCTGTACGATATGGTGGAGGAGCTGCTCAGCTTCTCCCGGCTGCAGAGCGGCGTGAAGCTGGAATGCCGGCCTCTGGATCTGGTGGCCGAGCTCACCGACGCGGCCCTGTTCATGGAGGCGCGCATCCGCGCCGAGGGGCTGCGGCTGGTGTATGAGGAGCCGGAGTTGCCCCTGCCGATCTGGGCGGATGGCAGCCGGCTGCGCCAGGTGTTCATCAACGTGATGGACAACGCGGTGAAATATTCCTCGCCCGGCGGGGCCATCACTCTGGACCTTTTGCAGGACGGCGAGAATGTGTACGTGCTGATCAAGGATGAGGGCCGGGGCATTGCGCCGGATGATCTGGAAAATGTGAAGCTGAAATTCTTCAAGGGCAAGGGCGCGGTGCGCGGCAGCGGCATCGGCCTTGCAGTGGTGGATGAAATCATGACTGCGCTGGACGGCTCGGCAGATATTTCCTCTGAGCTGGGCAAGGGCACCACTGTGACCCTGCGCCTGCCCATCTACCGGGGCAGCGGCGAAGCGCCGGACTGGGCGGTGAATGCCCCGAAAGAAAGCCCGGAAAAGGAGTAACCCTGTGACGATTCTGATTTTGATCGTTTTGGCCGCGGCGCTGGCTCTGGCGTTGGAACGGCCACTGGAACGTACGGTCCAGGTTGTTCTGGCCGGGACCGCTCTTGTAACCTACTGCGCCACGCTGGCCGGGCACAAAAGCTCGGCACTGCCGGTGATGGCGGTGTGCGCCGGTGCGGCCTGCCTGACGGCGGTGGTTCGTTGCCGCAAAGCCGGTGCAGGCCGGTGCGTGGCTCTTCTGATCCGCCCGGGCGTGTTTGCCCTGGTGCTGGCCATGGCCGCGGGCTGGCTGCTGATGCGGCAGATCCGCTTTGTGATGCTGGATGATCTGCTTCACTGGGCGCTTTTCAGCAAGCAGATGTGTGGACTGGAGGCCTTCCCAGAGGGCGCCCGGCTGGCCAGCGCCTATGCGGACTATCCGCCCGGCGCTCAGATGCTGCTGGTGTTTTTGCAGATCGGGCAGCCCTTTTCTCACCCCATGCTGTTCTGGGGGCAGCTGCTGTGGTACACCGGCCTGACACTGCCTCTTCTGGAGAAAACCAGCGAGGGCGGCAGGCTGCGGCAAGCCGCCGCCGCAGTGGGCGGCGCGGTGTTCCTGCTGCTGTTCCCGGCACTGTTCAATCACTATTACACCGAGAGCCTGGTGGTGGAGCCTTTGATGGGCCTGATGCTGGGCTGCATGGCCTACACGGCCTGGCGCGGCCGCACCGGGCCGGACCTTCTGGACGGACTGACCGTGAGCCTGTTGGCCTGCCTGCTGGTGCTGACCAAGAGCACCGGCGTTTTGTATGCGGCGGCGGGACTGCTGGCAGTAGCAATTTTGTGGCGGCAGGCGCTGTTTTGCAGCAAAGGCCGGGCACGCAGGCTTGCCTTTGCGGGCGTTACCGTGGCGGCTGCTGCGGGCCTGTGGCAAAGCTGGCGCTGGCTGTGCGCCGCAAAGGGCTATGTTTCCTATTTTACTGAGGATGCGCCCCAGGCCTATACGCCGGACAATCTGACCGCCTTTTTGAAGGGCGAGGGTCTGGCAGGGCAGGTGATCCCCTCCTTTTTGCGGGCACTGGCGGTTCAGCCGCTGGCCAAGCGCTGGGGACTTTCCGCCCTGGCGATGCTGGCGGTGGTGTGGGCGCTGGCCTGCCTGCTGCCCCGGCTGCGCCGGCAGGAACTGCGCCCGGTGCTGGCAGTTTTTACATTGATTTTTGTTGTGTATGCGGCGTCGGTGTGCTATTCTTATGTGTACCTGTTCCAGGAGGGCGAAGCACTGACCCTTTCCGCCTTCAGCCGCTACATCGGTCCGCTCCCCACCGGCGCCCTTTATCTGGTGCTGGGGGCGGCGGTCTGGCAGTATTGGGGCAGAGGAAAGCCTCTGGCCTGGTGCTGCGCGGGAGCGGCCTTCCTTGCCTGTCTGAACTGGCAGGCCCCGGCCCGCTGGCTGCCCGGCGCCTATCAGACGGTATTTGAGCAGTTCATGGGCGATCAGGCATCCGGAGTGGACGGCATCCTGCAGGAGGCCGAGGCTCTGCACGATTGTCTGGAACCCACCGACCGGGTGCTTGCAATCACCCAGGCCTCCTCCATGGACCGGTTGGGTCAGCTGCTGCGCTATGCGCTGCTGCCCAATCAGGTGGAGTACTGGTCCCCCACCGAGTGCGGTGATTCCCACGGGCTTTCGCTGCGGTGGAACGAGTACCTGGTGGAACAGGGGTTTGAGTACGTGTACTGCGCGGCGGATGGCCAGCCCACCGCGGACCAGGAGATGCTGACTGACCAGGCGGGGACGCCGGTGCGGTCAGGCTGGCTTTACCGGGTGAACACAGAGGACGGCGCAGTGCAGCTGGAGCCGGTGTGTCAGCCCGGCTGAAAGGAGAAAGAATGGAAAAACCAAAGGAATGTTTTAAGACCAGTGTGGGCGGTCAGGCCCTGATGGAGGGCATTATGATGCGCGGCCCTAAAAAGATTTGTGTGGCCGTGCGCAAGCCGGATGGCGGGATCGACCTGACGATGGAGGACGTGAAGCATCACAAGTGGCAAAAGATCCCCTTCGTGCGGGGCGCCTGCTCCATGATCGAGAACCTGGTGCTGGGCTACCGGTACCTGATGCACTCCGCCGAGGTGAGCATGCCCGAGGAGGAGCAGGAGCAGCCCGGCAAGCTGGACCTGTGGCTGCAGGAGCATACCGGCCCCAAGTTCCAGAACTTTCTGATGGGACTGGCCGCGGTGATGGGCGGCATGCTGGCCATTGTGCTCTTTATGGTATTACCCACCGCCATTGTAGGTGGTATCAACCACTTTGTACCCCTGGGTTGGGGCAAGGTACTGCTGGAAGGCGTACTCAAGATTGCTATGTTCGTGATCTACCTGTTCCTGTGCACCCGCATGAAGGAGATTCACCGGGTGTTTGAGTATCACGGCGCCGAGCACAAGACCATCGCCTGCTATGAGGCGGGTCAGGAGCTGACGGTGGAGAACATCCGCCATCACTGCCGGTTCCATCCCCGCTGCGGTACCAGCTTTATGATTCTGGTGCTGATCGTGAGCATTCTTTTGTTCAGTGTGCTGCCCTGGAGCAGCACCGGCCTGCGTGTGTTCCTGAAGCTGCTGCTGCTGCCGGTGGTGATGGGCATCAGCTACGAGCTGATCAAGCTGGCGGGCCGGTATGACAACCTGGCTACCCGCATCATCAGCGCGCCGGGTCTCTGGCTGCAGCGGCTGACCACCTTCGAGCCGGATGACTCCATGATCGAGGTGGCCATCGCCGCGGTGAAGCCGGTGCTGCCCGGCCGCCCGGAGGACGGACTGTGGTAAGCGGCGCGCCCCGGACCGCCCATGCCTGGGCGCGGGCCCGGCTGGAAGCAGCCGGCGTGGAGGATGCAGCCTTTGACGCTGCCTGCCTGATGGAGCTGGTGGCGGGGAAAAACTGGCGCTGGATGGACGGCGAGCTCACCGCAGAGCAGAAGAGGCGTCTGGAGCAGCTGACCGAAAAGCGGGCGCAGCGGTATCCGCTTCAGTATCTGGCGGGGCGCTGGCCCTTTCTGGACTTTGAGCTGGAGGTGGGCCCCGGGGTTCTGATTCCCCGGGCGGACACCGAGCTGCTGTGCGAGACCGGCGCGGAGCTGCTGGCAGGCAAAACCGGCCCGCAGGTGCTGGACCTGTGCGCCGGAAGTGGCTGCGTGGGCCTGGGCATCAAACGACTGGTCCCTGCCGCGCAGGTCACCTGCCTGGAAAAAAGCCCCGAGGCCTTTGTCTACCTGACCCGGAATGCCGCCGGAGCACTGCCCGGCTTTGATGCAGAGCGGCCCGCAGTACAGCCGGTGGCAGGGGATGTATTCACCTACCAGAACCAACTGGCGCCGGAGAGCCTGGATCTTGTCCTCTCCAACCCGCCCTACGTGACCGGCGACGAGATGAAGGAACTGGAGCCGGAGCTGCGCTTTGAGCCGGAAATGGCTCTGGAGGCAGCCCACGAGGGGCTGGCGTTTTATGAGCACATCGCTCCCGGTTACCTTGCCGCATTGCGGCAAGGCGGCTGGCTGGCGGTGGAGATCGGCTGGGAGCAGGGCGCGGCGGTGCGCGGCATCTTTGAGGCTGCGGGCTACCGGAATGTGGCTGTCCGGCAGGATCTGGCGGGCAAGGACCGGGTGGTCCTGGGGCAAAAAACCTGAAAAAGAGTGATGATCGTCCGATAAAACGGTCGTTTAACCAGAAACTTACAACTTGCAGTTGTAAGTTTCTTCTCTTTTGTGTATAATAAGACAGAAGAAATAAACGCCGCCCCGGCCGGCAGGCCGGGGGCGGCGAAATTGTGAAGACAAATTCGATTGGAATAAAGGAGCAAACACATTATGGCAGACAAGAAACCTCTTCCTTCTCCCAGCAAAAAGGCGGCGGGAGACAAAAAGGCCGCGCTGGAGACCGCGCTGGCCCAGATCGAAAAGCAGTTCGGCAAGGGTGCCGTAATGAAGCTGGGCAGCAACGTGGCCATGCAGGTGGACGCCATTTCCACCGGCAGCCTGTCGCTGGACCTGGCGCTGGGCGTGGGCGGTATGCCCCGCGGCCGTGTGGTTGAGATCTACGGACCGGAATCCAGCGGTAAAACCACCCTGGCGCTGCATGTGCTGGCCGAGGCCCAGAAGGCCGGCGGCGAGGTTGCTTTCATCGACGTGGAGCACGCGCTGGACCCGGTGTATGCCCGTGCCCTGGGTGTGGACATCGACAGCCTGCTGGTAAGCCAGCCGGATACCGGCGAGCAGGCACTGGAGATCTGCGAGGCACTGGTTCGCTCCGGCGCCATCGATGCCATCGTCATCGACTCGGTGGCCGCTATGGTGCCCCGCGCCGAGATCGAGGGTGAGATGGGCGACTCCCATGTGGGCCTGCAGGCTCGCCTGATGAGCCAGGCTCTGCGCAAGCTGACCGGCGTTATCGGCAAGACCAACACCGTGGCCATCTTTATCAACCAGCTGCGTGAGAAGGTGGGCGTGACCTACGGCAACCCCGAGGTAACCGCAGGCGGCCGTGCACTGAAATACTACTCCTCCGTGCGTATCGACGTGCGCCGCATCGAGGGCCTGAAGGATTCCACCGGTGCCTTCATCGGTAACCGTACCCGCGCCAAGGTGGTCAAAAACAAGGTGGCCCCTCCCTTCAAGGAGGCGGAGTTCGACATCATGTTCGGCGAGGGCATCAGCAAGACCGGCGAGATCCTGGATCTGGCGGTGACTCTGGGCATCGTGCAGAAGAGCGGTGCGTGGTTCAGCTACGGTGAGACCCGTCTGGGCCAGGGCCGCGACAACGTGAAGATCTACTTCAAGGAGCATCCCGAGCTGATGGCCGAGATCGAGGAGCTGGTACGCCAGAACGCCGACAAGCTGGTGAAGGGCGGCAAGAAGGCGAAGGGCTCGGTGACCCCGGTGGTGGCTGCGCCCGCCCCCGCCGCAGCGGAGGCCCCTGCTCAGGAGAAGGCTGCCGCGGTGAGCGAGGCCGATCTGGACATCATGGTAGAGGACTGAGGCTGTGCTGTTTGAAGAGGAGGACAAGGCCTACCGCCGCGCGCTGGACAAGGCCATGGAATACCTCTCGCTGCGGGACCATTCCAGCGGTGAGCTGTATGACAAGGTACGCAAAAAGCTGGAGGACGACCGGGCGGCTGCGGCGGCCGTGGCCCGCTGTGTGGAGCTGGGGCTGATCAACGACGAGGCCTTTGCCCGTCATCGGGCCAAGTATCTGCTGGCCCGCCACAAGAGCCCGGCCCAGATCCGGGCCCACCTGGCGGAAAAGGGTGTGGACCGGCAGACTGCCGCCCAGGTGCTGGAGGAGCTTTTTGAAGAGGAAAGCTCCGCCGACGCGGTGTACCAGCTGCTGTGCCGCAGCTACGGCCGCAAGCTGGCCGCGGGCAAGCGCCAGAACGTGATTGCCGCCATGGCTCGCCGGGGCTTTTCCCTGGGGGACATCAAGGAGGCACTGGCCCGCTGGGAGGAGGAAAACCCGCCCGAGGAGGACCAGCCGGACTGGGAGCCGGAGTTCTAAAGCGGAAAGGGCGGGGGAACGGGCGGATTTCCGCCAACTTCCACCCCGCAATGCTGGACTTTACCCCTAGAAACATGATAGAATAACAAGGCGAGGGAGAGTTCTCCCTCGCCTTTTCCTGTAATGACCGCCCGCCTGCAAATCGGGAGCGGCGCGGTGCAAACGAACCAGACAAAAAAGGAGAATACTGCATTGAATATCGCAATCATTTCGCTGGGCTGCCCCAAAAACCAGGTGGATGCCGACGTGATGTGCCACGGTCTCATCGCTGCCGGTCACACCACCACCGCCGACCTGAGCTTGGCGGATGTGATCATCGTGAACACCTGCGGCTTCATCGAGAGCGCCAAGACCGAGGCCATCGAGAATATCCTGAACGCCTGCTCCTACAAGGAGCAGAACCCCAACTTGAAGGTGGTGGTCACCGGCTGCCTGGCCGAACGCTACCAGCATGAGATCCGCACCGAAATCCCCGAGGTGGACGCGGTGGTGGGCATCGGCTCCAACAAGGCCATTCCCCAGATCATCGACCGTCTGTGCGGCGGCGCGGAGGACCAGAACCGGGAGTACTACGGCCCCAAGACCGACCTGCCCCTGGGCGGCCGCCGGGTGATCTCCACCCCTCATCACTACGCCTATCTGAAAATTGCCGAGGGCTGCAACAACCGCTGCCACTACTGTGCCATCCCGCTGATCCGCGGTCCGCTGCGCAGCCGTCCCATGGAGGATTGCCTGGCCGAGGCCCGCTGGCTGGCCAATGAGGGCGTGAAGGAGTTGGTGCTGGTGGCTCAGGACCCCACCGCCTACGGCGACGACTGGGGCAAGAACAGCATCTGTGAGCTGCTGGATGAGCTGAATAAGATCGAGGGCATCCGCTGGATTCGCATCCTGTATGCCTACCCCGAGCGCATCACCGACGCCTTCATCGCGGCCATGGTCCGCAACGAGAAGGTGGTGCCTTATCTGGATCTGCCCATCCAGCACTGCAACAGCCGGGTGCTCAAGGCCATGAATCGCAAGGGCGACCGCCAGGTGGTGGAAAGCGCCATCCAGCGCCTGCGCCAGGCCATTCCCGGCATCACTCTGCGCACCACCCTGATCGCGGGCTACCCCGGTGAGACCGAGGAGGAGTTCGACGAGCTGTGCCAGTTCGTGAAGGACACTGCCTTCGAGCGGCTGGGCTGCTTTGCCTTCAGCCCCGAGGAGGACACCGTGGCTGCCTCCATGCCGGACCAGCTGCCGGAGGAGGAGAAGCAGCGCCGGGCCGACATCATCATGCGGGCCCAGGCCAACATCAGCGCCGCCAAGCTGGAGGAGAAGATGGGCAAGACCCTCACTGTGATCTGCGACGGCATCGACGAGGAGAGTGGCCTGTACCTGTGCCGCAGCGAGGCGGATGCCCCGGAGATCGACGGCAATGTGTGCGTTTCCAGTGAGGACCCGATGTATCCCGGCGAGTTCTATCAGGTGTACATCGAGGAAAGCGATATGTACGATCTGTACGGCTATGTAGTGGAGGATGAGAAGGATGAATCTGCCCAATAAACTCACCCTGGCCCGCATTGTGCTGGTGCCGGTGTTTATGGTACTTGCTCAGATGAGCCAGTACGGTACCTCGAATTTTGTGCCCGCCTGGTATCTGGCGGCAGGCGTGGTGTTCGCAGTGGCCAGCTTCACCGATTTTCTGGACGGCTACCTGGCCCGCAAGTGGAATCTGGTAACCGACTTCGGCAAGTTTGCCGATCCGCTGGCCGACAAGCTGCTCACCACTGTGGCTTTCCTGTACATGATGCGGGACGGCGTGTGCAGCATCTGGGTGGTGGCCATCATCCTGGCCCGGGAGTTCGCTGTGGCCGGTGTGCGCATGGTGGCGGCTTCCTCCAACCATGTGATCGCGGCCAATATGTGGGGCAAGGTGAAAACCGTGCTGCAGATGCTCACGATTCTGTTCTACTATTTCGCAGCGGCCTTCTCCAGCGGTGGGGATATCATGGCTGTGGGTCTCATCTCCATGGTGCTGTGCTGGGCGGTGGCGCTGGTGACCCTGCTCTCCGGCGGCATCTACCTGTGGCAGAACCGGGAGTGCTTCATGAACGCCAAGTAATCAGAGCCATTTTACGAAACAGAAAAGAAAAGGGCTTGCCTTCTTCACGGAAGGCAAGCCCT